>CAYSGF010000240.1:0-1516 GCA_964430275.1 uncultured Gemmatimonadaceae bacterium
GGGAGATGACGACCGCGCAACCGGCGAAACCGAGCAAGCCCTCCTCGAGCGCACGCAGCGTATCCACGTCCAGATCGTTCGTCGGCTCGTCGAGCAGGATCACGTTGCCGCCCTTGCGCAGCACCTTCGCGAGGTGCACGCGGTTGCGCTCACCGCCGGAGAGCACGCCGACCTGCTTCTGCTGATCACTGCCCTTGAAGCCGAACCATGAGCAGTACGCGCGCGAGTTCACGCTCGAGCCCCGGCCGACCTCGATCTCGTCGTCGCCGCCGCTGATCTCCTCCCAGACGCCGTTCTCCGGGTTCAGTGTGTCGCGCGACTGGTCGACGTACGCGAGCTCGACCGTCTGGCCGACCTGCAGTGTGCCGCTGTCGGGCTGCTCGTGCCCCGTGATCATGCGGAACAGCGTCGTCTTGCCGGCACCGTTCGGTCCGATCACGCCGACGATGCCGCCGCGCGGCAGACGGAATGAGAGACCCTCGAAGAGCAGCTTGTCGCCGAACGCCTTGCTGACCTGGTTCGCGATCACCACGTCATCCCCCAGGCGCGGGCCATTCGGTATGACGATCTCCGCGCGCGTCATCTGCTCCCGCTTGTCCTGTGTCAGCAGATCCTCGTACGCGGTAATGCGGGCCTTGCTCTTGGACTGGCGCGCGCGCGGTGCCATGCGTACCCAGTCGAGCTCGCGCTGGAGCGTGCGCTGGCGTGCCGACTCGCTCTTCTCCTCCCTGCGCAGGCGCTCCTGCTTCTGCTCCAGCCAGCTCGTGTAATTGCCCTGCCACGGGATGCCCTCGCCGCGGTCGAGCTCGAGGATCCACTGCGCGACGTTGTCGAGGAAATAGCGGTCGTGGGTGATCGCGACGATCGTCCCCTTGAACGCGGCCAGGTGGTGCTCGAGCCACGCGACCGACTCGGCATCGAGATGGTTGGTCGGCTCGTCCAGCAGGAGCATGTCGGGCTCTTCGAGCAGCACCTTGCAGAGCGCAACGCGGCGCCGCTCGCCGCCGGAGAGCGTCGAGACGTCGGCGTCGGCGGGCGGCAGACGCAGGGCATCCATGGCGATCTCGATCGTGCGGTCGAGATCCCAGGCATTCGCTGCCTCGATCGCGTCCTGCAGCTTCGCCTGCTCGTCGATCAGCGCCTGCATCTCGTCATCGGACATCGGCTCGGCGAATCTCGCGTTCACCTCGTCGAAGCGTCGCAGCAGGTCGCGCGTGGCGCGCACCGCCTCTTCCACGTTTGCGCGCACGTCGAGCGCCGCATCGAGCTGCGGTTCCTGCGGCAGATAGCCGACCCGGATTCCCTTCGCTGCGAATGCCTCACCCTGAAAGTCGCGGTCGAGGCCCGCCATGATCCGGAGCAGCGAGCTCTTCCCCGCTCCGTTGGGACCGACGACGCCGATCTTCGCGCCGGGCAGAAACGACAGCCATATGCCCTTCAGGATCTCCCGCTGCGGCGGGACGACCTTGCGCAGGTCCTTCATCGTGTAGATGTACTGGTGCTGCGGCGTGCTCAT
>CAYSGF010000241.1:0-30182 GCA_964430275.1 uncultured Gemmatimonadaceae bacterium
CGCTCGCCGCGCCGCCTTCGCCGTCGAGAACGCCCGTCTTTACCACGACGCTCAGCAGGCTACAGGCGCACGGGTCCTCGCGAGTGAGCACAGCGCGCCCGTCCTGCGCAGCGGTATGCCGGGCAGGAACGATCCACTTCTCCGACAGCCGGGACTATCCGACGGCGGTCCTGGACTTCGAGCGCGGACATGCGCTCCTCGAGCGTATCGCGTGCGACGTCCTGATCACGCCGCACCCTGCGGCTTCGGCGCTGTGGGAGCGCGCGCGCCGCATCCCCGACGGCCTCATCGATCGTGGCGCGTGCGCCCGCTACGCGGCTTCGGCTCGCCAGCAGCTCCAGACCCGTCTGGAGCGCGAGCAACGAGAGAGGTGACTGGATGAGGGATGTCGTACTGCCCTGGCGGTGCACGCTGTACGTGCTGGCGTTGGGTCTCGCCGCCGCATGCGGTGACATGTCGGCGAGCACGGAATCGGCAGCGACCATCGACGGCGACTCCGCAGCGGGTACCGTACCGGAGGGCGCGCAGGAGTCGGGCGCGCGTCCCGCATCGGCCGAGCCTGCCGCAGATTCTGCGCTCCTGTCCCTGGAAGGGGAAGGTCTGCGTGCGTTCCTGTCATCGACGGGCGCTGCGCGGCCGCTGCCGTTCGGCACACCGGCGGCGGATGCGCTGAGCTTCGTGAGCGCGGTGCTGGGAGCCGCGCCGGTCGAACAGGGCGAGAACGTCGACTGTGCCGCTGCGTATGCCAGATGGGCGAACGGGCTCACTGTCTGGTTCGCCCGGGGAGAGCTCGCCGGGTGGAGCGTAGGCCAGGGCAGTCCGTTGACCACCGTCGACGGCCTCGGTCTCGGTGCGACACGAGCGGAGCTCGAAGCTGCGTACGATCCCGTGATCGCGCGTTCGAGCCTGGGAGAAGAATTCACGGCCGGTGGCGTGGCCGGACTGCTGGAGTCAGCGGCGTCGGATGCGCGCGTCCAGCATCTCTGGGCCGGTCATGCCTGCATTGCCCGATGATGGCGGGGGAAGATCGTCCCGCGGAATCGGACCGGGCGTGCAACGCGCATCCGGAGCTGGAGGAGCGGTGGCACGGACGGCCACCGCAGCGGACCAACCTGCGTCATGCGGAGCGAGGGCGAATCGAAATGACATCACAAATGACAGCTGGCCTGTTTCTTCTCGCCGGACTTCTCTTCATCGTCGCGGGGCTACTGCCCGTATTTCGCGGTGAATCCGTACGCATTGTGTTTTTTGTGCTCGGTGTTGCGTTTACCGTTCTCGGCATTGCGTTTCAGAGCGCGTCCTCGCGCGGCCAGGACAAGACCTGAGCAACGCGAGCATGACCATACCGATACTCGAAGGGGCTCACGTCCGCCTCGAGCCGCTCGAGGAGCGCCATACAGGTCCGTTCGCTGAGGTCGCGTTCGACCCGGAGCTCTGGCAGTGGACGATGACCGAGATTCGTACGTCGGCAGATCTTGCCGCGTACGTGCGAGCAGCGTTCCTTCAGCGCGATACCGGCACCGCATGGCCATTCGCCACGGTGGACAGGTCCACCGGTCGGGTCGTCGGAAGCACGCGCTTCGGCAGTATCGATCGGGCGAACCGGCGCGTGGAGATCGGCTGGACCTGGATTGCCCGGCCCTGGCAGCGGACTGCAATCAACACCGAGGCCAAGTACCTGATGCTGGGCTGGGCGTTCGAGGCGCTCGGGTGCATACGCGTCGAATTGAAGACCGACGCGCTGAACGCCAGGTCGCGCGCGGCGATCGTCCGCCTCGGCGCCGTCGAGGAAGGGGTGCTCCGTTCCCATATGATCACGTCGAGCGGACGGGTGCGTGACACCGTATACTTCAGTATCATTGCCGCAGAGTGGCCGGCGGTTCGTGCCGCACTCGAGGCCCGGCTGGGGTCTCCCGGCGAGAGTGCCGGCACCGTGTGACGCGTGTTCGGCAACCGGCTGACGGCAGCGATCTCGACCCACACCGTGGCGACGACGCCGGAGCGTCAGGCCATACCGTGCAAGGACCGCTGGCAAAGGAGGTCCACATGCGAATGACGTCGGCGATTCTGTGCGCGGTTACGGTAGCAACGGCCTGTTCCCCTGCGGCCGATCCCGCGGCGGAGGAAACGGAGTTGTCACCCGAAGCCGTGCGCGAGCTGTATGACGCGTACGAGACTGCGCTGCGTGCGCAACGCGGCGACACGCTCGCCGCATTCTACCACCCGGAGGGTGCCAGCATCATCGTGAACGGCGCCCGCATGGATCTCAGCAACGCCGGGATCGACAGTATCTACCGCGGAACCTGGCAGGGGCCGTCATACTTCGCCTTTCAGGATCTCGAGCTCGATCAGCTCAGTCGTTCGCAGGTGCTCGTGACGGGCCATTTCAAGTGGCTAGCGCCCGAATCGGTGGATACCGGTGACGTGATCTATCTGGCAGTCGTCGAGCAAACCGACGTCGGACCGCGAATTCGCGTGGAGCACGAAACGCCGCGCCAGAGTGTCGGCCGCTGACTGCACAGCCCGTCGCCATCACCCCATCTTCCCACGCCGCCGTCGAAGTTCATTCGTGGCTCCAGAAAGGGGTATCGCAGATTTCCAGCAATCAGCCACCAAGTGAACCCGCTGGACCGTCCACCAGGCACCTGTCGCATGTCGGCGCTGTAACGGCCGTTCTCGGCATCGCAATCTATTCCGCTGCAGCGGTGCTTCACCCGTGGACGCCTCCGCATGAGACGCAGACGGCATTTGCGCATTACGCACAGGAGCGATGGTGGGGGATCATCCATCTGGCGGAGTTGCTCGGTATCCTGCTGATGACTGCGACCGGTGTTGCACTGGCGTGGCGCCTGCGGCGCGGGGTCAGTGGTGCCTGGGCGTTGCTCGCAGGCGTGGCGATGGTCGTCTTTGCCGCAGTCTATGCGATCTTTGCGGCGGTGGACGGAGTCGCCCTCGGGGTGCTCGTTCGGCGATTGGCTGCTGGCGCTTCCGCGCAACAGAGTCTGTACTTCGAGTCGGCTTTCGCCGTCAGGCAGGTCGAGGCCGGTCTGTTCGCGTTGCAGTGGTTCGTGTTTGCGATTGCAGCCGGACTGTTTGCTCCGGCCTTTGCGAGGAGTACGCTGGGTGCGCGATGGTCGGTGGGAATGTGTGCTCTGAGTGTTCTGGCCAGTGTTGGCACCATGTCATTTGCAGTCGTTCAAGCACAGACCGGCTTTTCCGAGGCATCCATGGCGTTTCAGACCGGGCTTTACTTCGGCGTCGTCTGGATCGCCGCAGTCGGGTTTCTCCTGTTCCGGTCTCCAGCGGATGAGGGCAGCGCATAGTCAGCGGTGCCAGCCGCTGGTCGCGGCGCGTATCGCGGTCCGGTGTGACCTGAGCGCGTGCCGATCCATCAACAACGTATAGAGGCGAAAATGTTGAATCCCGAACAGGCCAAGGTCGTAGCCGCCGCCATGACGGAGCTCTGGACGAGTGAGCTGCCCGCCACCGTCCGGGTGCTGTCTGCCGTTGCCGACGCGAATCGTGACTACCGGCCGGATCCGAAGTCTCGATCGGCATGGGAACTGGTGAGCCACATTGTTACCGCAGACGTCTGGTTCCTCGACAGCATCGAGCGCGGGGCATTTCAGTTCGATCCCGTTGCGGCGAAGCAGGCTGAGGCCCGGTTCCGCAGCGTTGGCGAGGCGGCTGCGTTCTACCAGGCCACCCTGCCAGCTCGGCTGGAGCGTCTGACGAGTATGTCCGGCGGTGAGCTGGCCGACACCGTAGACTTCTTCGGGATGATGAAGAAGACGCGCGCCGCCTGGATCGGCTTCGCGAACAACCACAGCGTTCACCACCGGGGCCAGCTCTCCGCGTATCTGCGGGCATTGGGCTCGAAGGTGCCCGATATCTATGGTCCGAGTGGTGATGCGGAACCCGCACCAGCCACTGCCTGAGCACCGCGTCGAGGGTAGCGGACCGTCGAGCAGGGAAGGGGGTGCGTACTGAAACCGCACATGGCTATCGAGATTGGATATGTGGAGGCGATCTTCCGGTACCCCGTGAAATCGATGCGTGGGGACCGACTCGAGGGTGCCAGTATGGGCTGGCATGGCATCGAGGGCGACCGGCGCCTGGCGTTGCGCCGGACGAACGACCGCAGTGACTTCCCCTGGCTGACGGCGAGCAGACTCCCCGACCTGCTGCTCTTCGCTCCGTACGGAGGCGGAGCGGCGGGCGAGGAGTTTCCGACACACGTTCGCTCGCCGGATGGCAGAGAGATGACCGTCTTCGGCGAGGAGTTGGCGACGGAGGTGGGACGTCGCCACGGCGCTCCGGTGCAGATGATGCGGCTGAAGCAAGGCGTGTTCGATGAAGCGAGCATCTCGGTGATTACGGCCGATACCGTGGGCGAGATCGCACGCGTTGCCGGCCGGAGCTCCGATGCACGACGGTTCCGCCCGAACATCGTCGTTCGAACCCTGCACGCGGCGCCGTTCCAGGAAGACGCATGGGTGGGCGGCGTCCTCGCGTTCGGCGAGGATTGCGGCGGTCCGGCCATCAACGTCACGTTGCGCGATGCTCGCTGCGCCATGGTGAACCTCGATCCCGATTCCGCAGCGCGTGCACCCGAAGTGTTGAAGGCCGTGGTTCGCGCGAACCAGAACAACGCCGGTGTGTACGGCACGGTCGTGCGCGTCGGCGAGCTGGCCGTCGGGCAGACCATCCACTTCCACCCGGCGATGTCTCCAGGCGATCCCGCGGACGACGGGTCGAGTCGTGCCTCCTCGCTCCGCTCGCAGCCTGACGCGTCCCCGGCAGGCAGCTGATGGCACATCCCCGCAGCTTCTATGACCAACTCGCCGATGCATACCATCTGATCTTTGACGACTGGGATGGCAGCATGGAGCGGCAGGGGAGGATCCTCGCGCGTGTGCTGCAGCAGTGGCCGACGGAAACCGGGTTCGTTCTGGATGCCGCGGCCGGAATCGGTACCCAGACGCTCGGGCTTGCCGGGCGCGGCCTCCGGATGGTTGGCAGTGACGTATCGACGCGGGCGCTGCATCGCGCCCGTTCGGAATCGAGGCGTCGCAGGCTCACGGTGCCGTTCGCCGCAGCTGACTTTCGTGCGCTTCCCTTTCGGTCTGGATTCGCCGATGTCGCCATTGCCTGCGACAACGCTCTCCCGCACCTCCCGTCGAGCCCGGAAATCGCGCTCGCCATACGAGAGATCGCGCGCTGTGTGCGCCCTGGCGGTGGGGTCGTGCTGTCCGTCCGTGATTATGCGCCGCAGCCTGCGGGTACACGCCAGATCCTGCCGTACGGCGAGCGGGAGTGGCAGGGACGTCGCTATATGGCAGAGCAGGAGTGGGAATGGCACGGGCGGTTCTACGACCTCACACTTCGCATTCGCTCGCTGGACAATGCATCAGAAGGTCTGGTCGATGTTCATACCACCTACTTCGCCGTGTCGATTGCCGAGCTGCTCGACCTGATGCGTGATGCCGACCTCGCGGATGTCGAGCGGCTCGATGACCTGTTCTATCAGCCTTTGCTGGTTGGCACCGTGCGACACACTGCAGGGAGGTGAAGCCGCCGGGCTGCCGCGTACCTCCATCGCGTCCAACTGCGTACCTCCATGAAGGGATGTCGACCAGATGCGCATACCTGCCGTCATACGTAGCTGGATCGACCCTCTGACCGAGCGGGTTCCGGTTCCCGTGATCGCCGGAGTGAATCGCGGGCGGTGGTGGAACCTGGCAAGCTCAGGAAGCGGCTATGTGGCTGGACGCCGTGCTCGCGAGCAGATGGGCCTGCTACGAGGCCTCATCGCGTCGGGCGACATCGTATGGGACATCGGGGCCCACCATGGATACGTGACGCTGTTTGCCGCCACTCGAGTGAAACCGGATGGCTGGGTTCACGCGTTCGAGCCAAGCCAGCGAAATGCGCGCATTCTGAAACGGCACGTTCGCTGGAACCGACTCGCGAATGTGTCCGTCCACGATTTTGCCCTGGCCTCGTATACGGGCACCACGCGCTTCGGGGGCGGAACCACTTCGAAGATGCACGCGCTCGGTCACGGTAAGCAGGAAGTGTCCGTGCGCACGGCGGAGACGCTGGTCCGGTCCGGCGCCGTGCGTGCGCCGACGTTCATCAAAGTCGATGTCGAGGGATCCGAGGCTGATGTGCTGAAGGGGGCACTGCCGGTCCTGTCCTCTCGCGTGCTCATCCTGGTGGCGATTCACTCCGCCGCTGCGGATGAGGAATGTACTCGGCTCCTCCACGACAGGGGCTTCGAACTGGTTCCGTCTCGCAAACTGGAGCGTGCGTGCCAGCACCGGTGGCGCGGTGACCCGGATCTCCTGTGCATCGGTCCGGACTATGAGCAGAGGGATCGGGTGAAGCAGCTGCTTCAGAGCCGGCCGCAGTGACGGCCGGTGCATGACGCCGGCGTTCAGCGAGCGACCCTGGCCTGCTCCCGTCTCGGAGCGCGAAGTGGCTACCTTCGTGACGCACCTCGACAAGACTGCATGAAATTCCTCCACGTATTGACTGCGGTTCACGCGATCGGTTCCCTGACATGCTTCACGATGGGCCTGGGCAGCGTCCTGTCCGGCGAGTTCCGCGCATCGCTGGCGGTCTCCGGCGGAAGCGCCCTGATGCTCGAACTGTTTGGTGAGGCTACCTGGATCTTCCTGTGCTTCATCGGCGTCGTTCTCGCCATCCTCGCGTGTGCTTCCTTTCGACGCAAACGCTGGGCGTGGCACATGACTCTCGTCGTGTACAGTGTGGGTGTGCTGGGCAGCCTCTGGCAGGTGAGTCTCGGCATCAGACCCGGCTGGATCTCGGCAGTCGTGAACGGTGCCGTGGTCGCGTACGCCAGCCGACGGAACGTTCGCAACGCGTATCTCGGATCGCACGGACTCCGTAGCTGAGATGCGGGCCTCGGACTCAGCGGACGTCGGGCTTGTGCTCGAAGCTCAGTACGCGCGCAATCCGCCACCGCCCTTTGTCCTGACGCCAGAGGTGAACGAACTTTGCGACGGTGCTCGTCGCCGCTCCGGCTTCCACGAAGCGGTGTTCGCCCATCTGGATTGCTCCGTAGCCGTTCATGGGATAGACCTCCAGGCTCCCCTGCACGAGCACACGCCGGACGCCCTGATTCCGCGGGCACGCCTTCAATGTCCTTACATCCTCGCCGAAGCTGGCACCGGCGCGATCATGGTAGAATTCAGCGTCTTCCGTGAAAAACATCGGAAACGAGGTTGTATCACATGAAACGAAGGCAGTGTGGAAGAGAAGGCTGTCCATGCGCGCCAGTTCATCGTACAGTGCGCCGGACGTCTGTCGCTCCGTAGATTGAGCGCTCAGCACAGCTGCGGACACCGCAAGCAGCAAGGAAGCGACGACCACGGGCACGGATGCGTGAGATACCGACGGTGACAGGCGCATGTGCTCTCCTCCAGGTATGGTAACGTGAGCGAGCTGTCCACTACGCTGACCTGTCCGCCAATGGTTTCAGCTCGCACGAGCCGACGCCTCGCCCCGTCTCGAACAGGTATGCGGCCCCGCGTCTCGCCAGCACAGATCCTCCACGTGGGCGACAGCTACGAGGCCGATTACCAGGGTGGCCGCGACGCCGGGTTTCAGGTCCCACTTCTCGAGCGTAACGGGGGGCACCCACGATCATGCAGCGCGTGTCGTGCTGCGTCTCGCTGATTTGCCGGCACTTCTGAGATAGTGTGCGCACATCAACCAGATCGTAATGATTACGAGGAGCATATTGTGAGCGAACGGTTCGCCCCGCACGTCGGTGCCGTCTTCAGCGCCGACATCGCCGTTCCCGAACACGATCGGATGGTTCGTTTCTATGCGCGCGTGCTCAGCACAGGCGAGAGTCCGCTGTGGCGTGAGGAGGATCTGACGAACAACCTCGGCATGCCCATCATCGGCCTGGGCGCGCAGACTGCGGAGTACGCTCACCTGCCACTCCAGTGGATGCCGCACATTCAGGTTGCCGATGTTGCCAGGAGCGTGCAGCGCGTTGTTGACCTGGGCGGCAGCGTGGCGTTGCATGCCCGGAATGACGATGGCAGCAGCCAGTGGGCGGTGCTGCTCGATCCGAACGGGGCGGCATTCGGGATCATTCCGGTCGTCGCTGCGCAGCCAGTGCCGGCGCACGAGAACGCAGCCCTCCCCGCCGCCCCGCCTGCAGTGGGTCGCATCGGTTGGCTCGACCTGACGGTCGCCGACGCCACCGCCGCCCGGGACTTCTATCAGCAGGTGGTCGGCTGGGCAGTGCAGGAGGTGGGGATGAAGGACGGCGAGGCCCGCTACGCCGACTACAACATGCTCGGCGAGGACGGCAACCCGGCGGCGGGAATCTGTCACGCACGCGGGGTGAACGCAGATCTGCCACCCGTGTGGATGATCTACCTGCCTGTGGGTGATCTGGCCGCGAGCATCCGGCGTGTAGAGGAAGAAGGGGGCAGGGTCGTCAAAGCCATGCAGGACCCGGATGGGAAGCCCGTATATGCAGCGATCCAGGACTCCCTGGGAGTGTCTCTCGCGCTGATCCAGGGATGAGCGTACCGTTCGCGTCGTCCGTGCTCCGGACGCATGGGATGGGTGTGTCTGCTGAGGAGCGTCGGAGCTGCAGACCGTAGCGCTTCTGAGCAACCGGGGGGCGTTTTGTTCGCGATCAATCATGCCGCTGCCGCGCTCCTGGTCAAGCGCCGGTATCCGGATGTTCATCTCGTTCCGATCCTGCTGTCCGTTCAGGCAATGGAGTTCCTGTGGGTGCTCCTGAACTATGCCGGTATCGAGTTGACCACGACGGACGAAGTGGTGCAGTACGTTGGCGATATCCACCTGACCTACATGCCGTTTTCCCATTCCGTGGCAACAATGGCGGGCGTGGCCCTTCTGGCGTGGGTTGCAGGGGCGTCATCGGGGAGAGCTCGCCTGGGCGCTGCGATCGCCCTCGGCGTGATCTCACACCTCGTGCTCGACCTCATCACTCACAACCGCGACATCGCCCTCGCACCGTTCGTTGACGGCACGGAGTACGGGACTCAGTTGTATGGCCGCCTGCCCCTTGCTGCGTTCCTCCTCGAGCTGGGCTTCGGTATTACCTGCTGGGCAGTCTATCGCGGTGGGCGTGTTCTGCTGGCGCTGATCGTCGGCTTCAACCTGGCCAATCTCTCGCTCTTTTTTCCGGCGGCTCCCGGACCGGAGCAGTGGTTCGCGCAGGAACCCGTATTGCTGGTCACGGTCATTCTAGCACAGATTCTCGTTACGCTCTGGGTCGTGTGGTGGGGTGCAAAACGAAGCCCGAGTCCGCCAGCACCGCTGGTCCAGCGGGCGCAGTGAAACCAACAGACGAGTGCGATGGCCAATGGCAAAGAAGCAGAGCACGAAGAATCCCGGGACTGGTCAGCGTGATGAGCTGCTGGCGACGCTGAAGGACCGTTTCGAACGGCATATGGACCGCCACGAAGGCCTCCAGTGGGCGCATGTACGCGCGAGACTGGAGGACGATCCGGACAAGCTGTCGTCCCTCGACGAAATGGAACGAAGCGGCGGCGAACCCGATGTCATAGGTCGGGACGAAAAGACGGGCGAATACCTCTTCGTCGACTGCTCTGCGGAAAGTCCGAAGGGCCGCAGGAGCGTCTGCTACGACCGCGAGGCACTGGACGCGCGGAAGAAGAACAAGCCGCAAGCGAGTGCCGTCGAGCTCGCTGCTGACATGGGGGCGACACTCCTGAACGAGGAGGAGTACCGGAGACTGCAGGAGCTTGGAGAGTTCGATTCGAAGACGTCGAGCTGGCTGCACACGCCGCCGGACATCCGAAAACTCGGTGGCGCTGTATTCGGTGATTTTCGTTTTGGCACCGTCTGGGTCTATCACAACGGCGCGGACTCCTATTACGCTGCCAGGGGGTTCCGTTGCGCGCTTCGTGTCTAGGCGGCAGCTCCTGGGCAGCAATCCCTTTGCCGGATACAGCGCGCGTCGGGCGAGATGATCATTGTTCTGAACGGTCCCATCGGCATCGGCAAGACAACGCTTGCCGAAGCATTGATGGAGCGTATCGAACGTTGTGTCATGCTGGACGGCGACTACCTGGTCGCTGCGAATTCCCCGTACCGTGATGAGCTGGAGCATCTGCACTCGACGCTCGTGCTGCTCGTTTCGCATCACATGCGTTTCGGCGTCGCCTGAGCGGCTGGCCGACCGTATGATGCGCCGGCTCGGTCTGTAACGCGGGGGCTGTGGCCATGCACCCGTCAGACTGCGGTGGCTGAGAGATCGCCCACGAGCCTTCGTCGCCTTGCAGGAGGATTGCTCGAATCGTGAGCAGCAGCTGCTGGACGCATATCGAGCGATTCTCACGACCTGGGTCGCAAACCGGAGGAAACCCGGTGAGCGTCGCGCGGACATGAAGGGACGCGGTCACGTCCGGGGCTTCGGCCGGGTGCCGACGAACGCCGCAACCGCGGTGAACAGGATGGCGAGGAAGGCCAGGATCCATCCCGGCGCGCCGCGCCAGAGGAGCAGTGCCCAGCTCGACACGAGGAGGCTCAGCGCGAGCGCTTTCCCGCGCGCCGACACCGCGCGCTGCTCGCGCCAGTCGGCGAGGGGAGGGCCGAGGCGCGGGTGGTTGTTCAGCCACGCATGCATGCGCTTCGAGCCACGACTGGCGGACCAGGCGGCCAGCAGCACGAAGGGGGTGGTTGGCAGGCCGGGCAGGATCAGTCCGAGTACCGCCAGCGCGGCGAACACGTACGCCAGAATCGCGAACGGCCACCGCGTGCGCGTGCGCTCGTCCGCCAGTAGGTCCCGGCCGCGATCAGGCTGTGCCTCGCTCACGAACTCTGCTCCTGCGCTGCGTCCTCGTCTTTTCAACGGATGAAGCTAACGGAGGCCGATCACCACCTCGTGCAGCTCGAGCGTGGGGGTATCCCGTTTCACAGCTGTGCGGGAGGCGCGCGTATGAGCACACCGCTGGTGTTTCTGGATATCGCCGGTCCGAATCCGGCCCGCCTGATCACATTCTACCGAAATGTGTTCGGCTGGGCGATCGATGCCGACGGATCGTTCGAGATGCCGACCACGTCGCCACTGCCAGCGACGATCCGTACCGATCCAGCCGAGAAGCGGTGCTACTTCGGCGTGGACGACGTCGCATCGAAGCTCTCCCTGATCGAGGCGGAGGGGCGGCACCGTAGACTCGTATCGCTTCGAAGTCGCCGGCGTTGCGATACTGGGACTGTTCCGTGACCCGGCGGGCAATCCATCGGGTCTCGTCGAAATGCGTGACGGGAAGCCGCGGATTCCGTAAGCGACCGGAGCGCGACGGACGGCCGCCTGGGCTGCTCCGTTTCGAGCGCGGAACCGCGCGTCCTTCGCAAGCCTGTGAAACCTGTGCTTTCAGGAGGCAGCCATGAGAACGTCCCCGGTGTCAGCGGCCTTCCTCGCTGTGTGGATGTGCTATCCGGCAATGGCGCGGGCACAGTTGAGCTCGGAGACATCGTATTTCGAGTCGGATGGGGTCCGCATCGGATACCTTGTTCGCGGCTCTGGTCCTCCCGTCGTGCTGGTGCATGGCTTCATGGTGAGCACTGCGTTGAACTGGGTTGGCCCGGGCACGCTCGACTCACTCGCCACGCGATATACGGTTGTGGCGCTGGACCTGCGCGGTCACGGTGTCAGCGAAAAGCCGCATGATCCATCCGCCTATGGAATGGCGTTCGTGGATGACGTCGTGCGCCTGCTCGACCACCTGAACATCCAGCGCGCACACGTGGTCGGCTACTCCATGGGCAGTGTAGTCACGCTCAAGCTCCTGAGCATGTATCCCGAGCGCGTCATCTCAGCCGTTCTGGGTGGCTTCGGCTGGCGCCCGCCCGGGCTGGACCCGCCTGAGGGCGTGGTGCAGCTGCATGCGCAGCTGGAGCGCGCAGTCAGGGGCGAAGCGACGCTGGCAGATCTTCTCGCCGCTTCGGAATCCATCGACTTTCCGCCCCCGGTGCGGTCCGCTCTGAACAGCAATGACCTGGTTGCCCTGACCGCGGTACAGGCCGGCGATCCCGCGTTGCACAATGTATCAGAAACTGCTCTCCGGGCGAACGCGACTCCCGTAATGGTGGTTGTCGGCGAGCTGGACTGGGCGAGGCCGGATGCCGAGCAGATGGTCGAGGTGCTATCGGAGTCGCAGATTCAGGTGATACCTGGGGGCACGCATGTCAGTACGATCACGCATCCGCAGTTCCTGGAGATCGTGATGCGATTTCTGGCGACGCAGTGAGGGGGTGCTCCGGGTGGGCGCCGCAAACGATCGCCGCACGGAGGTGCAATGGACCTGGACAGTTTGGCCAAGCTCGGTGAGTTCGTCGGCGGCTTCTTCGTCGTCGTCACGCTGGTCTATCTCGCTCACCAGGTGCGTCAGAACACGCGCTCCCTTCGGAGCGAGAACTACGCGCGAGTCCTCGAGCGGATGTCCACCGTACAGTCCAGACTCAGTGTCGATCCGGAGCTCAATCGCATCGTCGCCGTTGGCGCCGAAGCTCCGGACAGGCTCACGCGAGCGGAGCGGCTGCGCTTCTCCTGGGCCATGTACGAGCTGTTCGGCGCCGTCGAGTTCATGTATCTCCAGTTCCGCGACAACGCACTGCCGCCGGTGGTGTGGGCGCGCTGGGAGGCGTCGCTCGTCTGGTGGCTCTCGCATCCCGGTATGCAGGCATGGTGGGCCGCCAAGCCGGCGCCCCTTGCCGCCGACTTCGAGCATTTCGGTGACGAGTTGCTCCGGACTCGCCGGATGGACGAGGCCACGATCGCGCGGTGGAGAACCTTCATCAGCGGAGAAGCGACCGTTCCGACGGGCGGATCCGCAGACCGTTCAGGCCCGGCTTGACGTGGTGGCAGCCGGCGGAATCGGAAGCGGCTGACAGACTACTTCTCCGGGCGAGCCGTATCGCTGCGGTCTGGGCATTCAGCTACGCACTCTACCGGTGGTACTATGCAGCTGGCGGCACGCTCGGCATGTTCGGGACGCCAGGTTCCGTGCACGAATGGCGGAGGATCAACGCGATGGGAGGTGCAGTGCTCGCCGTCGTCGCACTCCTTCCCCTGGCGATCCTCCCTGCGTGGCGCGACGACCGCGCGCGACCCGCGCTCCTCGCGCTCTGCTGGCTGATGGCCGTAGGAGGCGTCGTGCATGCCCTGACGGGGATCACGCAGCGCATCGCCAGCCTGATCGGCGTGTACGAAATGGAGCTCCCGTTCTGGACTACCATCGATCGTCGAGCGTCCGATCTGCAGGCACTGCTCTTCAACGAGCCATGGTTTCTGGTGGAAGGGTTGTTGTGGGCAGCCATCGCATGGGGCGGCGCTCTATCAGCGTCTCGCCGGCGAGCGCGGTGGATCGGCAGCGCCATCGCCGCGAGCGTGGTGCTCACGACGATGGCCCTGTTGAGCGCGTTCGGTGTCATCGGCAGGTGGATCGTCGGATGATTGCGACGCGAACAGGAGAGCCTGGCGACCCGACGTCCGGCCATGCAGTCGTACCGGGCCCGGAAGCACTCAGGAAGGGCGGGTTCCGGCAGTGGCTCGGACGCGTCCCGTCGCATGCACCGTGTCGGACGCACGCCGCGATACCGGCCATACCGCAGCGAAGACGAACCACAGCGCCATGAGAACGGAACCAATGGCAAAGAGCGGCGACACGCGCTGGTCGTGCGTGACGACGACGTAGGTGCTCGCAAATCCGAAGATGGCACTACCGAGTACGACGACCCACGCGGCCCATACCGTGCCGAGCTGACGCAGGCGAGCGCCGTGGAGCGCAATGCCGGTCAGCCCTATCGCGAGCAGAGGATTGACAGTGGCGGCGAGCACGAGGTGGGTCGTCAGAACGGGCGTCGCTCGCCCTGCCTGAAGGGACTCCCGGTCCACGACCGCTGCCGTATGAAACGCCATCTCGACCACTGCGAGTCCCACGGCAAGCAACCCGAATCGCACCCATCTCTGCGAGGCAGGCGGCAGATCGGCCTGTCGCCGCCACGCCAGCAGTCCTGCCAGCAGGCAGCAGAATGCGGCGAGCATGAAGAGGTGGGATGGAACCCAGCCCGAGTGGCCGAGCATCAATGCAGTCGACTGGTCGAACGGCAGCTCGGGTCGCGGCGAGGGGTGCTGCGGGCCGCCGACGACGAGCAGCACACCGGCGAGCAACATGGCAGGCCGCCAAAGTGGTAGTCGCATGACTGCCTCGGAACAGGTCACGACGAATCTGCGCGTTCGTGACAGAATCTGCTCACCCCCTGTGCCGCCCCGCAATAGAATTGACGGGACGGTGTCGTCATGGAACGCCGCGAGACGTCCGTCGGACGGTCGCGCCCTGCTTCGGAGATCGCCATGCGTATCGTGTCGACAGAGGCCCTGAGAGAGCTCCTGCGGGCGTTTGCCGATGCATGGAACGCACATGACGCGGATGCGCTCATGTCCTTCATGACCGAGGATTGTGTGTTCGAAGCATCGGCCGGTCCGGAGATCTGGGGAACCCGCTACGTTGGCCGCGACGCGGTGCGGGCGGGTTACGTTGAAGTGTGGTCCACCTTTCCCGATGCCCACTGGGGCGACGCGCGCCACTTCGTGCATGGCGATCGCGGCGTGTCCGAGTGGACGTTCACCGGAACGAGAGCCGACGGGTCGCGCGTGGAAGTGAACGGGTGCGACCTGTTCACCTTCCGAGCGGGCAGGATTGCGTTGAAGAACTCGTATCGCAAGCAGCGTCCTCCACTGGCTGCGCTACCGAATGACGAGGTGCAACGATGATCGAGCAACCTGTCGAAGAAACGGTCGTTCACGAATGGTACATGCGTCCCGTGCTCTTCGTGGCGGACGTCGAGCGTGCTCTCGGCTTTTACGTCGGCAAACTCGGCTTCGAGAAGAAATGGCACGAAGCGGATGGCACGGGCGGAGTCTGCCAGGTCGATCGCGGCGGGTGCGAGATCATTCTGTGTGAAGACGCCTCACGCCATGATCGCAGCCGGCTCTTTCTCGAGCTGTCGCGCGACGGGGTCGATCAACTCCTTCGTGAGATCGCCGAGCGTTCGGTTGCGACAGAGAAGGCGTGGTGGGGCTACGACGTGCTTCGCATCGAGGACCCGGACGGCAACGAGCTTCTCGTCTGCCTCGAATGGTGAAGCGCGGCGCTGGCGCGACAAAGTCTTTCGCAGGCTCTGCTCGAGAGCAAGGGAGTCACGTGGTCATTCGCTCACTGACATGGTTGGCACTACTGGCGGCGCTCGCCTCCTGTACTTCCGACATGCCGGAGTCGTCCTCCAGATCCACGCCCTCCGACACGGGCACGGCACCCCCGGCGGCGGCGCAATCGCAGCCGAGCGACACCGTCGCCTCACAGGAACCCTCGGGTGATCCCCAGCCAGGCCCCCGGCTGCTGACGCCGGATGGCTGGGGCCCGCTACGGATCGGAATGAGCCGCGCCGAAGTGGTTGCCGCGGCTGGCGAAGATGCCAACCCGGGAGCAGTGGGTGGACCCGACCCGGAGCGCTGCGACGAGTTCCGCCCGCGCGATGCCGCGACTGGCGTTCTCGTGATGCTCGAGCGAGGCGTGCTCACGCGGATCTCGGTCAGCAGGAACACGGACATCGCGACGCCCGGCGGCTTTCGCATCGGTGATTCCGGCGCGAGCGTTCTGGACCATCATGGCCCGCAGGCGCTCGTCGAGCAGCATCAGTACCTGGAAGCCCCGGCGCGCTACATCACCCTGTGGCGTGCGTCGCCCCGAGACGGCGAGCGACGAGGCATTCGCTTCGAGGTCGATGCGAACGATGTGATCGTTCACCTGCGTGCTGGGGGGCCGAGCATCGAGTACGTCGAGGGCTGCGTGTGATACGACGCCCAGTGACAGCCCGCACACAGGACCACGGCTCGTCGTCGCGGTTCACGCGCACGTCATGCGCGATCCTGCTGTCACAGCTCGTTGTGCTCGACCCGGTCGAGGAGTGACTCCAGCTTTTCCTGCACGGAGTTGCGGACGGTGCCGTAGATGGCGCGCGTGGCGAGCCACGCACCCCCGAGGACCGGGATACCGAGCAGCATGAGCGGGTCGGCGACGGCGGTCGCCCAGGCGATCGTGGCCCAGGCGGCAGACAGACCACCACTGCCGCCGAGCACGCCGGCGATGAGCCCGCCGCGCGTCCCACCCAGATCGACCGTGACCTCGAGCAGGCATGACTCCGCATCGATTGCGAATACCGCAACGTCGAGCTGCTTCAGGTCGAGCGGTCGGTGGGCGCGGGACAACCCGCGTGCGAACCTCGCCAGCCCGGCTGCCATGCTGGAGTCGCGGACGTAGTGAGTGCGGTCAGCGAAGCGCCGCTGCGCCACCATGAATTCCTTCTCCCGGAGATGACGGTCCAGCAGCAGGCCGACGCCCGCAGCCGGCCGTCGCAAGACCCTGGACGCCTGCACGGTTCGGGGTCCTGCAAGTCCGACGAGCGCACCGGCCTCCGCCGCCGGGCGGCCGCGCACCTCTGCGATGGCACGCCGGACTGCGGCCGGCTCGAGCCCGAGCTCCTGACCGATCCGTACGACCTCGGCGTGGGAGACTCCTTCGTCTGCCCGGTTCGACTGGCCGGCCTGCAGCTCGACAGCGCGTCGGATCACCGCCTCCAGCTCATGCGTGGTGAGATTGGGAGCGGTTGCCGGTACGGGCGGACGGTCGTCGGGATTCACTGAGTCGTCGCGTGCGTCCATGTCATTTCCGATGGGCAACGGCGGCGCAACATACTGGTCAGCACCGCCGTTAGCCAATGCGCCGCCCGCCCTCGATGCCGTCGCGCCCTCATCGGCTCAGTTCATCAGTCGCTCTCTCCTCCCCATCTCGACCCCACTTCTCGCGCGCAGCGTCGCGACGCCGCGCTGTCAGATGTAGCGGAACAGTGGCGGGAACACGATCACGACGAACGCCGCCCATCCGACATAGACGGGCAGGTAGCTCGTCTGCCACTGCTCGAGATCCGCGAACGATCCGCGACGACGCTGAAAGCGGATGTACAGCACGGCGGACCAGACGAGATTCACGAGCAGAATCACGTTCATCCCCAGAGCGGCCATACGGTTCGGCGTGAAACCGAACTCGGTGATGCGCGCGGCAATCGCCCAGAGCGCTACCGCATCAACCAGCAGCGCACTGAGCAGCAACACGATCTGCATCACATCGAAGACGCCCGGCGGCCGGGTCCCGTCGCGCGCAGAGACGGAGTAGAGCAGAAGACCCAGGACCACCACGAGCAGCAGGTCGAAGGCGATGAGCATATCCCGCTCGATGTCGATCCCGCGGCCGGTCCAAAGCACGGTTCCGAGGAACGTGATCAGCACGGCGGCAAAGAACGGGGTGAACAGGCGCGCCAGCACCGGCGCCATGTTCTCGATCACACTCTGCTTCGCCTCCACGAGCCAGGAGGCGACGAGCACACCGCCGGCCGCACCACACGGCAGCAGCCACGACTCGAAAAAGGGCTCGATGTCGATCCCGATCGCCTGGAAGATGAGCGCCATGAACCCCGTCAGGACCCCACCGCCCAGCGCAATCAGCACGTAATAGATGAACAGTTCGCCCGAGAAGCGGATGAAATCCATGCGCCCCGCGACCTGGCGCCAGCGCTCGCCGGCATACGCGATCCCTGCCACCAGAAAGAGCGCGATCGGCAGGTGCAGCGCCGTGAGCACCGCGGTGTTGCCTTCCGGTGCGAACGGGTAGACGTTCGCGAATACCGCCGCAACAACGAACGCAAGCGCCAGCCAGCGGAGGATTCCCGATCCGAGCCGCCGCTTCCACGCGAAGTAGCCGATCAGCAGCGGTAAAACAAAGAAGCTCAGGTTGCGCGCGTAAAAACTCGGGTGCGTCTCCATCTCGACGCCGAACAGCGCCGGCGACTTGATCGCCAGCGCCGCCGCAATCGCAAGCGCAAAGGCGACGATACCCTCCGTGCGCGCCGCCGTCTGCGGCTCGCCGCTGTCGGACGGTGATACCACGAGCTGCTTCCACAGTCGATCCGAATGCTCCCGTGCGAACTCCCGCGAAAGCGTGTCGAGATCGCCCATGCGCTTCACCGCCACCAGGAACGCCTCGTCCCCGGCGAGCCCCGCCTCCTCCAGCACCCCGATCTGCTCGCGGAGATGGTCCTCCAGCTCCGCTACATCGACCGCGTGGATCGCCTGCCTGCGTCGCAGGTACGTCCGCCACTGGTCGATCTGCTCTTCGAGCGCCACTGCGCCTGCCGAATCCGCCATGATCATGCTGCCTGTAGAAGTGACCCGGCCATCGCCGGGCATTTGACCTGCACAAAAAGCGAGAGCGACTTCCAGATGCCCCGCAGCGTCGCATCCACCGCCTGCCACTGCCGACGCTCCTCGTCGAGCTGCGCCCGACCGCGCGACGTGATCCGGTAGTACTTGCGACGGCGACCGGTCTCCGGCGTTTCCCACCGCGCCTCGACGTGCCCGAGCCGCTCCAGCCGATGCAGAACGGGATAGAGCATGCCATCCGTCCACTCCATGAGCCCGCCCGACAGCTCCCGGACGCGCTTGAGAATCGCGTACCCGTAGCTGTCCTCCTCCGCCAGGATCGCCAGGACGATCGGCGTCGAGGACGCGGCGGTCAGGTCCTTGTTGATCTCCATGTTTTGCACCGGTCGCGGGCCGCCAGGGCTCGAATCGCGTGTACCTGACAGCATTATGCATAGCACTGCTAGGTATGTCAAGGGCCGGCACGAGAAAGCACTGTGAGCGCATCGGGTTTCCGGTGTGCGCGACGATTGCGGCCGAAGGATCGGTGGTACCGCAACAGGCTCGAGCGGCTCTCTCACCTTGCCGCGGGCATCACGGCCGAGGGCGACAGTCTGGTGGAAGCTCTGGCGGGCCGGAAATGATCGACAGTAGGCGGGTGTTTTCACGCTGGCAGGGACGCGAGCGCGCGTCCCGCAAGCGCGCAACGTTTCCTTGGAGCCATGAAATGATGACAGATCGGCGCGACTTCCTGACCGCATCCGCCGCCGCGATCCTCGCGTTGTTCGGCGGGCCGTCCCTGGTGCGTGGTTCCTGTCCGATCGCTCGGGCGGTCGAGTTCACGGCGATCCGCAGGAACGTCGGTTTCTTCACCCTGCGCGGCGGCACGATCGGCTACCTCGTGAATGCCGGTGGCGTCGTGGCCGTGGACAGTCAGTTTCCGGAGCAGGCCCGGGTCTTTCTCGCGGGGTTGAATGAGCGCTCCGGTAAGCGGCCGGTCGATTTCCTGATCAACACGCACCATCACGGGGACCACAGTGGCGGCAACATCGTCTTCCGCGGTGCTGCGAAGGCGGTGGTCGCGCACGCGAAAGCGGATGAGCACATGCGGCGGCCGCCGGGCGGCGAGCCGCCGGCCGACCAGCTGTACCCCGACACGACGTTTGATGATACCTGGTCGGCCGACGTCGGCGACGAACGGGTCATCGCGCAGCATTATGGCCGGGCGCACACGAGTGGCGACGCTGTCATCACGCTCGCGCGCGCGAACGTCGTTCACATGGGGGACCTCATGTTCCACCGGCGCCACCCGGTTGTAGATCGCGCTGCGGGTGCAACGATCGTGAACTGGATGCGTGTGCTCGAGCGCACGGTGGCGGATCACGACGCGGATACGATCTACATTTTCGGCCACGCGAACACCGGGCTTCCGGTCACCGGCGGTCATGCCGACCTCACGCATTTCCGCGACTATTTCGAGGCGCTGCTGGCGTTCGTCGGGGCGCGGATCGCGGCAGGCGATACGCGCGAGGCGATTCTTGCCATGCGCGAGCCGCTCGAGGGGTTCGAGGAGTACGGTCCGTTCGGCCGGCCGAATCCGCGCGACGCGCTCACGTGCGCGTACGAAGAGCTCGTCGCGTCGTAGGCGCAGCCTCCCGTACGACGGTGGCTGCTTCGACGCATGCGGAGTCGAGCGAGCTCCGCTTCCGCCTAGCTCAGCCGGACGACGTCGCGCGCCTCGAGGCCATCCGGCGCGCGGCGTTCGCACCCGTGTTCGCGTCGTTTCGCTCGCTGCTGGGTGTGGACGTCTACGACCTGGCACAGCGGCGCGGCGACGAAGCGCAGGAAGGGATGCTGGCATCTCTGTTTGCTCCGGAATCGGGCTGGGAGCTGTACGTGGTGCAATCCGCCGGCGTGGTCGTCGGGTTCATGGCCGTTCAGCTGGACCACACCACGGCAGTCGGCGAGATCGGTCTCAATGCGGTCGACCCCGCGCACGCAGGCGCGGGCATCGGAACCGCGATGTACGAGTTCGCGATCGCGCGGATGAAGGAGGCGGGAATGAAGGTCGCCACTGTTGCGACAGGCGGCGATCCCAGCCACGCGCCGGCACGGCGTGCCTACCGGAAGGCAGGATTCGACCGCGAGATTCCGAGCGTCTGGATGTGCCGGAAGCTCTGAACCGATGTGATCCATCGATGCGAGGAGGTGCCTGTGACGATGGAACGTGCAGTCCCGATCCTTCCCGGCGACGACCTCGGTGTCGCGAAGGAGTTCTACCTCGACAGGCTTGGCTTCCGGCTGGAGTGGGAAGACACGGCGGATGGCAGAAGCGGCATTATGGGGCTCGTGCGCGGCACGATCGAGCTCACGATCGACTGCCCCATGTTGGGCCATGGTCGTGACGCATGCGTGTCATTGCGTGTAGACAGCGCCGACGCATACTACGAAGAGTGGCGGAGCAGGGTGGAGATGAAACGCCCTCCGCAGGACGAACTGTGGGGAGCCCGTACGTTCGACGTCACGGATCCGTTCGGCAACACGATCTTCGTGATCGGGCCGCTGCCGAAGGGCGCCTGACGCGACGCCCAGGCGCCGCCGCTTCATGTCGTCTTCCCGGTGCCTCGCGCGTCGCATGGATACGCAACGGTGGTTGCGTTGCAGACGGACAGGAACAGGAGCCATCCGAGCGTGACGTACGACAGCGAGATCATCGACCTCTACGAGCGGCATGCGCACGCGTACGACCGGGACCGTGGGCGCGGCCTGCAGGAGAAGGACTGGCTGGACGCATTCCTCCAGCACGTTCGGCCCGCGGGCACGGTGCTCGACGTGGGGTGCGGAATGGGCGAGCCGATCGCGCGCTACCTGCTGGATAATGGCTGCGCGGTGGTCGGCATCGACTCGTCGCCCTCCCTGATCGAGCTGTGCCGCACGCGCCTGCCGCATGGCGAATGGCTGGTGGCGGACATGCGCCGTCTCGAGCTCCATCGGCGCTTCGACGGGATCATCGCGTGGGACAGCTTCTTCCACCTTGGTGCGGAGGACCAGCGAACCATGTTCGAGCGCTTTGCCGCACATGCCGCCGCCGCCGCGCCGCTGCTGTTCACGAGTGGATCCGCGGAAGGCGTGGCGATCGGATGCTACCATGGCGACCGGCTGCACCACGCGAGCCTCGCACCGGAGGAGTATCGCCAGCGCCTCGCGAAGCACGGGTTCACCGTTCGGGCGTACACGGCGAATGATCCGGCCTGTGGCGACCACACGGTCTGGCTCGCCACGTACGGCGATACGGCGCGTGACGCGTCGGCGCGGGGCGAAGCGTGAGCGCCACGGACCGGGCCGTGGATCAGCTCGAGAGCGCGATCGCGGGCGTGTACGACGGGCCTCTCGAGGATTTCGTGCGCCGGCGCGATGCGCTCGCAAAGGAGCTTCGCTCTGCCGGCGACCGCGAATCGGCGAGCTCGGTCAAGGCGCTGCGGAAGCCGTCACGACTCGCATGGGCGCTCAATCTGGGTGCGCGCAGTGAAGGGAACGTGCTCGAGCCGCTCGCCGCCGCGGTAACCGGAATGCTCGCTGCACAGGCCGCGGGGGGTGATGTGCGTGCGGCGATCACCACGCTGCGTGCCGCCGTGCGCGACTTCGCCGCTGCCGCGGCACGCGCAGCAGACGCCGCCGGGCACGGCATCGAGGCCGGCGCGCTCGTGACCGCGGTGCTCGCCGTGGTCGGCCGGCCGGATCAGTTCGATCGGCTTCGCAGTGGATGCCTCGATGCCGTTCCCGAAGGTGGCGGCCTCGACTTCCTCGCGGCTCTGCCTGTGCCGTCCAAGACGCCCGTCGTGCCCGCGCCGGCCGACGCTCCGGTATCCACGCCGACGCGCGCGCGACCCGACAGCGCGCGTCGCGCAGCCGCACAGCAGGCCGCCGAGCTGCTCGCCGAGGCACGCCGTCGTTCGGACGCGGCCCGGCAGGCGCTGCGCGCCGCCGAAGCAATGCGGAGTGCGGCGGAAGCGCGGCTGCGGGACGTGGAGGCCGAGGCACAGGCTGCACGCGAAGAATACGATCGCGCGCAGCGGGAAGCGGAGGCCGCAGCCGCAAGCGTGCGGGAGGCGGAAGGCGCGCTTGCAGAACGGAAAGTGGTGAGCTCGACATAGCGGCGGACCAGCCTATGGCATTGCGGCTGGCGAGCGACGTACGCCGGCGGCATCTTCAAGCGATCGATCGACCGATTCGCCCCCAGGAGGTCCCAACATGGCCAAGAGACGTCAGACGTTCGAGCGGGCCGCACGGAAACGGAAGGCAGCGCGGCGCGCAAAGGCGGCCGCGCGAAAGGCGCGCGCGCCCGTAGTCGAGGAGACGGAGGAGAAGCCGCCTGCGCAAAAGAAGGCGGCAAGGAAGGTTACAAAGAAGACTGCACAGAAAACTGCAAAGAAAACTGCAAAGAAGACTGCACAGAAGACTGCAAAGAAGACTGCAAAGAAGGCTGCAAAGAAGGCGTAGCACCAAGGCAACCCGGTTCGTCGATCGGCAGGTCCAGGTCCACACGCCAGGCACCATCACATGACATTTTCCCAGTGGCGACCGCACCCCTGGCATGGTCTGAGCCCCGGGCCCGCGCCGCCGTCGATCGTCAGTGTCTTCGTCGAGATCACACCGTTCGATCTCGTGAAGTACGAGGTCGACAAGGCCTCCGGCTATCTAAAGGTGGATCGTGCGCAGCGGACGTCGTCCCTGCCGCCTTCCATCTACGGATTCATTCCGCGCACCTACGCCGGCCCTTCGGTCGCCGCCCTCATGGGTGGTGCGAGCGGTGGCGATCATGATCCGCTCGACATCTGCGTCCTGAGCGAGCGGCCCATCACCCGTGCGGAGGTACTGCTTCACGCGAAGGTCGTGGGTGGACTGCCGATGCTGGACGCGGGCGAAGCAGACGACAAGATCGTGGCTGTGCTGCGGGATGATCCGATTTACGGCGATATCTCCGAGATTCTCGATTTGCCGGGTGCGCTCGTGGATCGACTCCTCCACTATTTCTCCACCTACAAGCAACACCGGCCGGAAGTGCACGAGGTCTCCGTGGGTGATCCCTACGGCAGGGCCCACGCGGAGGCGGTGGTAACGGCTGCGATGGCCGATTACGAGAACGAGTTCAGGGTGGGCATATGAAGCACGCGATCTCCTTGGAGGACCGGCAGTTCGTACTCGATTTCGAGGCGGGTCGAATTACGCCGGAGCACTTCGATCATCGTGCGCACGTGCGGCTCGCGTACGCCTACCTCGTGGAGCACGAGAGGGAGGCAGCGGCCGTGCGGATGCGTGCCGGCTTGCTGGGCTTTCTCCGGCACCACGGGATCGATGCCGCGAAGTACCACGAGACGCTCACGAGCGCCTGGATCATGGCTGTCCGGCATTTCATGGAGCAGGGGCCCCCGGCGAGCTCGGCGGACGCGTTCATCGCCGCGAACGGTGCACTGCTCGACAGCCGCATCATGTTGACGCACTATTCGGCCGAAGTCCTCTTCTCGCCGGAAGCGCGTGCGCGCTTCGTCGAGCCGGACATGGACGCCATCCCGAAGTATCCATAGGAGACACGAATCGGTATGGATGAGAAATCCCTCTTCACGAAGTTCTGGGCGCATGAGTCGAAGACGACGCACACCGTTCTCGCGCGCATTCCGGAGGGTTCCGACTACCGTCCGGATCCGAAGTCGCGGACGGCGCAGGAGATTGCCTGGCAGATCGTATGCGAGGAGCGGATGATCATCGAGGCACTCGAGAGCGGGAAGGCCGAGTGGGCGCCGCCACCCATGCCGGCGACCATGAAGGAAGTACTGCAGGCGTATGACACACTCAGCGCAGGGATGCCCGAGCGCTGGGCGGCACTGCCGAGCGCACGCTGGGAGGGTTCACTCGAGTTCTTCGGCAGCCAGCGCCCTGCGTCTCCGATGGCGTGGAGCTTCCTGTTCGACATCGTTCATCATCGCGGGCAGATCACGACGTACCTGCGGCCGATGGGCTCGACGGTGCCACAGGTCTACGGGCCGAGTGCCGACGAGCCGTAGCGAAGTACGCGTATGACGCCCGACACCCCCTTCGCCAAGCCGACGCTCCTGTCCGCACTGTATGACACCGAGCGCGAGGTGACAGAGTTCTTCGGCTCGCTTGCACCGGATGATTACACGTTTCGACAGGAGTCTGCCTGGACTCCTGCGGAGCATCTCGAGCATCTTCGCATCTCCGTTGCCGCCGTGACCCGGGGCTTTTCCGCGCCGCGCTGGCTTTTGCGTGTGCGCTTCGGCCGTGCACGACGGCGATCCCGCACCTTCGAGGAGCTTCGAGGCGACTACCGCGCGCGGCTGGGCGCTGGCGGTGGCGCGAGCGGGCAGTTCGTGCCGACACGAGAAGAGCCGACCGGTGCGCAGCGTGGCGTGCCGCAGGCGGAGCGCATCGCACGGTGGAGACGCGTGAACGAGCGGTTCCGCGCTGCCCTCGACGGCTGGTCCGAGCGGGACCTGGACCGGATCCAGCTGCCTCACCCTTTGCTCGGCATGCTCACGGCGCGCGAGATGGTGCTGTTCACGGTCTACCATGCCGGCCACCATGTCGCCGCGGCGAAGCGCAGGCTGCCCGGGCACACGTTGGGGTGACCTCCTCATGCGAATTCCAGTCGTCCTCCCACTCCTGCTCCTGATTGCCTGTCAGCGCGCCGTGGACCCGGATGCGGCCACGACGACGGCGTGCCCCGCGCCCGTCACGGACACGGCAGGCTGGAGCGTGGTCGAGCGCGATGCATTCTCCTTCCGACTGCCGCCCGCGTTCGAATCCGTGGACGCGCAGGGCATCGACTCCGACGTTGCGCTGTTCCGCACGGCAGACGGCCGCTCCGAGATCAGCTTCGACCTCGGCTGGTACTCGAATGACCTGCGCAACGACCCGTCGGTCTACGTGAGCTACGACGCGTGTGCGGCCGAGGTCGGCGGCCATCCGGCGCTCATCGTGACCGGGCGACTGCAGCGGCCGGACTCCATGGGCGTCCGGCGTTACTTCGCTGCTGCCGCGTGGCGCGACATTGATCACGCCCGTGGCGCCAACGAGCAACCCCTGCACCTCACCCTGTGGACCGAGACACAGGACTCGAGCAGGCTTGCACCGCTGAACGCGGTGCTCCGGACCGTTCGATTCGAACGTTGACGGGCACGCTTCCGGTCCAGCGCCGGGGTCGATAGACTGGTCAGCGTCGTCTCCTGCAGTTCCACCTGCCTCGCGGGTCGCGCAGGTCCGCGAGGCGCTTGCGTCCGCTCGACCCTGCGAGCGCCGTGTCGTGCGTACGCGTCCGGGAGCCAGGACCATGGGGCTGCCACACGAAGAGATCCGCGCAGTCCTGGCCCGCGCCGCGGAGATCGAGCGCGGCATGCCGTCGACGCGCGCCGACCTGGAGGCGGTGATCGACGCCGCTGTCGAGGTCGGCATCCCGCGACACGCCGTCGAGCGCGCCCTCCGCGAGCGTCTCACCATGCCGATGAGGCCGCCCGCGGTCGGGAACCTCGTCTTCGCGAAGTCTGCCGACGACAAGTTCTACGTTGCCGAGGTCCTGTCCGCCTCGGACGACGCCATTCATGCTCGCTTCCTGCGAGGCGGCGAGCACACCGTATCACTCGACGAGCTGCGCCCCTGCTCCTTCCTGCCCGGGGAGCGGGTCGTTTGCCGGTGGCCGTGGTGGGGGCCGTGGACGTGCACGGTGATGAGCTACGACGCCGCGAACCAGCGGGTCACCGTGACCGACGGCTGGGGCGAAACAGCGACGTTCCCGATTTCGGAAGTGTGGCTCGCACCGCGAAAGACAGCCGCAGGACGTCGCACGCGCGTGTACGCGGCGCTCATCGGGCTCGGCGCCACCGCGGGCGCCGCTCTCGGCTCACTCCTGACCATGCTGTTCCTGCGGTGACCACCGGGCGGCCGTGTAAGCACAAACGATGAGCGAGATCCGACGATGTCGCTGGCGGGATTACCGCACACACCTGCCGATGACGAACGCAGCAGTATCCGAGCTCTTCATCACTGGAATAGGCGCTCGAAGGGACCTATGATGCGCCGGGAGCGAGCTGCCCCCTGCGTCCACGAAACAGCCGAGCACAATGCCGAATCCGACGAAACCGAAGAACGCCTCGAAGCGGACCGTTTGCCTTGCACTGCTCACGCTCGCGTGGCTGTCCCCGCCGGCGCTGGCCCAGCAGTTCCCGTCCCCCGCCAACCCTGCCACGCCGCTGGTCATTGGCGAGACGTTCACGCTCGAGTCGGTGGCGCTCGGTGAGACGCGCCGGATCAATGTGTACGCACCGGCCGGCTACGCGGGCTCACCGGACGTGCGCCTGCCGGTGCTCTACATGCCGGATGGTGGCATCGGCGAGGACTTTCTCCACGTAGCGGGACTGCTCCAGATCTCGTCGTTGAACGGGAGCATGCGCCCGTTCCTGCTCGTCGGCATCGAGAACACACAGCGGCGTCGGGACCTCACCGGACCGACTCAGGTCGCCGAGGACAGGACGATCGCGCCCGTCGTTGGCGGGTCGGCGGCGTTCCGCCGCTTCATACGGACAGAGCTGATGCCGGTGATCGACACTCGCTACCGGACGACGGGCGAAACTGCGATCGTGGGAGAATCGCTGGCGGGACTCTTCGTCGTGGAGACGTTCCTGGTCGAGCCGGAGCTCTTCGACACCTACATCGCGTTCGACCCCAGTGTGTGGTGGAACGACGACGACCTGGTGCGGCGCGCGGCCGAGCGCCTGCAGGCCGGTGACGTCGGCGGACGAGTTCTGTACCTGGCAAGCAGTTCAGAGCCCGAGCTCGCTGATCTCACGGCACGTCTCGCGGGCGAGGTCGAGAAGGCTGGCGGCGCTGCAATCGTGCACTACCGCGCCATGCCCGAGGAGACGCATGCGACGATCTATCATCCCGCGGCGCTGCGCGCATTCCGTCTGTTGTTCGCGCCGGGACCGGATCGATGAGCCTGCGGGTCGTTCGCCTGGGGACACCGCGTCGTCGCGACGAAGGGACGAGAATCGGCACGGTACGCCGTCCTCCGCGGGGCGTACCGAAGAGCGATTTCGCAGCGCAGGACTGGTACGATGTATGGTTTCCCAACCTCGCTCCCAGCGCGGAGACCATGAAGCTGGGCTTGTCCGCAGAAACGCCTGTGCAGTGGCGTGCGTTCGCGAGGAAGTATCGCGCCGAGATGGCCGCGCCCGGGCCGCGCCATGACCTGGAGCTGCTCGCCGTACTGTCCAACACTGCGGACTTCTCCGTCGGCTGCTATTGTGAGCAGGAGGAGCGCTGCCATCGGTCCATCCTGAAGCAGCTTCTCGTAGACGCCGGTGCGAAGATCGCGTAGCGACTGGAACCTTCTGTCGGATCATCGGCGCGCTGTTACGCGCAGCAGCACAACCTCCACGGAGTGGGGTGATCATGGATGATCAGGCCGTACGCCGCTCGTTCCTCGGACTGCACCTGACGCTCGCCGTCGTGGCGATGGTGCAGAGTGGCCAGACGCTGCTCCACGCTGCGGAGGGTCTGGCCGAGCACCACCTGCTGCTGATGTTCGGCGTGCTCCAGCTCGTCGCAGCAGTGCTGTTCCTCATTCCACGATCGATGCGGATCGGCGGCATCGCGCTCGTCGTGCTGTTCGTTCACGCCGCGCTCTACGAAGCGACGCGCGGCGCGTTTCCGGCCGCACCGCTCGTTTTCGCGGCGGCTGCACTGTTCGTGACACTGCATGGGACCGCCCGCGGCCCGGCGCGCTCTTCTGACCTCCCGGCGCACTGACGGCCGCACAGCAGCGAAGAGACCATGACACAGGAACATGTTGCCCACTATGACGCGCAGTACGGCCAGTTCGCATCGGATCTGTACGCGCGCATCCGTGCCGATGCATTCGGCGAGGACATTGGCCAGAACGGCTGGCTGACCGCCGAAGAGCACGACCTGTTCATCCGCTGGATGGCGCCCGGACAGGCATCGCGGGTGCTCGATATTGCGAGCGGCTCGGGCAGGACGACGCTCAGGATTGCCGAGCGCACCGGCTGCGTCGTACACGGGATCGACATCCACCCACAGGCGATTGCAGAAGCACGCAACGCCGCCGCCCGCGCCGGACTGTCGTCGCGCGCGACGTTCGAGCATGGCGACGCCAGCCGACCGCTGCCGCTCCCGGATTCCTCGTTTCATGCGCTCGTCTGCATCGACGCCATCAATCATCTGCCGGAGCGGCCGCGCGTCTTCGCGGAATGGGCGCGCGTACTCGCACCGGGCGGCGTGCTGGTGTTCACGGATCCGATCACCATCACAGGACCGCTCACGAACGAGGAGATCGCGATCCGCAGCTCCATCGGCTTCTTCCTCTTCGTGCCTGCTGGTGTCGATGAGCGACTGCTCGAGGACGCCGGCTTCGATGTGCTCGAGATCGTCGATCGGACGGAGACGATGGCATACATGGCTGCCCGCTGGCGCGCGGCCAGGGAAGCACATGCCACCGACCTCCGACGCATCGAGGGTGATGCGACCTTCGACGGCCAGCAGCGATTCCTCGAAGTAGCCGCCAAGATCGCGGCCGAGCGACGCCTCTCGCGGTTCGCATTCCGCGCGGTACGTCGGTGAGTCGTCGACCGACATGAGAACGCCCGTTGCTGTTGGCGCGGCGACGCCTCGCCGGTGGCTCGTGGCGATCGGGCGGACCAGCATGATCCTGCTCGTCGTCGCGTCCTGCGAACGCGCAGGCCCGGATGTGCCTGCTGCCGCGCCCGCTGTCGACACCTCGGCTCTCGACACCGTGCCCGGACGGTCGCCAGCCGACGCGGCGGCAGAGACGGATGGTCCGACCGCGGCATCGTCGCCGGAGGCCGAGCTGCGTGCAGCATTGGAGCGGTTGCTGCGCGGCAGTGCGACGCAGCCCACGGCGCCCGACTCGCAATCCTGGTTCTCCGCCGCGACAGCCGACGCACTCCGGTCCGTGAGCGTGGATTCCGCGGGAAACGCGATCGTCGACTTTCACGACCTGCGAACGACGGTTCCGAATGCCTCCAGCTCGGCCGGCAGTGCGATGCTGCTGAGCGAGCTCAACGCGGCGGTGTTCAGTGTGCCCGGCATCCGATCCGTGGAGTATCGGATGGACGCCAGCTGTGACCTTTTCTGGGAGTGGCTGCAGTATGGGTGCAATACGGTCATGCGGGACGGGACGCAGAGGTTCCGTTGAGCGCTGACATGGGCGGTCACGGCGAAACGGAGGCGTTGTCGGCGTCGCACGCGAGCCCGCCATCGAATGTCGTGACGATCACGCGTCGCTTCCGCGGGCCGCCCGATTCGGCGAATGGTGGCTACGCGTGTGGCATGGTTGCGCAGCGGCTGACGGACGGTGCGCGGGTCCGGCTCAAGCACCCGCCGCCACTCGACGAGCCGCTCGCGCTCCGTCAGACCGCGGGCGGTGTGCTCGAGCTGTTCCACGGCGAGGCCGTGATCGCCGAGGGACTCGCGGCCGAGCCACACGGCAGTGTCCCGGCGCCGGTTTCATTCGACGCCGCGGTCGCTGCGTCCACGAAGTACCGCTGGTTCACCGGGCATCCGCTACCCGGCTGCTTCGTGTGTGGCCCCGAGCGCGAGCACGGCGACGGCCTGTGCATCTTTCCCGGGCGAGTCGCGGAACGCTCCATCGTTGCCGCGCCATGGACGCCCGATCCGAGCGTCCGCGACAGAACCGGCCACGTACATGCGGAAGTCCTGTGGGCGGCGCTGGACTGCCCCTCCTGGTTCGGCGCGCTCGAGTTCGAGCCCGGCGCAACCGTAGCACTGCTCGGTCAGCTGACCGCACGCATCCTGCGACGTCCAGCCG
>CAYSGF010000242.1:0-2215 GCA_964430275.1 uncultured Gemmatimonadaceae bacterium
GGCTGGTCCCATGCACTCGGATCGACCGGCTGGCCGTCGGACTGCAGGTAGACGAGCACCATGGGCGCGTCGCCGTCGTGCCAGCGCTTCTCCGCGAGCAGCAGCGGCAGGCCGTCGGTCGGCAGCTCACGCGTGTCGAAGCCGAGCGCGGTGAACGACGAGTCGAGGAACGCGACGACGCGCCCCATGTCGTCGTGGTGGTGCGCGTCGTTCGGCAGGCGCAGCAGGGTGCGGTAGTCGCGGAGGGCGACGTCGCGGTGCGCGCGCACGAGCGCGTCGATGCTGTCGGGCGCGAGCTGCGCGTGCAGTGGTGGGGCGGCGAGGAGCAGGAGGAGGGGGAGTCGGTTCATGGTCATTTGAGTCTGATCGTGAGGGGAGGGGGAGGCAAGAGTTTGCGGGCCGATACTGCCATGGTCGAGCCCCGGAACGTGGGGTAGCGTCGCGGATCGGAGGGGGCGCGGGAGGGGGGCAATGCGGTGGATGGCGATGGGGGCAATGCGGTGGATGGCGATGGGGGCATTGTGGGTCGGCAGCGTCATTGGGGGCTCATTCGAGGTGGGGAGGCGGAACGTCGGGGCGGCGTCATTCGCGGATGGACTGTCGGGGCGGCTTCCGGCAGTTGGGGGCTCATTTCGAGGTGGGGAGCGACAACGTCGCAACGTCGTCCGCGGACAATCCTACCAGCGGTGATGCCGGCTCGCGTGATTGGAGGATTCACCGTGCTATATGCAGTCAATCCTCCACGCGGCAGGTGAGGGCCGAGTGGTTTGGAGTGTTGCCCGTCGTATATGCGGGAAAAACTCCACGGACGGTTTTCGCCGTCACCATTGGTAATCCTTTCGACGACGCGGGGCGGGAGCGCCACGCGAGGGCGGTGACATGAGCGCACGCGCGCCGGCCGGGCATGAGGCGGAACGGACGATCATGGATCTGGCGCGCATTCAGCACGGTGTGGTGACACGGTCACAGTTGCTCGCCGCCGGCGTCACTGCGGCGCAGATGGATCGCCGGCTGTTTGGTCACAGGCTGCATGCGCTGCACCGGGGGGTTTACCTGGCGGGGCCGCTGCTCGGGCCGTTGACCCTGGAGATGGGCGCAATCCTGGCCTGTGGCGAGTCGGCGGTAGTGAGTCTCCAGAGCTCAGCGGCGCTCTGGCAGGTGCTGCTCGATGGACGCGACGCCGGGGCAATCGGTGCAGCCGGCGTCCGCGCGCCGACCGGTGCGGCCGGCATTCGCGCGCCCGTCAGTGCAGCCGGCGTCCGCGCGCCGACCGGTGCGGCCGGCATTCGCGCGCCCGTCAGTGCGGCCGGCGTCGGCGCGCCGACCGGCGCGTCTGCGACGCGCGTACACGCACGGCGCCCGACGTCGTCTCACGCGGCGACGATCAACGGCGGCTCGTCACCGCATCCGTCGACGGGGCTGCGCGAAGTGGACGTGACGATACCACCCGACAGCCGGCGTTACCGGCCGGGGATACGCATTCATCGGATGGCGCTCCGGGACGACGAGGTGACCACCTTCGACATGATCCCGGTCACCACACCTGCACGCACCCTGTACGACCTCGCCGGCATCCTGCCGGAGCGGGATCTGGAGCGCGCGCTGGCGGAAGCGCTGGCGCGTCGCCTGACGACGCGTGATCAGCTCGAGACCCTGGCGACGCGGTACCGGCGCCGGGCCGGCGTGGGCCGGCTGAGAGCACTGCTCGGTTCCGACCAGCAGCCGGCGTTGACCCGTTCCGCCGCCGAGGAGCATTTCCTCGCGATGATCCGGAGGGCGCAGCTGCCCGCATGGGAAGTGAACGTCGACGTCCGCGGTCATGAAGTCGACTTCTTCTGGCGGACGGAGCGACTGGCAGTGGAGATCGACGGCTTCGCGTTCCACTCGTCGCGCCGCCGCTTCGAGAGCGACCGGCGTCGGGACGCGGACCTCGCAGCGGCGGGGGTGCGCGTCATGCGCATCACCTGGCGACAGATCGAGAACGAGCCCGAGGCGCTGCTCGTGCGGCTCGCCCTGGCGCTCGGCCAGACGGGGCGCCGTTCGATTTAGCACCCCACGCGAATGCGAGCGCGCGAGGCTGCGCGGGGATGCGTGGGTGGTGTGCGCTCGACGTCGCGCGAGAGTGCGGCGGGTGGTGTGCGCGCGACGTCGCGCGAGAGTGCGGCGGGCGGTGTGCGCGCGACGTCGCGCGAGAGTGCGGCGGGCGGTGTGCGCG
>CAYSGF010000243.1:0-4581 GCA_964430275.1 uncultured Gemmatimonadaceae bacterium
GTCTACGGGACGGCCGGTGTCGTGTTCGCGATCGGCCGCGGCGAGTACATCGCCGATCCCGCGAAGATCACGCCCGCTCGCCTGAGCGCGATGCTCGCTGACACGATTCTCTGCCGTTGTCTCACCAGCGACGACATTCTCGGGCGCCTTTACTTCGACGCGACGAGCCGCACGATTGTGTCTTCCTCCGTCGTACTGGAATCCGTGTACCAGCAGTTCTGGGACGGAATCGACAGCCATGATTTCGCGAGGCTTACGGGACCGTGGGCAGGTGGCTGGTTCCTCGTGTCCGACGGTCAGCAAGCATCTCTTTTCAATGTTCTTGCGGAGTTGGACGAAAACAGCGATCCCGTACGTGGAGTTGCGTATCACTTGCGGCCGTCAGCGATACGTAACATGGCACAGTTCCTATACGACAGCCGCCCGCTGCTGTTCGGCAACTCGCCCAAGGCATTGGCGAACCGGGTGCTGTTCGATGTCGAGATGAGTACGCAGGCCGGTCGGAAGATCTACTCGACGAGGGAAGGTTCGAGCCCGCGGTTCGTGGCCGAGCGTCAGCTCGACGCCATCGCGGGCGGCTTCCTGATGAACGTCAGCCTGAAGCCGACAGCGCCGGATCTTCTGATTCCCGGCGGCATGCCGCAGCCGCGGCTGCCCTTCCTGCTCGTTCTGCTCGCGGTCACGGGTGTGGCACTCATCGCCGCGCTGTTCGTGCTGCGGCGCGAGTCGGAACTGATGCAGATGCGGAGCGACTTCGTGGCGGGCGTGTCGCACGAGCTGCGGACGCCGCTCGCGCAGATCCGCATGTTCACGGAGACGCTGCTGCTGGGGCGTGTGCGCAGCGACATCGAGCGGCGGCGCGCGCTGGAGATCATCGACCAGGAGGCCCGCCGCCTGGCGCACCTGGTCGAGAACGTCCTGACGTTCGGCCGCGGTACCCAGCGGCGCGTGCGGATCGCCCCGCAGGCGATGCCGTTCGCGGACGAGGTGCAGCGGATCGTGGACAGCTTCGCTACGCTCCGGAACGCGCAGTCGGCGGACATACGCGTGGAGCTGCAGGACGGGATCGTCGTGCCGGTCGACCGGGATGCGTTGCGGCAGATCCTGCTGAACCTGGTCGACAACGCGCTGAAGTACGGACCGGCCGGTCAGCGGGTCACGATCGGGACGGCGCTGTTCGACGACACGGCGCGCGTCTGGGTGGACGACGAGGGCCCGGGTGTGCCGCCGGCGGAGCGCGAGCGCGTGTTCGAGTCGTTCCTGCGGCTGCCGCGTGACATCGAGGGCGCGATCACCGGCAGCGGCATCGGCCTCTCCGTCGTGCGTGAGCTCACGCGGCTGCACGGCGGCACGACCTGGATCGAGGATGCTCCGGGCGGTGGCACGCGGGTTGTCGCGGAGTTCCCGGGCGCCTACGTTCGCGGGACCGAATCGGCCGAAGACTGGGCCGTCGCGTAACACACGCGCTCCCGGAGCGGATGCACCACAGCATTCTCATCGTCGAAGACAATGCCGATCTCGCATTCGGGCTGCGCAACAACCTCGAGATCGAGGGCTACTCGGTAGAGGTTGCGCAGGACGGCCGCGAAGCGCTGGGCCGCATCCGCGAGCTCGAGCCGGACCTCGTCATCCTCGACCTGATGATGCCTGGCCTGGACGGGTATCGCGTGCTGAAGACACTGCGCGAAGACGGTGACCTGACGCCCGTCCTCATCCTCTCCGCGCGCGGCGAGGAAGCGGACAAGGTGCGCGGCTTCCGCCTCGGCGCCGATGATTTCGTAACCAAGCCATTCAGCCTCCTGGAGCTGCTCGCCCGGGTCGAGGCGCTGCTGCGCCGCGGCCAGACCGCAGCCCTCCAGCCCGAGCGGGAGGTCTATCAGTTCGGCGACATCGAGGTCGACGTCGCCGCCCAATCCGTGAGTCGCGGTGGCGTCGCCGTGCCCGTCACGCACCGCGAGTTTTCTCTCCTCCTTGCCCTGCTCCGACGTCGTGGTGCGGTCGTCTCACGCCTGGATCTGCTTCGCGAGATCTGGGGCCATCGTGGCGCGATCATGAGCCGGACGATCGATACGCATATCATGGAGTTGCGCAGGAAACTCGAGGATGACCCGTCCGAGCCGCGTCACATCATCACGGTCCGCAAATCCGGCTACCGGCTCCGCCAGTAGCCCGTCCCTGAAACAGCTGGAACACCGGGATCGTCTCACTGTGCGATCCGGGACGCCGGTGGTGCGATGTTGCCCACCGGATGCCGACGTACGCTCACCGATTTCTGACACACTTCTGACACACACTCCACCGTAAGAGGCTTTGTCGCCTCTATGTTTGGTTTCCGTCAACATTTCATGAAGGGAGCAGGTCCATGATCGGACTGCGGAAGCGGGGCAGGATGCCCGGTTGCGACGTGAGCCGCGCGCGTCTGCGTGCGTCGTCACACGTCGTGGCGGCGGAGCGGGATGAGCGCACGGTGCTGCTGGACCTGCATCGCGAGCGCTATTTCGGTCTGGACGAGAGCGGCACGCGCTTCTGGGCGGTGCTCAGCGAGGGACGGACCGTCGCGGAGGCCGCCACGATTCTCGCGGCCGAGTACGATGCGCCCGTCGAGCAGCTGCGGGAAGATGCGCGCGCGTTCGCCGAGCGGCTGACCGCCGCGGGCCTTCTGGAGGTCGCGTGAGGACGCCACGTGTACCGGGCGCGCTCGCCGCGTTCGGGCTGCTCGTCCTGTTCGACGTCGTGCTGCGCGCACGCGGTCTTCAGCGGACGCTGGGGCTGGCCCGGCGGCTGGGTGCGAAGGCGGAGACGGGTGCCTGGGAGCCCGCGTGGACGGAGCTCGTCGGGCGGCGCGTCGCCATGGCCGCCGCGTTCTATCCGCGCCGGGCGCTCTGCCTGGAGCAGTCGCTCGCGATGTTCGTGGCGCTGCGCCGCGCCGGTGCGCCTGCCGTGCTGCGCATCGGGGTCCGGCCGGTTCCATTCGCGGCGCATGCCTGGGTGGAGATCGACGGCATCGCAGTGAACGAGCCGCAGGATTTCATCAGTCAACTCGTTCCGTTTCCCGGGCTGGGAGGCTGACATGTTCGTCTGTGCATACCGACCGGGTGGCGAGCCACTGACGCGCACCGAACTGTTCGGCGCGATCGCGAAGCTCCGCGCGAGTGCGACCGGGGAGCTGGACTATCTTCTCGCCGGCCCCTTCGCAGCGATCGTCGCGCAGTCCCCCCTGCGCAGGCGGCTGGCACGCCGCGGCGTGCTGGCTGCAGTCGGCGACGTTCGGCTGGACAACCGCCGGGAGCTGGCGGCACGGCTGCGCTCCGCACCCGAAGCGGGCGCGAGTGACCTGGAGATCGTGCTGACCCTCATCGATGACCATGGCGAGGCTGCGATTCCCTGGATCGTGGGCGACTACGCCTTCGTCGTCTGGGATGCACGCGCGCAGAAGGTGCTGGCGGTGCGCGATGCCTTTGGGGTCAAGTCGCTGTTCGTGCGGGACAGCCGCGACATCGTGCTCTTCTCGTCGGGTGTCGCGGCGTTGCAGTCCGCCGAAAAGGTGGACGCCGAGTACGTCGCCGAGTTCCTGGTCGGCGCACATGGACACGGGGAGCGGACGCTGTGGAGCGACGTGCGCTCGGTGCCTGCAGCGCACTACGCGCGCCAGCAGGGCACGGTGCGCACGCTGCGCCGGCACTGGGACCCGTCGACGATCCAGCCGGCGGGGCTCAGCGACAGGGAGGCGAGCGTCCAGTTCGCGACGCTGTTCGAGGAGGCGGTCTCGTCCCGCATCGAGCCGGGCGCCACGTGGGCGCAGCTCTCGGGCGGGCTGGACTCCTCGTCGGTCGTCGCGGCCGCCGTCGCATCACACGGGCGCGATGCGCTCGCCGGCACGCTGACGGTCGTCGATTCGATGGGCGACGGCGACGAGCGCGTGTATTCCGACGCGGTCGCCACGCAATGGGGGCTGCGCAACGAGCAGGTCCACGACTACTGGCCGTGGCAGGACGACGGTGCGGCCGCACCGATCACGGATCAGCCGTCCCCTCTCTATCCGTTCTATGCCCGCGATCGCCGCGTGTATGGCGTGGCGCGGGCGGCTGGCGCGCGTGTCGTGCTGAGCGGGCTGGGCGCGGACCACTACCTGGCCCCGACGCTGGACTACGTGACGGACATGTTCGCGCAGCGGCGGCCTGCCGCAGCGGTGAGGGAGCTGACGGAGTGGTCGCTCGTGCTGCGGCAGTCCTTCTGGTCGCTCGCGCGGCGACAGCTCGTCGAGCCGTTCCTCCCGGCACGCGCGCGCCGCGCGCGCTCGCTGTACGGCACGCCGTCGTGGGTGCGACCCGAGTTCGCCGAGCGGTTCCGGATGGGGCACCGCACACAGTTCAACGGCGCGTACGTGGGCCGGCCCGGCCAGCGGGTGCGGACGCAGACGCTGGCGAACCTGACGGCCCTCCAGGCGTGGGTGGAGCGGTGGCCGTGGGGCGACGACGTCGAGCTGCGCTATCCGTTCCTGCACCGGCCGCTCGTCGAGGCGGCGCTGGCGATGCCCGTCAGCGCGCGCATCAAACCGGGCTCGCAGAAATGGGTCCTGCG
>CAYSGF010000244.1:0-4426 GCA_964430275.1 uncultured Gemmatimonadaceae bacterium
AGGACGAGGACGAGCGCGGGCGCTAGCGGTGGGGGACAGCAGCCCCGCGCCCCCCGCACCGCAAGCGCCCCCGCCCGTCCGCCTCCGGAATAGGGGGTTTACAATCCGGGAAGACAGAACTGATTGCCGCGAACCTGAGCCCCACCAGCTTCCACTGGACCGTCGCGGACAGAATCGCCACGATCACGCTGAGCCGACCGGACCGGAAGAACCCGCTCAGCTTCGCATCCTACATCGAGCTGCGTGACACCTTCCGCCAGCTCGTGTATGCGACGGACGTCAAGGCCATCGTGGTGACCGGCGAGGGCGGCAACTTCTGCTCGGGCGGCGACGTGCACGAGATCATCGGGCCGCTCGTCGAGCTCAAGCGTGCCGGTCGGATGGATGAGCTGCTCGCCTTCACGCGCATGACCGGCGACCTGGTGAAGGCGATGCGCGGCTGTCCGCAACCGATCGTGGCCGCGATCGATGGCGCCTGCGTCGGTGCGGGCGCGATCATCGCCATGGCGAGCGACCTGCGCCTCGGCACCGAGCGCAGCAAGGTGGCGTTCCTCTTCACGCGTGTCGGGCTGTCCGGCGCGGACATGGGCGCATGCGCACTCCTGCCGCGCATCATCGGGCAGGGCCGCGCGAGCGAGCTGCTCTTCACCGGCCGCTCCATGGACGGCACGGAAGCGGAGCGCTGGGGCTTCTACAACCGCATGTGTGCGCCGGACGCCGTGCTCGCAGAGGCGCAGGAGCTCGCGCGCGCACTGGCACACGGACCGACCTTCGCGCACGGCATTACGAAAAAGGCGCTCCACCAGGAGTGGGCAATGGGCGTCGACGAGGCCATCGAGGCCGAAGCCCAGGCGCAGGCGATCTGCATGCAGACGGATGACTTCGAGCGGGCGTATCACGCGTTCGTGAAGAAGGAGAAGCCCGTGTTCGAGGGGAACTGATGCCGGACCGCACGTACCTGGACTGGCCGTTCTTCGACGACGCGCACCGCGCGCTCGCCGCGGCCACACCAGCACTCCGGACCATGATTGATTCTTGCGCTTTGGCCGAATCGGACATGGCGGGGTTGCGCGATCCGGCTGCTGCGGCCGACAACGGTGGCATGACGGAAACGGCCAAAGCGCAAGAATCAATCATGGTCCGGATGCGCAAGCTCGTGCGCGCGCTCGGTGCCGACGGCTGGCTGCGCTACGTCGTGCCCGCGGCCCATGGCGGCGCGCTCGACCGACTCGACCTCCGCTCCATCTGCCTCATCCGCGAAGCCCTCGCCTATCATTCCGGACTCGCCGACTTCGCCTTCGCGATGCAGGGACTCGGCACCGGCTCGATCACCGAGTTCGGCAGCGACGAGCAGCGGCGTCGTTACCTGCCCCGCGTCGTCAGCGGTGAGGCGATTGCGGCGTTCGCAGTGTCGGAGGCGGACGCCGGTTCGGATATCGCTGCGATGCGCGCGACAGCGCGCCGCGATGGTGACGCATTCGTCCTGGACGGCGAAAAGACCTGGATCTCGAACGCCGGCATCGCGGACCACTACGTGATCGTCTGCCGTTTCCCGGAAGGCGGGGAGCGCTCTTACGCCGCGTTCATCGTCGATAGCGAAACGCCCGGGCTGAGCGTCGCCGACCGGATCGAGGTGAATGCCCCCCACGTGCTCGGCACATTGCGGCTCGAGGCGTGTCGGGTGCCCGGGAATGCACTCATCGGCGAGGCAGGCGGGGGACTGCGGATCGCACTCGGCACCCTCGACATTTTCCGCGCCAGTGTGGGCGCTGCCGCACTCGGCTTTGCGCGCCGTGCGCTCGACGACGCGCTCGACTGGGTGCGCACCCGTCAGGTCTTCGGGCAGCCACTCGCGCAGATGCAGCTCACACAGGCCAGGCTCGCCGACATGGCGGTCGCGATCGATGCGAGTGCCCTGCTGGTCTACCGCGCAGCATGGACGCGTGATTCGGGCGCGCACCGCATCACGCGCGAGGCCGCGATGGCGAAGCTGTACGCGACGGATCATGCGCAGGCCGTCATCGATGACGCCGTGCAGCTGCTCGGCGCGCGCGGGGTCGTGATCGGTACGCGCGTGGAGGAGCTGTATCGGGAGGTGCGCGCGTTGCGGATCTACGAAGGGACGAGCGAGATCCAGAAGATCGTGATCGCGGGACGGGTACTGGCGGAAACGGAAACGGAGTCGGAAGCGGAAGCAGAAGCGGTGCGGAAGCGGTAGCGGTGCGGAAGCGGTGGCGGTGCGGAAGCGGTGGCGGAGCGGAACCGGAAGCGGTCGGAAGCGGTGGCGGAGCCCGTCTGGCTCCGGCTGGACACGCGGGCAATTCATCCGGAGGGATCTATGGTACGATCCACATCATTGCTGGAGGGGGTCAGCGCGCATGTGGACACGTTTGCGCGCGAGTGTCTGCCGCCGCGCGAGCTGTGGCCGGTCATGGATCTGCGGGCCGCGGGTCTCGACTATGCGCCGCAGCTGAACTGCGCGACGGAGCTGCTCGACCGGCATGCGATCATCGACGGGGACCGCACGGCGCTCGTGTTCCCGGGCGGGCGATGGAGCTACGCGGAGCTGCTGCGGGCATCGAACCGGATTGCGCGGGTGCTGGTCGAGGACCTCGGGCTGGTGCCGGGCAATCGCGTGCTGCTGCGCGCGCCGAACAACGCGATGATGACTGCATGCTGGTTCGCGGTGCTGAAGGCGGGCGGGATCGTCGTCGCGACGATGCCGCTGCTGCGCACCCGCGAGCTGCGCTACCTGCTCGACCGCGCCCGGGTCTCGATCGCACTGACGGACACGCGCATCGCGGATGCACTCGAGGAAGCTGCAGCCGGCGCGGCGGCGACGCGCCACGTCGTACGCTTCGGCACGGATGGGGAGCCGGGCTCGCTGGAAGCGCGCATGGCCACGAGGGCTGCGGACTTCGAAAACGTGCGCACGGCGGCGGACGACGTCGCGCTCATTGCATTCACGTCCGGCACGACCGGCGGTGCCAAGGGCACCATGCACGTCCACCGCGACATCCTCGCCTGTGCCGACACCTTCGCGCGCCACGTCCTGCGCCCCTCGCGCGACGACCTGTTCTGCGGCTCGCCGCCGTTCGCGTTCACCTACGGCCTGGGCGGCCTCGTCATGTTCCCGATGCGCATCGGTGCTGCATCGCTGCTGCTCGAGCAGGCGAGCCCGCCGCTGCTGCTGGAAGGCATCCGCACCCATGGCGCGACGATCTGCTTCACGGCACCGACCGCGTACCGTGCCATGCTCGAGGAGGCAGCAAAGGGGGGCGTCGGCAGGCTGCGCCGCTGCGTTTCTGCCGGCGAGACGCTGCCGCGCGCGACCTTCGAGGCATGGGAGCAGGCAACCGGCATCCGCATCATCGACGGCATCGGCTCCACCGAGATGCTGCACATCTTCATCTCCGCCGCCGATGACGCGATCCGTCCCGGCTCGACCGGCGTCGCCGTACCCGGCTACGAGGCGTGTGTGCTCGGCGACGACGGCACCGAAGCGCCACGCAACACGGTCGGCCGCCTCGCCGTGCGCGGCCCGACCGGCTGCCGCTACCTGGACGACGTCGAGCGACAGCGCGGGTACGTGCAGCACGGCTGGAACCTGACCGGCGACGCATACCTGCAGGACGAGGACGGCTACTTCTGGTACCAGGCGCGCACGGACGACATGATCATCTCCGGCGGCTACAACATTGCGGGTCCGGAAGTGGAGAACGTGTTGCTCGAGCACACACTCGTGAAGGAATGCGCGGTGATCGGCGTACCCGACGAGTATCGCGGTCACATCGTGAAGGCGGTCGTCGTGCTGCAGGACGGCGCGACCGCGGATGATGACACGGCGAAGGCGCTGCAGGACTTCGTGAAGGACCAGATCGCGCCGTACAAGTACCCGCGCGTGATCGAGTTCGCGGACGCGCTGCCCCGCACGCTGACCGGCAAGCTGCAGCGCTTCCGGCTGCGCACGGAGGACGCGTGAGCGAGGTCGCGGCGGGATGGTTCCGGCTGCCGAGGGGGGAAGCGTGAGCGGCGTGAAGCTCATCGAGCCGGACGGCTGGCCGCGCGGTATCGGCTACGGGCACGGCACGATTGCCAGCGGCCACATCGTCTGCGTGGGCGGACAGATCGGCTGGGACCCGCTCACCCGCACGCTCGTTGCGCCCGATCTCCCCGCGCAGGCCGCGCAGGCGCTCGCCAATGTCGCCGACGTTCTGCGTGCGGCAGGGGCACAGCCGACCGACGTCGTCCGAATGACCTGGTACATCACCGACCGCGAAGCGTACCTCGGCGCACAGAAGGAGATCGGCGTTGCGTGGCGCACGCACTTCGGGCGGCACTACCCGGCGATGGCGGTCGTCGTCGTGAAGGAGCTGATCGAGGCGGGCGCCATGATCGAGATCGAGGCGACGGCAATCGTCTGAGT
>CAYSGF010000245.1:0-7937 GCA_964430275.1 uncultured Gemmatimonadaceae bacterium
ATGTAGTCGATGATCGCCTGCTTCGCGAAGCTCGCGGTCCCGTTGAACGCCATGTGCTCGACGAAATGGGCGAGGCCGCGCTGCGCGGGCGTCTCCAGCACGGACCCGGCGTTCACGACCAGCCGAAGCTCCGCCCGCTCCTCCGGCCGCTGGTTCGCCCGGATGTAGTAGCGCATCCCGTTCTCCAGGGTGCCCATGCGCACGGCTGGATCGAGCGGCATCGCCTGTTGTGCAGAACCCGTCTGGGGCAGCGCCAGGGCGAGCGGGACGAGCGCCGGAAGGCAGATGGTGAGCAGGGAGTGCGGGGGGCGACGTCGCATGCTTCCTCCGGATGGCGGGCGGCACGGCACAGGGACACCGGCCGGAAACATAACGACGCTGAGTAGCCGGACCATGATTGATCTTTGCGCATTGGCCGAATCGAGCATGCCGCGGTTTGGTGGTTCCCCTCGCACGGGCTGGCACGGCCGCCTGGCAGAATCGGCCAATACGCAAAGATCAATCATGGTCCGGGTTGCGATGCGCGCCGTCGCCGTGGCATGATCGGCGTGCTTCGGGCCTGGCCTTCCGGCCGCGGCCCGTCCGTCCTGGAACCCGCGCCCTGATGCCGCTGCTGCCACTCCTCCTCCTTCTCGTGGCCCTCGCCGGCTGCCGCGCGGCCCTCGATCTCGTGCCGAGCGATGCGGCTTCGGTGCTCGCGCAGCACACGATCGACGCGCCCGATCCCGGGGCTCGCGGGACGTACCCGGTCCTGACGCTGTACTACGGCAGCGGCACGGACCGGCGGCGAGCCGAGTACCGGGACTCCGTGACGATCGTGACGAGCAGCGTCGACGCGTCGGCCCTGGTCGATCTCGGCGACAACGCGGAATCGCGCAATGACTACTGGGGCTTCACACCAGAGGAATACCCGCGCAACGCGCGCGTCTGGTATCCCGACGGCGCCGGGGCGTTTCCGCTCGTGCTCGTGGTGCACGGGAATCACGACATGAAGGACTTCTCCGATCCCGGCTACGACTATCTCGGCAATCTCCTCGCGTCACGCGGCATCATCCTCGCCTCCATCGACGAAAACTTCCTGAACGGTTCGATCCGCAACGAGAATGACGCGCGGGGCTGGATGCTGCTGAAGCATCTCGAGCTGTGGCGCACGTTCACCGACAGTGCCGGGAGTGCGTTCCACGGGAAGGTGGACATGGAGCGGATCGCGCTGATCGGCCACTCGCGCGGCGGCGAGGCCGTCGCTCATGCGGCTGCGTTCAATCGACTCCAGCACTATCCGGATGACGCGCTCGTCGAGTTCGACTTCGGCTTCGGCATCCGCTCTCTGGTGGCAATTGCGCCGGTGGACGGGCAGTACAAGCCGGCCGGCCGATTCGTGCCGGTGCGCGACGTCAGCTATCTGGTGTTCCACGGCTCGCACGACGGCGACGTCACGAACTTCGCGGGTCTGCGCCAGTATCAGCGTGTGGAGCTGGGGGAAGACGACTTCAAGGCCGCCGTTTACGTGTACCGCGCGAACCACGGCCAGTGGAACACGGTCTGGGGGGCGAACGACAGTGGCCGCCGCAGCAGCCGCATCCTCGAGCTGCGGGCCCTGCTCGAGCCGGAAGAGCAGCGTCGCTTCGCGGAAGTATTCGTGTCGGCCTTCCTGGAGGCGACGCTGCGCGACGACCCTCGCTACCTGCCGCTGTTCCGCGATCACCGCGTTGCTGGCGGCTGGCTGCCGCCGACGATGTACGTGACGCGTTTCCAGGAGGGGACGTTTCGCGCGGTCGCCAGCTACGAGGAGGACATCGATGTCACGACCGGCACGCTCCCCGGTGTGGTGCTGCGCGCGGATTCGGCAGCGACCTGGAAGGAAGGCGGTCTCGAGATGCGCTCGGCGAACTCGTCCGCCGAGGGCACCAGCATGCGCAACTACGCGCTCACGCTCGGCTGGAACAACCGGATCGAAGGCGTCGATACCACGCGCATCGGGCCTGTCGCTCGTTACATCGTGACGCTGCCCGACACACTCGCGGCTGCGTGGCGGCTCGACGGCGCCGCAACCCTCCAGTTCCTGCTCATGCCGACCGATGCCATGCCCGGTGCACGCGCGGAGCCGACCGACAGTGCTGCGGCCGAGGGGGACCACGGCCGCGACGTAGGCGAAGAGGACGAAGCGGCACGCGATGGGAACGAGGAGGTGCGTGCGGACGAGAGCGGACGCTGGAACACGAGCGACGCGCATGCCGCTGATGAACTGCCGCCGGTCGATCTGTCGATCGAGCTGACGGACGCGAGTGGTGCCCGCGCGAGCGTCGCGCTCTCCCGCTACGGCGCGATTCGGCGGCCACTACAGACGCACGTCTATCGCCGAAAGGATTGGGAGGAACGCTTCGAAGCGGACTCGGAACTGGTGCTGCAGTCCTACGTCATCCCGCTCGCCGATTTCGCTGGTGTCGATCCCGCCCGCCTGCGGGAAGTGCAGTTCGTGTTCGACCGCGCGGTGGCCGGTACCGTCGTGATCGACGACATCGGGTTTGCCACGCCGGATCCCGCGTTCCTGCAGGCCACCATCACCGAGACCGCTGTCACCGAAGCCGTACGGTGACGTAGTGCGCGCCATCCGTCGGTGCTTCGTCGTACGGCGCGAACGCCCAGTCGATCGACAGCTGGTCACCGCTGAATCCCGCACCGAACGTGAACGGCACGCCCGTGTCCACGCGCCGCAACCCCCCACGCGCAAAGAAGGTTCGGCCCGGAATCGGCCAGTAGCCGAGCTCGACGCCACCAGCAGGGAGCACGCTGCCGTCCTCGCGCAGTCCGAGCGTTGCCGCGGCGGCGAGGTCGAGCGGACCGATTGGAACCGAGCGCGACGTCGCAACCGAGAGCGACGCGCGCGCCGGCAACGTCAGCTGCGCCACGCCTACATCCAGCGCACGACCGAGATGGCGGCCGGCCAGCGCCACACGCACCGGCCCGAACGCGCGGCCGATTGCGACGTCGAAGGCGACGCCGTGCGCCGCCTCACCCGCAGCCCGCACCGCGAGCAACTTCGCGGTGACCGACGCGTCCAGCAGCCACAGCCGGTGCGCGTAGGCCAGCGACGCCACCCGTTCCGATATCCGCACCGGACCTTCGGCACCCAGCACTGGCTCCGCCGTAAGTGGGTCGACGTAGCCGGGCGTGGCACTCTCGTACTCCAGGCTTCTCAGCGCACCGCCGAGCGCGCCGCCCCACCATTCGCCGCCCGCGGCGAGCGCCAGCAGCACCGCATCCTCGTCCCACCAGCCGAGACCCGCGGAAAAGCCGCGCAGTGAGCCGCCGAACGCGGGCGCAGAGTGCAGCGCGTCCGCATCCGTCGAGCCGAGCAGGAACGCATCACCCATTGCCAGCGCCCGTGCACTCGCCGGCAGCTCCAGCACCAGCATGCCGTACTGCGTCTGCGCTGCCGCCGACCGCGTACCGAACGGGTGGGCAAAGGACGCGGCGACGACGACGAGCAGTGCGCGCGCGATCGAGACAACGCGCGCGAGGCGGCAGCGGGCGATCATGATGGCGCGTGTCAAGGGGCGCCGAAGCCATCCTTCATTGCCGCTCCCGTCTGTTCAGTGGCGCAGGGAATCAGGCGCCTCGCCCTGCGGGCGACGCGTGCCGCGGAAACGCAAGCAGGCTCGACAACCAGCCCGCCGCAACATCGCGCGAAAACCTAGGTGACCCGGCCTAGTGCCGCATCCGTCACCGCAAGCGCGGGCTCGATGGCGGCGCGAAATGGCGACAGCGCCACGCCCTTGACGATCGCCAGTCCCCGCGCGACGTTTAGACAGGCGTCTAAATATCTTCGCGGGGGCAGGCTCATGAAGCGCATTCGTGCAGGGGGTGTCGTGCTGGCGATCGCGATGGGAAGTGCCGGTGGTGGTCTGCCCCAGGGTGTGGCGGCACAGGATCCGCCGCCGGCGGGCAGTGGTGGCGGGCCGCCGTACGCGGACCCGTCGGCCTTCGTGGAGAGGGAGGTCACGGTCGGCTCGGCGCCGTACGCGCTTCCTGGCACGCTGACGCTCCCTGTAGGCGCGAATGCGGAGGCGCCGGTGCCTGTCGTCGTCCTGGTTCATGGCTCGGGGCCGAACGATCGGGACGAGACGGTGGGCATGCGGAAGCCGTTTCGGGACCTGGCGTGGGGGCTGGCGAGTCGGGGAATCGGCGTTCTGCGCTACGAGAAGCGGACGCGCCTGTATGCGGGGCAGATGGACCTGAAGGCGATCACGATAGAGGAGGAGACGGTGGCGGACGCCCTGTCGGCCTTGGCGCTGGCGCGTGCGCAGCCGGAGTCGGACGGCGGGCGTGTGTACCTGCTTGGGCATTCGCTGGGCGCGATGATCGCGCCCGAGATTGCGGTGCGGGATGCCGAGGTTGCTGGTGTCATCATGATGGCCGCGGGGGCGCGGCCACTGGCGGAATCGCTGCTGCATCAACTCGACTATATCGCAGCGCAGCCGGAGAACCAGGTTCCGCAGGCGGTAGCGCAGATCGCGCAGATGCGGACTGCCGCGGAGCGGCTGGCGAGCCGTGAGGCGGCCCCGGAAGACATGAGCATGGGCGGCGCGCCGGCGAGCTATTTCTACGACCTGACCGAGCGTGCGTCGCCGGACAAGGCGCTGGAGGTCGACGCGCCGATCCTGCTGCTCCACGGGGAGCGGGACTACCAGGTCACGATGGAGGATTTTTCGATCTGGCAGCGTACGCTCGCGGGCCGCGAGACCGTCCATCTCCGCAGCTATCCCGGCCTCGACCATCTGTTCGTAGCAGGGACGGCGCCCTCGACGCCGCGCGAGACGATGACGGCGCCGGGCTTCGTCGCGGACACGGTGGTCGCGGACATCGCCGCGTTCGTGCAGGGCAGGTTTCGATAAGTAGCAGACGTGATCCGGTCGGCGGGATCGAGCCGCCGACCGGCAGTGTCGCAGTGCCTCGTGTCCAGTCCGTCCCACCCCACCCGGTACTGATCCCGCGCGCGTGCCCTCTCGTTCCTGACGCATTCCGGAACGGTAGCGCTCCCGCTAGCGTTTCCGTGTGGACGAAATGAATGAGAGAGGCGGGCGGCTGCGGCTGTGGCTCGCGCTGGCAGCAGGCGCGACGGTCGTGGGTCTGGCGGAGGCGGTGCAGGTGTACGTCGGTGCCGCCGGTATGGCCCGCCCGCTGTCGTTCTCGCGCGCGCTGAGTGCGACGATGCCGTCGTGGTACGTGCTCGCGGGGCTGACGCCGGCGGTGCTCTCGCTTGCGCGGAGCTATCCGCTCGACAGTAGTCGGGCGCTGCTCGTGCACGCACCGGCTGCGGCGCTGTTCTCGATGGCGAACCTCGTGCTGGCGAGCTGGCTGAGCGATTACGTGTTCTATCGCGAGATGCCGATCTCGTTCTGGGCGAACCTGCAGCGCCTCTTCGGCATCTACTTCATCATGAACGCCCTGACATACGTGGTGATCGTGGTGATCCACCGCGGCCTCATGGCGCGTCGCGACCTGCGTGCGCGGGAGCGCGAGGCGGCGGACCTGGCCCTGAAGACGTCGCGGCTGGAGACGAGCCTGACCCGGGCGCACCTGGAATCCCTGCGCATGCAGCTGAACCCGCACTTCCTGTTCAATACGCTGAACACCGTGAGCGTGCTGGCGATGAAGGGGGAGCGGCAGCGCGTCGTGCGGATGCTGACGATGCTGAGCGACCTGCTGCGCCTGTCGCTGGACCGGAGCGAGGCGCTGGTGCAGCTGCGCGACGAGCTCGCCTTCCTGGACCGCTACCTGGAGATCGAGCAGGTGCGCTTCGGGGAGCGGTTGATCCTGCGGCGCGATGTCGATGCGACGGCGCTGGACGCGGAAGTACCCAGCCTGCTGTTGCAGCCGCTGGTCGAGAACGCGATCCGGCACGGCATCGCGCTACGCCCGGGAGCGGGGCGGATCGACCTGAGCGTGCAGCGCACGAGCGCCGGGCTGGTGATCACGGTCACGGATACGGGTCCCGGTTTTTCGCCGGACGCGCTGGCGGGCGGGCACGAGGGTATCGGGCTCGCGAATACGCGCGCACGCCTCGAGCAGCTATACGGCGTGCACCAGGCGCTGGAGCTGGCGAATGCGCCTGCGGGCGGCGGCATCGTGCGCGTGACCCTGCCGTTCACGACGGCCCAGGAGCCGGTTGCCGACTACGTCGATGGAATGAGGAGCGCCTGATGCAGAAGCTGCGCGTGCTGATCGTGGATGACGAGCCGCTGGCCCGTGAGGGCGTCCGGCTGCACCTCGAAGCGGAAGCGGACATCGTGGTGGTGGGCGAGTGCGGCGATGGTGGGGCCGCCGTCGACGCGATCCAGGAGCTGGCACCGGACCTCGTGTTCCTGGATATCCAGATGCCGGGACTCGACGGGTTCCGTGTCATCGAGGAGATCGGCATCGAGCGGATGCCGAGTGTGGTGTTCGTAACGGCGTACGACGAGTTCGCGCTGCGGGCGTTCGAGGCTCATGCGCTCGACTACCTGCTCAAGCCGTTCGACGAGGAGCGGTTTCGCCGCACGCTCGAGCGGGTACGCGTGCAGATCCGCGGGCGCTCGCGGCGCAAGCTCGAGGAGCGGCTGGTCAGCCTCCTGCACACCCGCAACCAGGTGGCGCCCAGGCTCGAACGTCTCGTGGTCCGCTCGAATGGACGCATCCTCATCCTGCGCGTGGACGACATCGACTGGATCGAGGCCGCGGCGAACTACGTGCGGCTCCACGTCGGCGGACGTACCTACCTGATGCGCGAAACGATGGTCGGCATCGAGACCAAGCTCGACGCCGAACAGTTCATTCGCGTGCACCGCTCGACGATCGTGCGCGTCGACCGCATCCGCGAGCTCGAGCCCCTGTTCCAGGGGGACTACCTCATTGTCCTGCAGGACGGCAGCCGCATCACGTCGAGCCGCGGCTACCGGAACAACGTACAGAAGATTCTGGAAGGATCGTCACTGGCCTGAGGAGGAACGCCGGAGCCGCCGCTGCGTGCTCCGACGCGTCGAGCCCGGCTACACCGCGCGCCTGGCTGCGCGCGCGGCTTCACCCGCGAACAACGGCACCTGCGCGTCGTCCTTCCGAATCGGACGCGGCAGCTGCGTCAGCGCCAGCCGCGCGAGCACGCTGTGGTACAGCACACCGCGCTGGGCATCGCGGATGCCGAGCATGCGCGCGTACGTCTCCACCGCGCTATACGTCGCGTGGTCCTCGCCGAGCACCTGCAGGAAACGCAGCGCGTGCGTCGTGTGGAGCTCGAGCAGCGCCATCTCCACTTCGCCCATGTGCATCTCGATCCACCGACGCAGATCGTGGTGCACCCGCCCGCGCAGCCGCTCGCGCAGCACACGCAGCAGCGAGCGCGACTCGCCCAGACCCTCGTCCTCCTCGTCCTCCCGGTACGCCTGCACCAGGGCACCGGCCTCCGCCGCCCGCTGACCCAGAACCGCCAGCGCGCGCGTCATGACCGCCTGGGCGGACGCCGTGTCCAGGAAGTGCACGCGCGCATAGATCACCAGCATGCGCGGCGCCGTCACCTTCTCGTTCGCCAGCTCGACGAGCTCGAGGGCGCGCGCAGCGTGAAGCTGCAGCACTTCCTCACTGGCAACGGCAGCTGCAACATCGAGCTGCCGTTTCAGGGCCGGGTCAAGTCGGACCCGCGATTTCGTACTCATGATGAATTCTCGCTCCTCTACGCGTACTTGCGGGGCAGGCTGACGGCAGACTCGCAAGCGACGTTCCCGGGCCCGGGCCATCGCGCACCCCTGCTGAACAACGTTCGGACAACGACTTAGCGAACACTGCCGATTCGGCATGGGCGTGTCGGCGGTCAGTGCGCGAGCACCTTTTTCCCGCGGGCAGCACCTTCTTTCGTTGCGGGGCTGCAACGGGTGGCGAGTCAATGATTTGTGACGGGGAGGGCG
>CAYSGF010000246.1:0-4151 GCA_964430275.1 uncultured Gemmatimonadaceae bacterium
TTCCATTGCCCGTTACATTCGCCCGGCCGCACCGGAGCGGTCGGGCGCGTTCCGTTCGCTGCAGTGGCGTATCGCGCCCCGCCGTCGCATTCTCCCATTTCGGTCATCGAGGAATACGTGCAGGAGAGACGGAATCGATGCGCATCGGGATCAGTACGTCCGGCGGCGATGCGCCGGGACTGAATGCGGTCATACGCGCAGCCACGATGGCCGCGCAGGCACGTGGCCATGAGCTCTTCGGGCTGCGCGAGGGGTTTCGCTTCCTGCTCGAAGAAGGCCGGGTCGAGCCGCTGAACGAGCGGAACACGCTCGGCATCGAACGGCTCGGGGGCACGATTCTGGGCGCGGCGAGTGGGGGCGACCCGTTCTCGAAGGACAGGACTGTCGGTGACGTCGTGTCGGCGCTCGAGCGCCACGGCATCGAAGCGCTCATCATGGTCGGCGGCGATGGCACGATGCAGATCGCAGACGACGTCGCGCGTTCGGGGATCCGCGTCGTGGGGGTACCGAAGACGATCGATCGTGACGTGGTCGGCACCTGGACGACCTTCGGCTTCGACACCGCCGTGACGAACGCGACGGACGCGATCGACAAGCTGCACACGACAGCGGAATCGCACCAGCGCCTCTTCACGGTCGAGGTCATGGGACGGGACACCGGCTGGATCGCGCTGTACTCCGGCATCGGTGGCGGCGCCCACATGATCGCGATTCCCGAGATTCCGTATGATCCGGACATCTTTGCCGATCACATCCGCCGTCGTGAGGCGGCCGGCTGCCACTATCACATTCTCGTGTGCTCGGAAGGTGTGCGTCCGGCCGGTGGCGAGTCGGTGCGTTCGGAGCGTACGGGTCGCTACAGCGGCATCGCCGAGCAGCTGGCGACGGACCTGTCGGCGCGCACGGGCAAGGAGGCGCGCTCGGTCGCACTCGGCCACGTCATCCGCGGCGGTGCGCCGACCGTCTTCGACCGTGTCCTCGGCCTGCGCTTCGGTTCTGCCTCCGTGAGCGCACTCGACCGCGGTGAGAGCGGCGTGATGGTCGCATTCAATCCGCCCGGCTTCACGTCCATTCCCCTCGCCGAGGTCGCGAACCGCATCAGCCGCGTGCAGCCCGACGAGCATGCACTCGCAACGGCACGCAATCTCGGAATCTCCTTCGGCGTGTAGCCCTGCGGTTGCAGCCTCCGCCGAGCCGTTGGCGCGGAATGTCTCTTGCCACGCGCCGTCCGTACATAGGGTTCAACGAAAGGGACCAGCGATGCCGGAGAGCAGGCGCACGGGCCAAGCGGCGGGATAACACATGGCGTGGATCATACTCGTGATCGCAGGGCTGTTCGAGATCGGCTGGGCCGTCGGCCTGAAGTACACCGAGGGGTTCACGCGGCTGTGGCCCACGCTCGGGACGGGCGCTGCTCTGGTCGTGAGCATGGGATTGCTCGGTGCAGCGGTGCGGACGCTGCCGCTCGGGACGGCATACGCGGTGTGGACCGGAATCGGCACGGTTGGAACTGCTCTCCTCGGCATCGTTCTGTTCCGCGAGCCGGCCACGGCACTCCGGCTCTTCTGCATCGCGCTCATCGTTGCGGGTATTGTCGGTCTCAGACTGGCGCCGGTGAGCAACGCTCCATGACGGCGGACGAAGCGTCGGCAAATCAGACGCAGCCGTCGCACACTCATCGGCGAGACTACCATCAACGCCCTCGACGATCCACCGGGTCGTCGGGTACGGCGAACGCAGGCAGCCGCACGCCCCACAGGATGGACGCGAAACGGAGCAGCACGACCGACGTCATTGCAAGCACGCTGGGCAGTGGCCTCGGCAGTCCCGCGGCTGCGAGCAACAGGTACAGCGTTGCACCCGTGATCGCCGCTGTCGCGTACAGATGACCCTGGCGCAGGATGAGCGGGATCTCGGCAGTGAGGACGTCGCGTATCACGCCGCCCGCGACGCCGGTCATCACACCCATGATCACGACGATGACGCCCGGGAGCTCCGCGGCGAGCGCGACCTGCGCGCCGCCGATCGTGAACAGCGCCAGCCCGAGTGCATCGGCAATGAGCAGCGACCGCTCGGGCGGCCGTCGGTATCGCAGGTAGACCAGGGTGAGCAGTGATGCCGTCACGATGGCTATCAGATGCTCCCTCTCGTGGAACCAGAAGATCGGGTGGCGGTCGAGCAGCAGATCGCGCAGGGTACCCCCGCCGATGGCGGTCACGATGGCGAGGACGATGACGCCGAGCAGGTCGAGCCGTTTCCGACCGGCAGCTAGGACACCGCTCACCGCGAATACGGCAGCGCCGAGCAGGTTCAGGATGTAGAGCAGCGACATGGTGGTCCCGGTTGAACGTGAGAAGAGGCCGGCGCAATCGCGCCGGCCTCTTCTGCATGGATCCTGACGGGCGGTCGACGGGCGACGCCCGCGAGCGGTTACTGTGCGCCAGCGAGGTCGCGCACCGCCTCGGCGAGGAGCCGTACGCGTGCGGCGTCGCGGGCACTCGCCGCGTCGCTGTCCAGCGCCGTTGCGAGGCGAGTCAGCGCGTTGCTGCGCGGGGTGCCGGACAGGGCCTCGGCACTGGCGAGCGTGCCGCGTACCTCGGCAATGCGATTGGCTGCGAGCCCGTCCCAGCGCTCGAGCTGATCGACGTACGCGAGTGCGAGCGCGAAGCTGGGCGGCCAGACGTAGCGCGGCTGCCCCTGGGCGTTCAGGTAATCGAGCTCGACGGTCCGCGCGGCGTCGATCTCGTTCTGCGAGATGTACGCGCTCGGCACGAGCTGGAAGATGTCCAGGCCGCGGGCGATCTCGGAGCTGACGATCGCGCCGTTGTACCAGTACACCGACCAGCTCCCGCCCATTGCCATGCGTGCGGCGTCGACCGGGCCGCGGTCGAAGAACGCGATCTCGGTCGGGTTCCGCGGGTCCGTCCAGTCGAACACGGAGATGCCGCCCTGATACCAGGCCTGGACCATGATGTCGCGGCCGGGGATCGGGATCAGCGACCCGTTATGGGCGACGCAGTTCTCCTCCGGCGTCTGCGGTGCCGGCAGCTTGTAGTAGCTCTGGAACTGCATCTTGCCGTTCTGGATCGTGAAGATCGCGTTCGCGCCCCACTCCTCCGGATCGGTCGCGCGGCACTTCGGCTGACCGCCGCCGCCCCACTCGTCGGTGAACAGCACCTTGCTGCCACTGTTGTTGAACGTGGCGGAGTGCCAGTACGAGAAGTTCGAGTCGGCAACTGCATCGAGCCGTACCGGGTTGGCCGGGTCGCGGATGTCGAGCAGCAGCCCGTAGCCCTCGCACGCACCGCCCGCCAGGCCGATCGCCGGGTAGACGGTGATGTCGTGGCACTGTGTCGGGCCGGGACGCGGTCCCTCGTCTTCCGCATCCGGGTCCTGACCGGTCATCTGCGCGACGATGTCCGGCAGTCGCTGGCGCAGGGTGGCGCTGTCGGCGGACGTCGGGGCACCGCTGCCGCCCCGCGCCTCGACGATCTGGCCGAGCAGCTGCGCCGCGGCCTGGTCGGGCAGCACCATCTGCTGGCCCTGCACCTCGACGATGAAGGCGCCGCGCGCGCGTGCACGCTCGAGCGCTGCAATGTCCTCGGGCGCGAGGCCGTGCTCGGGCGGTGCGACGAGGCCGCTGAAGATGCGCGGCGAGCTGACGATCGCGGCCGCGGCCGGATTCGCGAGCGGTACGCGGATCACCTCGATACGGAACAGCGCGGAGTTCGGGTCCTCGTCCGGCGCCGCTGCGACGCAGCCGGGCAGCTCGTCCGCCGGCCGCACCGGTGCCGAGCCGGACACGTAGATGTAGACGTTCGCCTGATCGTTCGGATCCTCGACGACGGTGTGCGTGTGCGAGCCCCGGCACGTCTGCACATTGCCGATGTACTCGGGGTTGCGAATGTCCGTGATGTCGAAGATCCGTATCCCGCGCAGACGATCCGGGCTCACGGCCTCCTGCACGCCGCCCGTGCCGCAGTCGATCCGACCGCCCATCCCCTCACCGGAGACGAACAGCAGGTTGCGGTACACGGACACGTCGCTCTGCGAAGCAGGGCAGACGAACCCTTCCACGAGCGTCGGCCGGGCGGGATTCGAGATGTCCCACACCTGGAAGCCGTTGTAGTTACCCTGGATCGCGTAGTTGC
>CAYSGF010000247.1:0-35155 GCA_964430275.1 uncultured Gemmatimonadaceae bacterium
GCTGAATCCCCTCGAGGAGGCCGACGCCTATCATCGCCTCGCCGAGGAGTTCTCCCTCTCCCAGCAGCAGATCGCGGCGGTCGTCGGCCGGGACCGCTCGACGGTCGCGAATGCGATCCGCCTGCTGCGGCTGCCGGCGAGCGTGCGGACGATGGTCGCGGATGGGCGTCTTTCGGCGGGTCATGCGCGCGCTCTACTCGGCATGGAGAACGACCGGCAGCTCGCGGACCTTGCGCGGCGCGCAGTGGAAGAGGGCTGGAGCGTCCGTGAGGTCGAGACGGCGGTGCAGCGCACGCGGACCAGTCGCAAGCGCACGCGAACGGAGAAGCCGAGGGACGCCACGGAACGCCAGCTGGAGGAGGAGCTCCAGCGCGCTCTCGGCACGGAGGTGCGGATCCGGCGCGGGCGGGGGATGACGGGGCGGCTGGAGATTCCCTTCTACGGAGCCGAGGATTTCGAGCGGCTCTTCGAGATACTCGCGGGCCGCTCCGCCCTCGACGTGGTCTCCTGAGGTTGCATGGCTGACGAGCGCCGTCTGACTCTTATCGTCGTGCCCCATGGCGATCTCGAGACCCGAACGTTCGAGCTATCGTACGGGCGCCTCAAGTTCTACCTGCTGCTGTTCATAACGGTCGCAGCGGCCGTGGCGCTCGTCCTGGCGCTCTGGTTTCCCATTGCTGCGCAGGCGGGGCGCGTGCCGGGCCTCGTCGCCGAGCTGGAACGCCTCGAGGCGGAGCGGGCACAGGTCGCGGAGCTGGCGCGTACCCTTGCCGAGGTCGAAGCGCAGTACGAGCGCGTGCGGCAGCTTCTTGGTGCCGATGCACCGGCGGGCGGCAGCGGCGAGCCCGTGCTGCCGCCACTTCGGCCCGCGCCGGACAGTACCGACACCGGCGACGACGCTGCCGCCATCGATGGCGTGATCGATCGCTGGCCGCTCGCAGCGCGCGGCTTCGTTACACGCCGCGCCGCGGGCAGCGTCGAGCATCCTGGAGTGGACGTCGCGATCGCGCGCGGCACGCTCATCCGTGCCGCCGGCCCCGGTGTAGTGCGCATCTCGGGGGTCGATGATGTTTACGGCTATTACGTCGTGCTGGATCACGGGAACGGCGTGCAATCGTTGTACGGTCACGCGGACACCCTCCTCGTGGCCGCCGGGACACGGGTGAAGAGCGGCGACGGAATCGCGCGCGTCGGCACCAGCGGTCGTTCATCGGCTCCGCACCTCCATTTCGAGCTGCGACGGAACGGACGTGCCCTGGATCCACTGCGCTTCGTGAGTCCCTGAGCAGAACCGAATGGCAGTCTTCGACAAGAATTCCTCCAAGGATCGGACGGCAATGGCCAAGGAAACGAACGGCTCGCAGACGCCGCGCGACGGCGTCATCTCCATCATCGGCCCCGGAATGCGTGTGGATGGCGACTGTAACACGGAGGGCACCCTGCGCATCGAGGGACACATCAAGGGAACCGTGCGGGCCGGGAAGGCCGTCGTCGTCAGCAAGGACGGCGTCGTCGAGGGAGACGTCGTGACCCAGGACGCCATCATCGGCGGCCGCGTCACTGGATCGGTCTCTGCCGAGAGCCGTCTCGAGCTACAGGCGACCTGCGAGATCCAGGGAGAGATTCGCGCTCGTCGCATCAAGCTGGACGAAGGTGGCCAGATCAACGGGAATGTTCGCACGGGCGAGGTGGAGCGCGCCGGCGTCGCGGCGCGGGTCCCCAATCCCGCCGACGCAGGCCGTAGCACGACTGGTCCCGAGATCCGGGTTGGTACCGATCGATCGTAAGGAGTCGGGCCCGATTCGCGACGATCGCGGTCGCTGGGAGCAGGCCTCCGGCGCCGCGATTTTCGTATCATGGCTCCAACCACAGCGATGTTGTCCACAAAACGTCGAAATCGGCTAAGTCTATGCCATGTAATAACTTTGGAGTGCAGAGCCACTTTTTAACATGCGGGTGTTGATAAGCACCCCCCTCTTATCCACACGTCAAAGACGACACGTCATGAGCCTGCAGGAGCTGGTGGACTATCTCGATGAGTATCTGGGCATCGCGCGGATTCCAGACGCCGCTGGCGCGCTCAATGGACTCCAGGTCGAGAGCTCGGGGGACGTGACGCGCATCGGTGCGGCAGTCGACGCGAGCGGGGCATCGATCGCCGCTGCCATCGATGCGGACTGCGACGTCCTGCTCGTTCATCACGGACTCTTCTGGGACGGGAACGTGCCCCTGACGGCACGCCGGTACCGCCGTGTCAGGCCGTTGATCGCGAACGATGTGGCGCTCTACGCCGCCCATATACCGCTGGACGTACACCCGGATGTCGGCAACAACGCGGTGCTCGCCCGCGAGTTGGGGGTCTCGGTGCGAGGCACGTTCGGCACCTACCAGGACATCGAGCTCGGGGTATGGGGGGAGTGCGAGATTACGCGCGAAGCGCTGGCGGCGCGGCTGGACGAGGTACTCGGTGTACGGATTCGCGTGATGCCCGGCGGACCGGAGCAGATCCGGCGCGTCGGCGTTCTCACGGGTGCGGGGGGCAGCATGATCGCCGACGCGGCGTCAGCGGGTCTGGACGCGTTCGTGACCGGAGAGGGGGCACACCACACCTACTTCGACGCGATGGAAGGCGGCATGAACGTGTATTACGGCGGGCACTACGCGACGGAGACGTGGGGAGTCCGCGCTCTCGCTGCGCACCTCGAGCAGCGCTTCGCTCTGCCCTGGGAGTTCATCGACCAGCCGACGGGGCTTTGAGAATGAATGAATCTATGAACGTATGACATGAATCCCCGCCGCAATTCACGCATTCGTCCATGCATTCATTCATTCAGTTCCTGCACGCCGTTCTCTGCCACGTCATACCCCAGCAGAAACGTGAGGCGCGCCTGCTGCACGGCGCCACTCAGGTCCGTCGCGGGATCGTACTCGTCACCGGGGAGGTGGTAACTGGACGCGTTCCAGCGGGCGAGCATCTCGATGCCCCAGTTCTCGGCGCGGCCGCGATAGCTTTCGCCGTGCATGATCTGGGTGGAGGGAATGCCGGCGAGAGCGAACGGAAAATGATCGGATCGGAAGTAGAGTCCGAGATGCGGCGCGGGGTCGGTGACGCGTCGCAGGCCGAGCTGCTCCGCCTGCATTTCCGCCATGACGCCGAGCGCAGAGCGTTCGCCGCCGAGCGCAATGAAGTCGTGCGTCTCCCCCCAGAGGTTTGCGCCGTCGATGTTGATCACCGCCGCGGTACCGGACAACGGCAGCGCAGGGGTTCGCACGTACTGTCGTGCGCCGAGCAGGCCTGCTTCTTCGGCGGTCGTGAAGAGGAAGACGACGGAGCGTGAGGGTGGCTGCTCCAGTCTGCTGAACGCCCGCGCGATCTCCAGCAATGTCGCCACACCGCTCGCGTTGTCGTATGCGCCGTTGTAGATCGAGTCGCCATTCACGGATTCACCGATGCCGAGGTGATCGTAGTGCGCCGTGTAGATCACACTCGAATCCTGGTGCTCGCGTCCCGGGAGAATGGCGACGACGTTCTGTGTTTCGATGCGACGGGCGCGTCCGCTGACGCGTGCATTGACGATGATGCCGGTGTGGACCGGAGCGAAGTCGCGCCGCGCTGCGCGCACGAGCAGCTCGTCGATGCTCAGCCCCGCAGCGGCGAGGAGTGAGCGGACGCGCGCGACCTGCAGCCAGCCTTCGAAGCGCAGGGGCGTCATTCCATTCGCTGGCGAAACCAGCATGTGCTGCGTAGCGCCGAAGGAGGAGCGCACCACGGACCACGGGTACCCGGCGGAATCATCGGTGTGAACGAGGAGTGCCCCTGCGGCGCCCTGCCTGCGTGCCTCCTCCAGCTTGTACGTCCAGCGGCCGTAATACGTCAGTGCGTGCCCATCAAAGAGGTGCGGCTCGGTGGGCGGTGTGGGGGGATCCCCGACCAGGATGAGCGCAATGCGTCCACGCAGGTCCCGGCCTTCGTAGTCATCCCAGCCGTACTCAGGCGCGCGCACGCCGTACCCGACGAACACGAGCTCGCCCGCTGCGACTGCCAGTGTGTCCGCCTGTCCCGGCCACGCGATGACTTCCTCGCCCCAGCCCGGGCGGATCCGCCGACCGCGCACTGTGAAGTCGACGAGGTTCCCGCGCTCGAGAGGTCGCCATGCATCGATCGCGACCCGCTGCTGAAAGCCGCCGGCAGGCGGCTGCAAGCCCATGGCGATCAGCTCGCTCGCGATGTATCGGGCGGCGAGCCGGCCCCCGCGGGTGCCGGGTGCGCGTCCTTCGAGAAGATCATCGGACAGGAATGCCAGATGGGCACGAATCGCTGGAGCAGAAATGGCTTCGACGGCGGGATGAGAAGCCGACATCACGGAATCCGGCGTCGCCGTCTGAGCGGCGCCGGCGCCCGGGACCGCGGGCAGGAACAATAGGACGAGTGAGACGCGAGCGTTCACAGGGCGGTGGAATAGGACGCGAATCGGATCGACGCATGTTCGCCGTCATGCAAGGATACGCGCGGGCGGGGAGCACAGCAACGAACGGGTGATGACGGCGCGATCGGCCGGATCAGCTGCCGACGATCGATCGCGCCTGCTGCTCGTATGCTGGAAGGATGCGCGCGTGGTCGAGGTACTCCGGATACTCCTGCGTCCGCTCCGTCTCGTAGTGCTCGAGGAACCGTTCGTAGAATGCGCGCGCTGCATCCGGCTCGCCGCTCGCCATCGACGCCTCGCCGGCCGCACCGAGCCCCAGCAGATGATTCGGCGCCATGTCGAGAATGCGCTCGGCGGTGGCGCGCGCCGCAGCAGGATTCCCGGACGCCGTCTGGATCAGGCTGAGATGGTAGAGCCCGTCTGCATCGAGCGGCTCTGCGGCCTGATATGCCTGGATCGCCATCGGATAGAACTGGGCAGCCTGCGCCGGGTCGCCCGTTTCGCGCGCTTCCATGATTCGGTTGAACAGGCGGTCGGCATTGTCCCTCATGTTGCCGGACAGCGGCGGCGGTGTCCCGCTTCCGGTGTTCGCAAAGGGAGCAACGGCATTGCCGGAGGCGTCGTCTCCGTCGAGGAGCATGGGGACGAGAATCGCGGCGATCATGACGAGCAGCACACCGCCGGCCAGGTACCACGGCGCATTCGAACGCGGGCGTGCAGAGGCTGCTGGAGCACCGGCCGGCGCGCCGCATTGCGTGCAGAACCGCGCGCCTGTTTCGAGGCCGGCGCCGCACGCCCGGCAGGCTGCCTCTGTCAGCGGCGTGCCGCAGTCGGAGCAGAACCTGCCGGAACCGTGACGACCGAATCGGGGACATTTCATGAGTGCAAGCTAGTGGGAGGGCGGAGTGGCCGTCCAGCTGCTGTGGCAGCGGCCCGGTACGGCGAATATCTTGCGCACCCACGTCGGAGCCGCGGATCCAAGGGGACGAATGCCGAACGAGAAGCCAGACGAGAGCAAACTGCACACGGCTGCCGAGCCCGAGACGCCAGCCGACCCGCCGCCGCAGCCGCCGGTGCCGGTTACCGAGTTCAACAAGAGGCCGGGCGAGGAGACCGAGGACGAGCGGCTGCTGCAGCGCGACAGTCAGAAGGTGCCGCAGCCGGACACCACTACTGACGCATGGCGCGTGTTCCGCATCATGGGCGAGTTCGTCGAGGGCTTCGATGCGCTGGCGCGCCTCGGCCCCGCCGTGACGGTGTTCGGCAGCGCGCGTACAAGGCCCGACGATCCCGACTACGCCGCGGCGGAGGAGACGGCACGACTGCTCGTGCACGCTGGCTTCGGCGTGATCACCGGCGGCGGACCCGGTGTGATGGAGGCCGCGAACAAGGGCGCAGCGGAGGCGGGTGGCGACAGCGTCGGCTGCAACATCGAGCTGCCCTTCGAACAGGGTATGAACCGCTGGGTCAAGACTGCAATCAACTTCCGCTACTTCTTCGTTCGGAAGACGATGTTCGTGAAGTACGCCGAGGCATTCGTGATATTCCCCGGCGGCTTCGGCACGATGGACGAACTGTTCGAAGCGCTGACACTCATACAGACCGGCAAGGTCCGGGATTTTCCGATCGTGTTGATCGGTAGCAGCTACTGGCGTGGCCTGCTCGACTGGATGCGCGACAGTATGCTCGCAGGCGGGAAGATCAAGCCCGCAGACCAGGAGCTGCTGATGGTGACGGATTCCCCGCAGGACGCCGTTCGGCACGTGGTCGACTGCTACGAACGCAACTGTACCAAGTCCGCAGCGCTGGCGGCCGACGCGAGAAACACGCCGCCGAAGCGCGGCGGCTTCCGTGGCCGGGTCCCGCCCGCACGACGCGGCACCTCCGGATGACCTTCGACTCACGATCGCGAGTGTCATGACCAGAAAGAAGAGCCGCTACCTCGGCGGCGCACGCATCGAACCCAGGGCGATCACAAAGGATCTCCTCGCGGCCGATCTCATCGATCAGGCCTTCCTGTCCTACAATGCCGGGCGGTTGCGGGAAGGTTGTCGCCTGTTCACCGAACGCATGCTCGACGACGACGTGACCATCGGGATCACCCTCACGGGTGCACTCACGCCCGCAGGCCTCGGCATGAGCACGCTCATTCCGATGATCGAAGCGGGGTTCGTCGACTGGATCATCTCGACCGGCGCGAACCTGTACCACGATACGCACTTCGGTATCGGCCTCGAACTGCGTCAGGGCAGCCCGCACGTCTCCGACGTGCTCCTGCGCGAGGAGGAAGTCGTCCGCATCTATGACATCTTCTTCGATTATTCGGTGCTGCTCGACACCGACGCCTTCTTCCGCAAGATCATCACGGGTGACGAATTTCAGCGCACGATGTCATCGGCCGAGTTCCACCATCTGGCCGGCAAGTACGTCGCCGAGCGGCAGAAGACGCTCGGCCAGTCCGGTCGCTCACTCCTGGCCACATGTCATGAATACGACGTTCCCGTCTACACATCTTCACCCGGCGATTCGTCGATCGGGATGAACGTGGCCGCGGCCGCGCTCCAGGGCCACAGGCTGCAGTTCGATGTGAATGCGGATGTGAACGAGACCGCCGCAATCGTCCTGAACGCGAAGCGGGAGGGTGGCAGAAGCGCGATCGCGATCTTCGGGGGTGGCAGCCCGAAAAACTTCGCCCTGCAGACTGAGCCGCAGATCCAGGAGGTGCTCGGCATCGCCGAGAAAGGGCACGACTACTTCCTGCAGTTCACGGATGCTCGCCCCGATACCGGCGGCCTGTCGGGAGCGACACCCGCCGAAGCCGTGAGCTGGGGCAAGGTGGATCCGGACCGGCTGCCGGACGCGGTCGTCTGCTACACGGACACCACCATCGCGATGCCGCTCCTTGCCGCCTACGCGCTCAGCCGGCACGAGCCACGCAAGCCGAAGCGGCTGTTCCAAAGGCGGTCCGAGATGATGGACCGGCTGGTCGCCGAGTACGAAGCTTCGGACCGGAACGAGAAGGCAGTTGCACGGCGCGATCGGGACGTGACGCTGCCGCGCGACCGTTGAGCGGGAGCAGCGAACGCGGCCGCGGTCGTCTGCGTCAACATGCGGCGATCGACCGGTTGCCATGAATCGCACGCCGACCGTACGAATGGCAGGATCATGAGGGTAGCTGTCACCGGCTCGCATGGCATGGTGGGACGCGCGTTGACGCAGGCGCTGCAGGAGCGCGGCGACCTGGTCACCCGCGTCGTGCGGTCGTTCAAGAACGTCTCCGCCCGCGAACGTGTCGTCGTCTGGCACCCGGGCAAGGGCCAGATCGAAGCGCACAAGCTCGAGGGATACGACGCGGTCGTCCACCTTGCCGGTGAATCGATTGCGGGCGTGTGGACGCCGGGCAAGAAGCGCGCGATTCGAGAGAGCCGCGTGCAGGGCACGGATCTGCTGGCCCGCACGCTTGCCACGCGCAGGGAGAAGCCCGCAGTGCTCGTCAGCGCATCCGGCGTCGGTTACTACGGAACCGAACGCGCCGAGCCACTCGACGAGACAAGTGCACCCGGCACGGGATTCATGGCGGAAACGGCGATCGCGTGGGAGCGCGCGGCCGACCCGGCACGCGACGCCGGCATCCGCGTCGTGCATACTCGCTTCGGCAACATCCTTTCGCCTCGCGGCGGGTTTCTCGGTGTCCTTCTGCCGCTGTTTCGCCTCGGTCTCGGTGCAACGCTCGGTGCCGGCGATCAGGTATGGCCGTGGATTGCGCTCGGGGACGTCGTCCGGGCGATCCTGTTCGTGATCGATCAGCCCGAGCTCGTCGGGCCGGTCAATGTGGTAGCGCCGCACGTCGTAACGAACGCGGAGATGACGGAGGAGGTGGCGCGCGCCGTCCACCGTCCGTCCGTCCTGCGCGTGCCGGCGTTCGCTCTAAAGGTCGCACCCGGCCGGATGGCCGATGAGCTCCTGCTTGGTGGCCAGCACGTCGTGTCCGTCAAACTGCGAAGCGCGGGCTTCGAGTTCCGGCATCCGGAGCTGCACCAGGCGCTCGAGAGCATGCTGCGCAACTGATCTTGCTGCTACCGCGCACGGATGTCGGTGCCGATGACAAAGAGCCGGACGCGACGATGATCGCGCCCGGCTCCGTCAGCGAACTGTGCTATCGAATGCTTACTCGGCGCGGCCCAGCGGGCAGCCACGCTCGTTGTACCCTTCGAACACATCCTTCAGGCCCTCGTAGTCGCCACCCGGATGGGCAGTATTGAAGGCATCGATCACCTGCTGCGCGCTCATCGCGTAATCGACGTCGCCGCTGCCGTTCAGCAGCGCTGCAACCGTGTGGCGGCCCAGCGCCTTCAGTCCGCCCCCACCCTGGCTGACGACCTGCAGCAGCGTCTTGCCCGGGAACGCGTTCTCGAAGACCGATGAGAACTGCTGGTCCGGCGAGTAGCCGGTCCAGTTGCCGAAATGGTGCTTCTGCTTCCAGTAGCCCGGCGTGCAGCCCTCGGCGCCATCGCCCGGCTCTTCGGGCTCGTCCGGGATCTCCGCGTTGAAGAACCAGATGATCGCACCGTTCTCGAAGTCGAGTCCTTCGACCGTCACACTGCTCGCACCGACAACCGTTTCCCAGGGCTCCGGCTCGGGAACAAGGCTCCCATCCGTGCGCACGATCACGATGGACGTCACTTCCATGTCAGCCGGCACGTTCTCGGCGACGGTCAAACTCGCAGGATCCATCCCCTGCACGCTGCTCCAGACGAGCTTGCACGACTCTTCCGGTACACCGGTCGGCGTGAGAGTGAAGCCGGCGCGCTGAAGATCCCCACCGGTCGCCGATGCCTCGAAGGTGTACTCGCCCGCAGGGCCGTCCTTGCACACGTACGCCACCGCCCCTGGCGGCGTGGTGGTAGTTGCTGCGAAGACCGGCTCCATCGGCGAGGACCGCGTCCCCGCCTCATCAGAACAGGCGCCGAGCAGGGTCGCGGCAGCGAGGACCCCCGCCGACACAAAGGTGTTTCTACGCATCATCGCATTTCTCCTGGGTTGGAACGGGATCGGGGACATCGCGCATGTCAGGAAGGGGCAAGAGCACCGCCAGTCACGAAACGGCGATAAATGGTCTAAAAAGCGTCAACGTATGGCGTATAGCACACCAGTGTCGCCTGCGGTCGTAGGATCGGCGCGACTGGTGAGCGATCCCGTAAGTGCTGTGGCCGAGGCGGTTTGCACCACAATGGTGCAACGTGCGCCGATGTGCGTTGCCGGGGCCATGCGCGCTTGGTAGGTTTCGCGATCTCGCAGGGGGGAGCATGGCTGGACCGGAGACCGCAATGCGGGGTTATGCCCCGAGCGGAAAAGACAGCGGGCAGGTCAAGTCGAAGGGGACCGCGCGTTTGCCGATCCTGGACGGGGAGGCGTTGCCGCTGAAGGCCCGCAAGCCGGAGTGGCTCAAGGTGCGCTCGCCGGGTGGGGAGAACTACCTGCGGCTGAAGACGTTGATGCGGGGGTTGAGCCTGCACTCGGTGTGCGAGGAAGCAGGCTGTCCGAACATCGGCGAGTGCTGGGAGGCGGGGACGGCGACGTTCCTGATACTGGGGGACGTGTGCACGCGTGCGTGCAAGTACTGCGCGATCGCGCATGGCATGCCGACGGCGCTGGATGCGGACGAGCCGCGGCGGGTGGGCGAGGCGATCGAGGCGCTGCGGCTGGAGCACGTCGTGATTACGAGTGTGAACCGCGACGAGCTACCGGACGGCGGTGCGCACATCTTCGCCGAGACGATCCGGGAGTGTCGGGCGCGGCGTCCGCAGATGACGATCGAGGTGCTGATTCCGGACTTCAAGGGAGACGAGGGCGCGCTCCGCCAGGTGGTCGAGGCCCGTCCGGACATTCTGAACCACAATCTGGAAACAGTAGAGCGGTTGCATCCATGGGCACGACCCGGCGGAAGGTACTGGCGCAGCATCTCGTACCTGGGCGCCGCGAAGGCGATGGATTCAGGGATGCTCACGAAGTCGGGCGTAATCCTGGGGATGGGTGAGACACAGGAAGAGATCCGGCAGGCGCTGATCGATCTGCGGAAGGCGGCGGTCGATATCATAACGCTCGGGCAGTACCTTCGACCGACGGAGCACCATGCACCGGTGGCCCGCTGGGTGACGCCGGCGGAGTTTGCCGAGTGGAAGCGGGTGGGTGAGGAGGACCTGGGTTTCTCGCATGTGGAGTCGGGCCCGCTCGTACGTTCGAGCTATCACGCCGAGACGCAGGCGCGAACGGTGGCAGCCGGTGCTGCGGGTGAGATCCGGGAGGTGCTGGAGGCGGACGTTCCGGCTCCGGCAGAGATGCTTGCGCTGGTGCAGCTGGAGGATCGGCGCAAGGCGGGTTGAACGACGCCGGGAGCTGATCGGCGATCCGGCCGACCGCGGCGACCCGCGAACCAGCGGCAGGGCGCCCGGCCGGCCGGTGGTCTATGTGCCGCAGGAACCGAATATGCGCGGGGAATCTGCGCTGCAGGGATCGAGGAGAGACGGATGGGACAGACGAAGGCGGCGCACAAGCCGTCGCAGGCGGGTCGGGGGAAGAATCAGGTGAACGGGCGGACCGCTCGCGCACAGAGTGGCGACGCACTGCTGGGGCTGAAGAAGGACGAGCTCCATGCGATGCTGTATCAGATGCTGCTCGGTCGCCGTTTCGAGGAGAAGGCGGCAGAGGCGTACGCGATCGGCAAGATCGGCGGCTTCTGCCACCTCTACATCGGCCAGGAGGCAGTCGCGATCGGCTCGATCATGGCGCTGCGTCCGGACGACTATGTCGTGACTGCCTATCGCGACCATGTCCAGGCGATGGTGAAGGGCATCTCGGCGAACGCGGTCATGGCGGAACTGTACGGCCGAACCGACGGGTGCGCCGGCGGCAAGGGCGGCTCCATGCACATGTACAGCGCGGAGCACAATTTCCTGGGTGGCTGGGGCATCGTTGGGGGACAGATCCCGCTCGCCGTCGGCGCCGGCTGGGCCATCAAGTACCGCGAGCAGGACAACGTCGTTCTCTGCTACATGGGTGAGGCGGCGGTGAATCAGGGCGCGTTCCACGAATCGCTCAACATGGCTGCGCTGTGGAAGCTGCCGGTCATCTTCATCGTCGAGAACAACCGTTTCGGCATGGGCACGGCATGGGAACGCGCGTCGTCGCTCTATGACATTTCACAGAAGGCGAGTGCGTACGACATGCCCTCGGCGGTTGCCGACGGCATGGACGTGCTCGACATGAGGCGAGTCACGCAGGAAGCGATCGACCGTGCGCGTGCCGACGGCACCCCGACGCTCGTCGAGGCGCGCTGCTACCGCTTCATGGGTCACTCGATGTCGGATCCAGTGCACGGCGTGTATCGGACGAAGGAAGAGGTCGAGGAGCAGAAGCAGAAGGATCCGATCACACGGTTCCTGGAACTGCTCAAGGACAATGAGCTCCTGACCGACGACGAGCTGCAGGCGATGGATTCGCAGATCCAGCAGGCCGTCGATGCAGCCGCGGAGTTTGCCGACAATTCGCCCGAGCCCGGTGTGGACGAGCTGTACACGCACGTATACGCGGACGAGGATGTGAACGGTCGGCTGTTCTTTGACCGGAAGAATCGACTGGAGCAGGAATGACTCGAGCGGTGGGCCCCGGCTCGGGCCGGGGGCCGGGGGCCGGCCGTTCTTCGAATAGAGAGACATGGCAACACTGACCTACCGCGAAGCGCTGAACCAGGCGCTCGCCGAAGAGATGACGCGCGATCCCGATGTCTTCCTGATGGGCGAGGAAGTCGGGATGTACAATGGCGCATACAAGGTGTCGAAAGGGCTGCTCGATAAGTTCGGCGAGAAGCGCGTGGTCGACACACCGATCACGGAGCTCGGCTTCGCCGGGCTCGGCGTCGGCGCCGCGATGCTTGGACTGCGCCCGGTGATCGAGTTCATGACGTTCAACTTCTCGATCCTGGCAATGGACCAGGTGTTCAACAGTGCGGCAAAAGTGCATTACATGACGGCCGGTCAGTTCAAGTGCCCGATCGTCTTCCGCGGACCCACCGGCGCCGCGCTGCAGCTGTCCGCGCAGCACTCGCAGGCGCTCGAGTCGTCCTATGTCCACTTCCCCGGGCTCAAGCTCGTCACGCCCGCTACGCCCGCGGATGCGAAGGGTCTGCTGAAGGCGGCGATCCGCGACGACGATCCCGTCGTGCTGATGGAAGGTGAGCTTCTGTACAACACGAAGGGCGACGTTCCGGACGACGACGATTACGTCATCCCCCTCGGTGTTGCCGACCTGAAGCGTGAAGGCAGCGACGTCAGCATCGTCACGCACGGCAAGATGGTGCACATCGCATTGCAGGCTGCGAAGCAGCTCGAGAAGGATGGCGTCAGCGCGGAGGTGCTCGACCTGCGCTCGCTGCGCCCGCTCGACGTCGATGCGATCCTCGAGACTGTGCAGAAGACGAACCGCGTCGTGTACCTCGAGGAGGGGTGGCCGTACGTCGGCATCGGCTCACAGATCGTGGACACGATCCAGGAGGAGGCCTTCGACCACCTCGATGCGCCCGTGCTGCGCGTCACCCAGGCGGACGTGCCGATGCCGTACGCGAAGCAGCTGGAGAAGATGGCGAAGCCGAGTGCGGAGCGCGTGGTTGCCGCGTGTAATCGAGTGCTCTACCGGCAGACGGCGTAGGCCAGGCCGCGCATGAGACCCAGCGGCGCAGGACGAGCGCGAGCGCTAGCGCTAGCGGCGAGGAACGCCGCCACGACCTGTGCTGTGAATCCTCGACGTAGCGCTAGCGCTAGCGCTCGTCCTGATCTGTTCGGATAGCTATGGCAACGAAGGTCCACATGGAAGCGCTGTCTCCTACGATGGAAGAGGGACAGCTCGTCAAATGGCTGAAGCAGGAAGGCGACGAGGTCGCCGACGGAGACGTCCTCGCCGAGATCGAGACGGACAAGGCGACGATGGAGCTCGTCGCGCGCGGGTCGGGCGTACTGCGCAAGATCCTGCTGGAAGAGGGCGCGACGGCTCCGATCGGACAGGTCATCGGCGTGATCGCGGCTTCCGACGAGGACATCGGCGACATCGGCGGCGACGCAGACGGTGGTGCAGCAGCCGCAGCGCCGCCATCAGCAGAGGCAGGTTCTGCTGACAAGACCGCAGCCGCAGATTCGGACGAGGAGGAGGACGCTGCCTCGGCGTCGCAGGAGGTGGCAGCCGGCCAGTCGGAAACGCAGAAGGGTCGCGGTGCCGAGAGCGGTGCCACGCCGAAGAAAGGTACCGGCGAAGGTGGGCGCGACGCGGACGCGCGCGCTGACAAGGGAGGCCAGGCGGGTACCGGCGCAGCGGGTGAGCAGGGTGCGGACGGTGACGGCCGCGTCAAGGCGTCGCCACTGGCGCGCAAGCTTGCATCCGAGGCCGGCCTCGAGCTGAGCGCGGTATCGGGTACTGGTCCCGGTGGTCGCATCACCAAGAAGGATATCGAGTCCGCAATCGAAGAGGGCACAGCAGCGCCCACGGCTGGCCGCGCACCCGCGACGATTCGCCGCGAGGGTGCCGAGTACGAGGACGTGCCGGTCACGCAGATGCGCAAGGCGATCGCGAAGCGGCTCGTCCAGTCCATCGGGCCAGTGCCGACGTTCTATCTGACCATCGAAGTGGACATGACGCGCATCGTCGAGGCACGTGAGCGGGTGAATGAGCGGCTCGCGGACGAGGGCGTGAAGGCATCCGTCAATGATTTCCTGGTGAAGGCCCTGGCCGCTGCGCTCGTTCGTCATCCCGAGGTGAACGCGCAGTGGAACGACGACCACGTCCGCCGATTTCACCGCGCTCACGTTGGCGTTGCGGTCGCCGTCGAGGACGGCCTGATCACACCGGTCATCCGTGATGCGGATGCAAAGGGCATCGGTGAGATCGCGACGGAGGTAAAGGAGCTCGCCGGCCGGGCACGCAACCGCAAGCTCAAGCCGGAAGAGTACACGGGCGCCACCTTCTCGATTTCGAACCTGGGAATGTTCGGCATCGAGGAGTTCACGGCGATCATCAATCCACCCGAGGCAGGTATCCTTGCCATCGGGCGGTCGGAAGAGAAGGTGGTCGTGGAGAACGGCGACCTGGTGGTCCGTCCGCGCATGCGCATCACGATGAGCTGCGATCACCGCGTCATCGACGGCGCAATGGGCGCCCGCTTTCTTCAGACGCTGCGCGCGATGATCGAAGAGCCGATGATGATGCTGGCGTAGATAGCGGCAGGAGACGAGTAGAGGAACGCCGCCGGCCTTGGCCGGCGGCGTTTTCTCATCATGTCGCCCGCTTGACCAGACCGATGGCGAGCATCTCCGTCACTGTCTCGAGCACCTGCTCGGTGCAGCTTGCCTCATCGACACCCTCATAGATGACGAGCAGGCTATCGCGGACTTCCTCGACCGATCTGGGTTGCTGCAGGAGTTCCCAGATACTGGCTGCGACCGTGTTCAGCCCGTAGTACTCGCCAGTCGTCAGGCTGAGTATGACCGTCTCATTCGCGACTTCGCAGGAAACCTGATCCGTGGACGCGACGACGCGCGCGGCGAGCGTCAAACCGGAACGACCTGCTGCACTCATCTGCACTCCTGCACCTCCCCGCCGGTATCCAACGCAGGGATCCCGCCATGCCATGCCAGGATCCGCTCGACCACGTCCTGGAGCCTGTCGAAGTTGCGCGCAATGCGCAGCGACCAGATCGGCACCTCCCTGGCGACCTCCGCCGCCAGTGCGAGACGGGACGCTGCGCCGGCGAAACCAATGAGAGAATCTGCAAGCTTGCGCTGATGCGCAAGCTCGATCACCGCGCCTGCCCCTGGAAGCGGAGTGCGTGCTGCTGCAGATTCCGTCGCGGCCATGGCGAGGGAGTCGAGCACGTACACACCGACGAGCGGAATCGGCTGCCGCGCGATCGCCTCCGGTCGGAAGCCACCGAGTGTGTTCTTCGCGCCGCGGATGACCGTTGCGCAGACATCGGACGCCCGAAGGGCCGCTTCCGCATCGTCCCACAGGCGCATCGTCGGGGCCGCCGGCCGCACCGCAACTGGTTGTCCCGGCGTGACTGCAACGAGGTCGTCGGACACGAAGTGACAGCCGGCCGCAGTCAGGGCGAGTGCGAGCGTCGACTTGCCGTGATGCTTCGGTCCGATAAAGGCGATCGCACCTTCCCTCGCCGCAACGGCACTACCATGAAGACACAGCAGCCCCTGCGTCTCGAGCAGCAGCGCGAACAGTGGACCGATGACGATGGCGCGTGCCAGCTCGGCGGCGCCGCCCACTTCCGGATACCACGTCATCATGCTGGCCGCGAGGTCGAGATCGAACAACCCGGCGTGCGAGTACGACAGTCGATAGCCCGTGGAATACTGCCAGAGGTGGTACGTCTCCGCGCGCACCTGCCGAGTCCCGAGCAGTGACAGGTCTCTGTCGGGAGCGCGGTCACCCACGGAGAGCGTCCAGTCGGCCGCCGCAGCATGCACGACGGGCAGTTCTGGGAACTCCAGTGCAGAGCGCAGGACACCGCCGAACACGGAGTAGTCGCGCCACATGCGCGCGTCTGGTTCAACAGCAGAGGTTCGGGCAGACCTGGGCGGCCGTGCGATCGTGGACGATCTGGAGCGCGCCATCAGTCGGACCCCGTCGCGGCATGGGCCACCAGGTCAGGGAGCGGCGTCATGCCCCTGGTTTCCGCTGCTCCAAGCACCGGCCGACCGTCCTGCTCGATCCACGCGTGCGCGGCGAAGCCGCGTGCGCCCGCGCGGACCCCGAGACGGAGTGTAGATGCATGACCATACCGACGCAGAAGGATCTGCCCTGCAACAGCCTGCGTGAGGCAGCTTGCGCCGGGCACAAACCCGCTCACCCGCCGCACGGCTACGAGAATGCGACGTGGCGTCGGCGCGCCGACCGCGTTCGCGGGCTGGCGTGCTGACAGGCAGCGCACCGTGCGCACGATACGTCCCGACGGCAGGAGCCAGAGGGTGATGCGCACCGCGATCACGGCCACGAATGCCCCAAGCAGCACGCCGGCACGCTGTAATCGCGACAACGAACGCGGGAGCACCTTGACGCTGGAGGCAGACCGCATCGCGCGCGCAGCGCTCGCTTCCGGGTCACGTGGACCCGGAAGCGACACTGCGCGAGCAGTGGACACTGCTACCGACCTACGAGGCACAGACGATGCCCGACCCCATGAAAGTGAAGCCATCACTTCCACCGAAGGTCTTGTCGCAGTACTGCGTCTTCTGCTCGAACGTCCCGTACTTGTGGATCTGTGGAGCGATCCACTTGGGTCTGGTCTCCTTCTCCATCATCCCTCCTTTGGGAAATAAGCACCGCCTCCGTGGCGGCAGGGTCGGCGGCAGCTCCGCCGGATACGGCTCAGGCAACCTCGCAATGAGTCAGCTCGGCGGACGAGGCGGTTGGCAGTTCCGCACGCGAGCCGTGAGCTCGCCGCTCCTGTGACCGCCCATCGATCCAGAGCGCCAGCGTCGTCATGCGGAACAGCAGCAGCGCGTCATCCCTGTAGGGAGTGCCATTTGCTGCGTGATCCAACCACGCATCACGCATCCGGTCGAGCTCTGCGGTGTCCACGAAATCGCCGAGGACACCAGTGTTCACGGACCGAATCGCATCCGCGTCGTCGGCAGAGAAGCCGCGATGGAACGCCGGTGTAAGGTTCGACTTCGTCGCGCGCCACTGAATTTCTGCCGGCAGGACGCCCTCCATGCCCCGGCGCTGGACGAGCCGTGTCCAGCCGTTCGAGAACTTCTGCTCGTCCGGCAGCGCGACGCAGAACTCGATCAATCGTCGATCGAAGAACGGGTATCTCGGCTCGATGCCAAAGGCGGCCGCGCACCGGTCGGCGACCTCGAGCGTCCCCTGATACAGCGGACTGGACAGCCCTGCCACGTGGGTCTCCCGCTCACTGAGGACGTGCGCGGGTTCGACAGAGGGTGCCGGGCGCACGGACCCATTCATCCGCGCTCGCAACAGCCGCGTAACGTCGCCACCGTCAGCCAGTACGGACCGTGTGCCACGCATGCGCGAGGCGCGAACGCCCTGCGAGCGCAGCATGTGAAAGCGGGAAACGCCGAACCGACGATGGAACTGAAGCGCGAGGGTCCGCCACTCACCCCACTCGCCGCGCGCTGCGAGGGCGGAGAGAAATGGCAGGCCATAGTACTCCAGCACTCCTCGGACTCCGATGCCGCGCCGACGCGCGAACGCGTGTACCTCCGACTCGAACAGGTCCAGCTCCCCGCGGCGCAGAAGTCCATTCAATCGACCGAGGCCGTGGCTGACCGCCGTGTCTCCATCGAAGCCGTCGAGGAAAACCGTGGCACCGACTTCTGCCGCCGCTCCGTACATCGCCCAGTGCAGATACAGGTTCGGAGCACTGTACGGCGCGTCGAGCAGCGGCAGGATGCGCGAGACGTCTCCGAGCGGGCTGCGCTGATCGCCACGAACGTAGTGCGGCGTCAGTCCCCCCGTTCGCGTCACGGCATCGACGAAGCAGCGTTCGTCGATGCGCCGCAATTCGGGCGCGGGAAGATCCGGGAATACCAGGCTGAACGTGTGCAGCGGCGGCGCGCCGGGGCCCCGCAGCGCGCGGGTCATGCAGACCACCGAAGAGGAGTCGACACCGCCACTGAGGCTCGTCGCGAGCGGCGCGTTCGTCGTCATGCGCGCGCGTACGGATTCCGCGAACAGCTCACGGAACGCAGCGGCGTACTCGTCCGCGCCCTTCAGGCGGATGTCCCGCTTCGGCTCGGCCGACCAGTACCGCACCTGGCGCTTCTGGCCTGGCGCGACGCGAAGCCAGTGCGCCGCCGGTAACCGGGCAATCGCCGTGTGGAACGTATACTCCCGATCGCTTTCGACACCCAGGACGTAATCCGCAATCCTCGTCCGGTTGAGGTCAGCGCCCACCCCGGGCAACGCCAGCAGCGCCCCGACCTCCGAGCCGAACGCGAAGAGGCCGTCCGACCAGTGGTAGTACAGTGGCTTCACGCCCATGGGATCGCGGCCGCAGTACATCGCCCGCTGCTGCGGGTCCCATACGGCAAACGCGAAGTCGCCGATCAGCGCATCGGCGCAGTCGGTGCCCCAACGCGCATATGCATGAGCGATCAGCTCGGCATCGCTCGTCGGCCCCTGGTTCTGCAGGCCGAGGCGCGCAATCAGGGTACGCCGGTTGTCGATCCGCGCGTCCGCGACCGCGACATGACCCGAGGGGAGGATGGCTACGCCCATCGGGCGCTGGATCCCATTGCCGGCGCCTGCCCGCGAGATCTGCGCGAGGGCTCGCGCCCCACTCGCCCAGATCGACGGACCGGCACCGCGGTGAGCCAGCGCGCGTGCACTGGCCGACACGCGGGCGCGGGCGTCCCCACTCTCATCGAAGCAGTAGACGCCGGCGATAGCGCTCACGCGGATCTTTCGCCAAAGTTGCGGAGGGTAGGTCGGTGAGCTTGTTAGCAACTGGAGGGCCAGTCATGATAAACCGGCGAGCCCTTCCGCTGTGCGGCTTTCGGGGGCATTCGGCGCGCCCGCATTGTAGAAGCCGCAGCAACCGCTCACATTCTGTAGCGCCTCCGCTACACATGCATGCGTTCATTCATCGAAGGTGAGGGAGGAACGGCAGACCATTCGATGCCCATGTCGGACGAAGTGCGACTGCTGCTCCTGACCGCGGGCGGTTCCGACCAGGATCCGGAGATTCGAGATCTCTGCACCCGGCCGCTCGACTGGGTGGAGTTCCTAGAGCTCGTTCGGAAAGAAGGTGCGCAGCCTGCGCTCGGTCGCCGGCTGCGCACCGCCCGCGCGGAGCTGCCGAGCGGCGTGCGCTCGGCGCTCGAAGGAACGGAACGCAGGGCCGAGCTGCGCATGGCTTACATGGAGCAGCGGCTGGTCGACGTTCTCGAGACGTTGAGCGCGGCCGCGGTGCCTGTCGTCCTGCTCAAGGGCGTCGCCATGGCCGCATCCACATACGGCAGCTTCCGTGAGCGCCCGATGAGCGACTTCGACCTGCTCGTGCCCGCTGATCAAGCGAAGCATGCGCAGGCGACCCTGCTTCGAACCGGCTGGACACAGCAGTACGCGGGTGAACTCGATCACCTCTACGCGGGCATGCACCACCTCCCGCCTCTGCTCGATGCCCGCGTGCCTCACCTCGCCGTCGGACTCGAGCTGCATACGGACATCATTCCCCCCACCCACAACCCATTCGAGTTCTCCGCAGCAGAGCTGTGGCAATCGGCGCGCGGGATGACCGGTCTGCCGGAGGGTGTCCGTGTTCCGGCACCCACACACCTTCTGCTCCACTGCAGCATTCACTTCGCATGGTCACACACGTGCAGCACGGGTGCGTGGCGAGCGTTCAGGGACATCGCAGAGCTGGCGCGTGGTGGCCACCTGGACTGGCGCGAGTTCACGGATGCAGCGCATGAGGGCCGGGCACAGGGACCAGGCTACTGGGCGCTCCACCTGGCCCGGCAGATCGCCGGAGCTCCGGTTCCCGCTCACGTTCTGCATGCGCTGCGCACGGCGCTGCGGCCGCGCATGCACGCCGTAGTCGAACAGCACCTCATGCGTGAGCTCGCCGGGCCGCGCAACGCGTGTCCGTCCTACAGGCTGCGCCGCTGGCTCTGGGAACGCGCGATGCGACCACACCTGAGTGGGCACGGTCGCGCGCGTCCGTGGCGTGTCGGAGAGGAGCGTCGGTGGGAGGTGCTCGAGCGCACCGACAGGGTGGAGCCGGACCGATTCAAGGGGAGTCGGGCACGCAGACTTGGCGCCGCGCTGCGATACGTGAAAACGATCACCGCAGCAGCACGCGTGCGTGCAAACCTCGAACTATTGTGAAGCGTTAGTTGGCCTCGAGGGTGGGGCGGTTACGGACCGCCAGCGTGGCCCGCGCCAGCAGTTCGGCAGGATCCAGATTCGCGTCGTGCAGGTCGTTCACCGCATAGACGCCCGTGCGGACTCGTGCCGCAACGCCAATCGGAAGGTCGGTCGTACCCCCCGTCGCCGCGCGCACCCGCTCCGCGAGGATCTGCGCACCTTCCACGTTCGTATCCGGTGCCACGACGACGAATTCCATCGGCCCGATGCGGCCGAGCACGTCCGAGCCGCGTGTCAGGCTCCGCAACGTTGCAGCGAGGCCGCGCGACATCCCGTCCTCATCATCCGGCGCCGGTTCATCGATGTCTTCCGGCGCGATCACGATGCACGCCATCGGGCGATGAAAGCGCATTGCCGCGGCTCCCATCTCCCGCACCCGACGCACGATCCCCTGCCAGCTGTAAAGGCCGGTGCTCGGATCCATCAGATCCGATTCCCGCATGCGATCCATCTCCCGCTTCGCGACCATATACCGATCGAGCCGCAGCAGCAGCTCCTGCGCGTCGAACGGAAGCGAAAGGAGATCCCAGGCGCCGGCTTCCAGTGCCTCCAGCCGCTCCTCACGGTTCACCGAGCCCGAGCGATAAAGGATGATGGGCGCTGCCTGCGAGAACTCGCCCCCCAGACGCAGCCGGGTGCACAGCTCCAACCCCTCCATGTCAGGCAGATGCGTGTCGATGAACACCGCGTCCGGATTCGATCCACGCGCTCGCTCGATCGCCTGCCGTCCGTTGTACGCACGCATGACTGCGTACCCGTGGGGCGCGAGTATCGAATCGAGTGAGCGGGAGGTCCACTCCTGCTCACTGACTATCATCACGATCGGGGCTCGTGCCACTGGCTGGTTTCCCTTGGTTGGTGGCGATCCGCATCATCGCGGGACGTCGCAGGACTTCGCTGGCGTCGCCGGACCGGACCGCAGGTATCATGCTTGAATTGCTGCGCCCGACCCGGCAGGTCGATTGGTCAACGAAACTGTTTGTTATGAACGAGTTACGGTCCTTCAGCGCGGTATTGCACACGCCGCTGACGGCGATGCGAGCCCGTCGGACGCGGCTCGCCTGCAATCATTTGTTGCGCGCCTGCTACTGATCGACCAGGCGTCGGAAGCCAGTCGCAGGCCCGCGTCCCGCTCAGAAAGCTCGTTCTGCTATGAGCAGAATCGTGCCGATGCCCGAGAGGATCAACAGGCCATTTCGCACGAAGTCGAACGTAGCCTGCTGCGCAGGGACGATGATGCCGTCGCCGGCTCGCATGCTGAGCTGATCGAGCGTACGCCCCTGCTGGATTGCAGCCCGCAGGTTTTCATCGGTCCAGATCACTTCGGTCCCGCGCTCGATGCGAATCTTCTCGACATCGGCCAGCGCAGTCGGTCCGCCGGCCATCATCAGGGCATCCGTCAACGGCACATCCGACGGCACGGCGTAGAAGCCCTGTTGCGCGACGGCACCCCGCACCTCGAGCCGTATGAGGGACCGTGCGTGCACCACGGGCTCACGAATATAGCGCGCGACGTACTCCGTCAGGTAAGGCTGCAGCTCGGAGCGGAGCACACCTTCCAGGGGCACCTCGCCCAGGGCAGGCAGGACGAGCAGGCGGCCCGCCACCACCGTGAATGTATTGGAAAGGTCCGGCTGCCCTTCGACCGTCAGCTCGATGCGGTCACCGACCTGCAGATCACCCTCCTCGAGCCGCGAGCGGATCAGCTCGGCCTCGTCACGGGCTTGGTCGCGGATCGATCCGCTGTATGCAGACGATGCCGCGGTTGCCTCGAAGCGGCGCAGCATCTCGGTCAGCTCATCGCGCGTGTGCTGAACGCCCGTGGGATCCCAGCCGCCCTGCTGCGCGGCCGCGGGGCTTGCGGCAAGCAGCAGAGTGAAGAGTGCAGCAATCGATCGACTCGGCATGATGGCATCCGGCTGGGACCGTCCCGGCCTGGCCGAAGAAGGTCGTTATCAAGTCTCGATGACGCCGCTTCAGTGAGCGGCGCCCTCCTCGGTCAACAGCGTTGGCGCACATGCGTCGAGGCCGAAGCCGGCGAGCTGCGCGAGCAGCCGCAAAAGCTGGCTGCCCGTATCTTCGCTGGGTTTCGCCGCGACGCCAACACGATTATCGGTGATGCGCCGGTCATTTCGTCCGGGATTGGTCCGGCGCTGTCCCTTACTCATACCGCCTCCTGCGGAATCAGGTCGATCCGCAGTGGCTGGATACAATAACGGGACCCTTCCGTCGGCTCCACGCTAACGTGTTCTTGCACAACGACTTCGCGGCTCATGCCCACCGAAGGAACGGATGCGCAAATGCATAGCGTTGCGCATCCACGACAATTCCCTGCCGCAGCGCGGAGGGATTCCGCCGGCTCAGGCGGGCTCGAGCAGGTGTGTCGCCTCGGGCTCCTCCGATTCGGCTGCGTAGCCGGGCAGATAGGAGTAGTAGCGGTAGCCGGTGTCGGAGTCGAGGCCGTTCACGACGGCGCCCAGCACGCGGACCGGGAGCTGGTCGAGCATGGCCAGTTTCGCCTCCGCAACGGCGCGCTCCGTCTTGCCGGTACGGACGACGAGAACCATGTGTCCCGAGGCCGTCGCCAGCACGAGCGGATCAATGCCCGCGCCGAGCGGTGGGCTGTCGATCAGGATCACGTGGTAATTCGCGCGGACGTAGGCGAGAAGCTCACCCATCCGTGCCGAAGACAGCAGCTCCGGTGCGGCCGCGGAGCCCATGCCGCAGGGCAGAATATCGAGCCCCTCGGAGCTGGTGGGCCGGATGACGTCTCCAAGCTCCGCCCGACCGGCCAGATACTCCGTGAGTCCGGGCTTGCGATCCACACCGAGCACCCGATGCAGCGTGCCGCGCCTGGTATCCCCGTCGATCACGAGGGTGCGGCGCCCGAGATCGGCGAACGCAAGGCCGAGGTTCGCCGTCAGGAAGGTCTTTCCGTCGCCCGGTCCGGGGCTCGACAGTGTCACCATCAGCGGTCCCGCACTCCCGTAGGCATGCGTCAGGCTGAGGCGGACACCGCGCAGGGCCTCGATCGCTTCCGCGCGGTCGGTGCCCCCCGAGAGCCAGCGGCGCTCCTTCAGGTTGGGAATGCCACCGAGGACGCGCAGCCGCAGGCCATCGGTGACCTGTTCCGGATACCGGTAGCGGGGGTCGAGCCGCTCGAGGAGCAGGGCCAACGCGATGGCGAGACCGAGGCTGCCGAGGACCGCGACCAGCAGGATCTGCATGCGCGGGTTGCTCGACGGCACCTGCGGCACGCGCGCGTAGTCCAGCACGCGGATGTCCGGGATCGTCGTCTCGGTCGCGAGCCGCGCCCCCTCGTAGCGTTGACGCAGCTCATTGTACAGCGTCGCCGCGATCTGTACGGCGCGGTTCAGCCGCGCTTCGTCGATGCTGCGTGCCGGAATCTGGCGCAGCTCCTCGGACGCCGAGCTGACCATGCCATCCAGGTTCGCGATGCGCGTCTCGAGATCGCTCATCACCGCGCGTGCCAGCTGTGGCACAACCGTTCCCTGCAAATGCGCCAGATCGTCGAGAGCGCGGCGTGTCAGCGGGTGCTCGTCCGTGTACTGCTGCTGCAGCGCGCGCACCTCCGCGCGTCGGGTCGCCAGTTCGGTCAGTGCCTGCGAGAGCTCCGGTGAGCCCTGGACTGCACCGATCGCAGCGAGCGGATCGACCGAGAGCGGGGCCTGTGGCGCACTCGCAAGCAGGCGCGCGATCGCGGACCTGTCGCGTTCGAGCGCCTCGCGCTCGATGTTCAGCTCGAAATAGCCGGACAGGGCGGGCGCCCGCGTAGCCTCGATTCCGGGATTTACGGGTGTGGCGGGATCCGTCGGCAGCGTGATCGTCTGCACACGGAAACTCTCGAGTGCCAGCTCTGCATTCCGCAGGTTGTTCTCCGCATACGTCAACTGGGTCTCGAGAATGTCGCGCAGCTCTGCCAGCTTCGCCCGCTTCAGCTCCGCCGCGACATCCACATAACGGTCCGCGAGCGTATTCATCACGGCCTGCGCACGCTCCGCGTCCGCATTCGAATAGCGCAACATCAGGAAATTGCTGCCCCGCGCGATGTCGGCATCCAGCGACGCGACCAGCCGCTGAACCGCGAGCCGCGGATGCAAAACGGCAAACGCAATCTCGCGCCCGGGCGTCCACACGCTCGCGTCCGGCTGCCAGCGCAGACCCAGCCCAGCGCCGATCGGCTCGCCCGGCCGGACGACTTCCACCCGATCGCCCTGCCCGGTCCTCAGCTCGACCGACCGACCCGCCGCGTCGACCTGCGCCACGTACGCGCCGGGCGTGTAGACGCTGTCCACCTCGAACCCCTGCATCGCATCCAGATCGCGGTCCCGCACGCGCAGGTAGAGCTGCTGGTCACGGACCACCGGATCGAGCACCGCGTAGGAACCGAGCAGCTCGAGCCACGCCGTACCCTGCAGTAGCTCGCCTGACTGGATCGGACCCTCCATCGCACTGCTCCGATCCTGGATCGCAACCCAGAGACGCGCCTCGGCCGTATACGCGACCGGCGCCCAGCGGCTGACCAGGACCCCGATCACCGTCCCCACGACCGTGATCGCGATCACCAGCCACTTGTAATAGCGAATCGCGCCGAGCAGACGTCCGATCCCGCCACCGCCGGACGAGGCGTCTTCGTCGTCGAAATCGACGGCTGCGGCTCCGCCACGCCGATGCGGAAACTGAACGGGTCCTCCCGGCACCGGCGCCGTCGGCAGATTCTCGTGTTCCATATCCGTTTGATCGCTGAGAGTAGACGCGCGTACAGCAGGACGCGCTACAGGCAATCCGCTTGCCGCACCCGGCCATGCACACGAGATCGTTGCGAACCGCGGTAAGTCGGGTCAGATCGCGCCGCAGCGCGTTGGGTCTCTGCAACACCCAGCGGTCCAGGATGATGCAGTGGCGCAACACGCCGGGAGCGAGGGTGCGCCATTCATGCAACACAAACGTTGACGGGAGGCGTAGATATCGACTAAACTGGTAGGCCACATCAGACGGTACTGCCGTTGCAGAAGGGCGGGCATCGGTTCCGGGCTCGACGCGGAATCGGCCGGACCTGCTCCCTGCAAGGCGATCCAGGCATGGACCACATCAGGAACGCCGCCCGACGAGGCCGCTTGACGCGGCGGGCGAATAGAGGGAGCGCCGGATGCAAACCCACAAGAGGACAGCTGTGCCTGTAGGCAGGGGTGTCCTGCATTCCAACGGCGTCCGCCCTAACCAACGCAGTGCCGTGAACGCAGCCGAATCGCTGGAACTGACAGAAGCGCACAAGGCGTCGATCCGCGTCCTGATCGTGGATGACGAGGACACGCTGCGCGAGAGCTGCGCGAGTGTGCTGTCGGTCGAGGGCTACAACGTAGCCACGTGCGGGCAGGGGAACGAGGCGATGACGCTTCTGAAGCGTCGTCCGTTCGATATCGTCCTGCTGGACCTGCACATGTCACAGGTGTTCGGGATGCAGCTCCTGGAGACCTGCCTGGACGCCTACCCGGACACGATCGTCATCATCATGACCGGGAACCCGAGCGTGGAGTCGAGCATCGAGGCTCTGCGCGCGGGCGCGTGGGACTATCTGCCGAAGCCGTTCGCGGCGAGCCACCTGCAGATTCTGTTCGGCCGGGCCGCGCATACGGTGCACGTGAGCCGGGAATCGAAGGCGCTGGACGACGCGCTCGAGAGCAAGCACGGACACAGCGACAAGGTGACGCTGCTCGGCACGTCCTCGGCGTTTCAGCGCGTTATTGCGCTGGCGCGCAAGGTTGCCGGGACCGACGCGTCGGTGTTCATCTCGGGCGAGAGCGGGACCGGCAAGGAGCAGATCGCGCAGTTCATCCACCAGCACAGCAGGCGCAGCAGCCGCGCGCTCGTGCCGGTGAACTGCGCAGCGCTGCCCGAAGCCCTGCTCGAGAGCGAGATGTTCGGCCACGTGCAGGGCGCCTTCACGGGCGCGGTCCGGGAGAAGCCGGGTCTGCTCGAGGTCGCCAACGGCGGCACCCTGTTCCTGGACGAGCTCACGGAAATGCCGCCGGTACTGCAGGCGAAGTTCCTGCGCGTCATCCAGGACGGTGTGGTGCGCCGCCTCGGCAGCACGACCACGGACGCCGTCGTGAACGTCCGGTTCATTGCGGCAACGAACCGCGACCCCCACAAGGCGGCGGAGGAAGAGGTACTGCGGCGCGACCTGTTCTACCGGTTGTGCGTCGTACCGATCCACATTCCGCCACTGCGCGAACGCCGCTCGGACATTCCGGTCCTGGCGCAGCATTTCCTGGCGCGCTACTGGGCTCAGCACCGGGACAGCCGGGGGGTGCCGCAGTTCAGTCCGGAGGCAATGGAATCATTGCAGGCGCGCCCGTGGGGTGGTAATGTTCGCGAGTTGCAGAACGTGATCGAACATGCGGTCGTCCTGCTCGAGCCCGGCACGGAGATTCGCCCGGAGGATCTGCCGGACATGGGCAACGGCGCCGTGCCTCCCGCGGCTGGACCGAGCGCCCTCAGCTTCGAAGATCTGCGCGACGGAACGTATCACGGAGTACGCGAGAAGGTTCTGACCGACTTCGAGCTCGGCTACCTGACCTGGCTCGTCGAGCGCGCCAACGGGAACATGTCGAAAGCAGCACGCATCGCAGGCGTCGATCGCACCACGCTTTATCGCCTGATGGAGAAGCACGGCCTGCATCGTGACACGATCATTACAAGCAGATAGGCGGAGCACTCCGCGGACGGCGGCGCGCAGCAACGTCATTGCCTACGGCAAGCCGACGTTGCTGCAGCTCGTTGCGGGCTTTGCGGGGGAAGACATCGGAGGCGCGGCCGGCCGTGTCTGTGAGCGTCTGTCCGCCGACATGGAGATCGGTGAAGACGAAATCGCGCGCCACCTCGTGTGGATCGCGCGTACGTGCGTGAACGGAGCGCCGGACCAGGAGCAGAACGGCGCGACGCTGACGCTCCGCCGGCGCCTGGTCGATCGGCTTCGTGAGGAAGTGATTCAGGGTTGGTCGGAGCACGCTCCGGCAACCTCCGATATGCTGGAGACGCTGCAACGGCTCGAGCGCGCGCAGAAGGCATGCACGCCCAGCCTGGAGCAGTCGTTCGCCGCGGAACTGACGGACCGCGGCGGTCTCGACCTCGTCGTCGAGGTCGCGCATGACATGCGCTCGCCGCTCACCTCCATCCTGTTCCTCTCCGAGATCCTGCACGGCGGTCAGAGCGGCGCACTCAACGACGTGCAGAAGCGCCAGATCGGGATCATCTACAGCGCCGCCCTGGGACTCGTCGGCATGGCGAGCGACATGATCGAAATGGCACGCGGCGGCAACCGGCTGCCCAAGGCCGAGCCCAGCGCTTTTTCGGTCAACGAAATTCTCGCGAGCGTGCACGATCTCGTCCGGCCCACATCGGAGGAGAAGCAGCTCGAGCTAAACATCCAGACGCTCCGGTCGCCGCGCCGTATCGGGCATCCCGTACCGCTCAGCCGTGTGCTGCTGAACCTGACGACGAATGCGCTGAAGTTCACCGAGCATGGCAACGTCGAGCTGTCGGCGCGCTCGGTCGGCGGCGCAAAGGTCGAGTTCGCGGTGCGTGATACCGGCCCGGGAATCCGCGAGGAGGCGCTGGACACGCTGTATCAGCCATTCCGGCGCGAGCCCACACGCGCGAGCGGCTACTACTTCTCGGGCACCGGGCTCGGCCTCGCCATCTGTCGTCGCCTCGTCGAGGCGATGGGCTCTCAGCTCAAGCTCGAGTCGCGTCCCGACTGGGGCACGCGCTTCAGCTTCGTGATCGAGCTTCCTGCCGCGAATCTCTTGTAGTTGCAGCAGCGCCGTGTAGTGCGGCTTCTACAGTAGTCGCTGCGCTGCGACGCAACGCCCGCCCCGCCCGCTTCGTCGACTTTCCTGTAAATTCGCGACTCATAACGATTTAGCGCACCCCGCCCGCATTTGTGACGCGTGAGCATGCGCGTTGCCGCCATGGGTGGCGTCCAATCGATCCGAGTACCGGCTCGAACCCGCTCTCTCCCCGGACCGGGAGCCCTGCATGCTCAGCACTGCGGACGGCGTGTTCCGTCCTGCAGCCGACACGGTTGCCGTAGACAACGCATGGCGTGAGGCGCGCGGCACGGTTCGCGTGCAGGCGCGAACGCGAGCTCGACAGGAACAGCGCGCGCGCCGCATTCTGAATTTCCTGGTCGCGGGCGCTGCGCTCGTGCTGACCGCGCCGCTGTTTCTGGTGATCGCGATCCTTGTCAAGGCGACATCGCCCGGCCCGGTGTTCTATCGGCAGAAGCGTGTCGGCATCGATCGTCGCGCTGGGAACGGCGGGAACTGGCGTCGCCGGGTCGACTATGGCGGGCGTCTCTTCACGATCTACAAGTTCCGCACGATGTATGATCGGAAGGACGAGAAGCAGGTGTGGGCCCGGCCTGACGATCCGCGCATCACGCCCATCGGTGCGGTCCTGCGGAAGTACCGGCTGGACGAGCTGCCGCAGCTGATCAACGTGCTGCGCGGGGAGATGAACATCGTCGGTCCGCGGCCGGAGCAGCCGGAGATCTTCATGCGGCTGCGCGATGAGATTCAGCGCTACCCGGAGCGGCAGCGCGTACTGCCCGGCATCACCGGCTGGGCGCAGGTGAACCACCATTACGATCAGAGCATCGAGGATGTGCGCCGGAAGCTGCAGCTGGATCTGGAGTATGCGGCGCGCGAGTCCGCAGCAGAGGATCTGCGGATCATGCTGCGGACGGTTCCGGTGATGCTGTTCCGCTCGGGCGGCTGGTAGGCGTCAGTCCGGCAGCTCAGCGCGCGAGGAGGCCGCTCGTGCGCAGCTCGAGTCCGCCCACCGAAAGTGCGGCTGGTACGTTGATCCGCGGCACCTGCGCCCGACCGATCTCGCTCTTCCTCCACAGTCCCCCGCTAATTCGCAGCACCCCCTGGTAGCCGAGCGTGAGCGCGGTCCGGCCGATCTCCGGAGAGCCGCCGCCATATGGCAGGGCAAGCCAGGGCACGGCGCTGATGCCGGATCCATGCAGCCATTCGAGCGAGTGTGTCAGGCTCTGCTGCAGATCGGCAGGAGCCAGGGCCGGCAGGTACTCGTGCGCCCAGGTGTGTGATCCTACCTGAATGTGATCGCCGCAGTGCGCCTGCAGCTCGTCCAGGGAGGCAATCCCATAGCTGTGCGGGAGCTGCGGTACGCTTCGTTCGCCGAACGCCGCAGCGCGGACTGCGTCACCACGTCCCGCGTGGTGAGCGAGTGCGCTGTCGCGTTGCGTACTGGAGAGCAGCCCTGCCTCGGCGAGCTCATCCCACCAGGTGCCCGGCGTACCGAGCAGCGCGGGGGAGACGAAGACGATGGCTGGCAAGCGGCGGCGAGTCAGCTCCGGCAGGGCGAGGCGTACGGCGCCGCGGTAGGCGTCATCGAAGGTAATGACAGCGCGCGGGCGCTCGCCCGGCTGTCCGGTCACGGCCGTCTCGAGATCGACCACGTCGTGCGTCTGCGACAGTCGATCGATCTGCTCGATGAACCTGGGCAGGGGGAGGTGCAGGCTCGCGTCACCGCGTGCGGCATCCTCCCGGGTGACGACGTTGTGGTATGCGAGGACGGCGATATGGCTGCGAGCGGCACGGCGAGCCAGCGCGGTGAGGCCGGCACCCGTAGCAAGCACTTCGAGAGTGCGGCGCAGCGTCGCACGCACGGGCCGCGATCAGGCCTTCAGGGCGGCAGCGGATTCGACGGCATTGCCGGTCGCTCCGCATGCGGCGTAGACGGCCTCGTAGCGCTCGATCCAGGCCTCCGCGCCGAAACTCGCATGCAGGCGCTGCAGTGCGCGTGCAGCGCGCTCGCCCGACGCATCGGACTCCTGCAGCGCCTGACGTATGCCGTTGGCAAGAGCGAGTGCATCCTCGGGAGGCACGAGCAGCGCCTCGTCGTCGGCGACGACGTCCGGAACGCCGCCGACGCGGGTCGCAACGACGGGCACGCCGGCGGCGATCGCCTCGAGGAGCACGATCGGCGTGCCCTCCGTGCGCGAGCTCAGGACGATCAGATCGAAGGCCTTCATCAGCGTTCCGGCGTTCGCGAGCATGCCCTTCCATGTGACCGACTGTGCGCGTCCGAGCGCAGCCGCCCGCGCTTCCAGGCGCTCGCGCAGAATGCCGTCGCCGATAACGACTGCACGAACCCGGTCATCGAGATGCGCGAGTGCCTCGACGAAAACGTCGGCCCCCTTCTCGAAACCGAGACGGCCGACGAAACCGATCGCACGTTGTGCATTCGGAATCCCGAGCACGCGCCGGGCCTCCGCACGACCGAGGAAGGGCACGCCGCCGGTCCATGCATTGGGGATACAATGGATACGACGCGCGGCGACGCCCGATGCCGCCAGCTCATCCGCCATGCGCCGGGATACGGCGACGACCGCGTCGCAGCGGCGGAATGCGCGTCGTTGCAGCAGTTCATAGAATCGGTTCTTGCCGTCGCCACCGGTAAAGCCATGGGAAGTGCTCACCGTAGCGATGCCGAGGCGTCGTGCGATCGGCGAGTGCAGCACGTCGGTGCGGTAGCCATGGGTGTGGACGATGTCAGGACGCAGGGTGGCACAGAGCTGTCTGATGCGCGCGCGCTCACCACGATACGCGCGCGCGGGTACGCTCAGCGCGTGGGTGTGCACGCCGGACGTCCGCAGCGCGGCCAGCAGCGGGTGGTCGTTGGTGCCGGCATCGAGGATCGCTGCCACGTGGACGTCGTGTCCGCGCTTCGCCTGCTCCGTCGCCAGCGCCTGGACGACACTCTCGAGGCCGCCGAATGGCGCGGGCGCGAGGAGGTGAAGAACTCGGCTCATGCAGACGATGGTTCCGCTACCATCTCGCGCAGCGCAAAGAGATCGTGTTTGCCGTTGGGCAGCCGGGGAAGCTCGGCGACCGCAGCGATGTCGGTCGGCTGCATGTAGCGCGGCAGTTCGGCGCGGCAGAAGGCGCGCAGGTTCGTGACCGAACCATCCGGCGCAAGCACCACATAGGCGACGATCCGCTGGCCGCGCTCGGCATCGTCCTCCGCCGTCACGATCCCCTCGGAGATCTGTCTCGAGGCGTAGAGAACGTCGAGTATCTCATCCGGCCCCACTCGATAGCCCAGCGTCTTGATCATGCGGTCACGGCGGCCGACGAAATAGAAGTAGCCATCCTCGTCGGTGCGGACCATGTCTCCGGAGTAGACCGCGCGCTGTGCATCGCCGTGAAGCGGGTGTGGGCGGAACACCTCGGCGGTGCGTTCGGCATCGTTCCAGTAGCCTGCGGCAACCGTCGGCCCGCTGTGAACGAGCTCGCCGACGACCCCCGGTGGACACACTGCGCCGTCCTCGTCAATCACGAGTACGTCCGCGCCCGGCATCGGCCGGCCCATGCACGCGGGCCGGGTGTCGATGTCCTCGGGCCCGAGGTACGTGCTCCGAAACACCTCCGTCATGCCGTACTGGAGGAAGATGCCCGCCTGGGGCTGCACATCGCGAAGCTGTCGTACCGCGGCGGGAGCGAGGTGGCCGCCCGCACTCTGGAGAATGCGCAGCGTGGGAATCGGCGCCGCAGTGAATCCGGGTGCCTGGAGCAGCTGCATCCACAGAGGCGGTACGGCGGCCAGCACCGTGACCCCGCCCTCGCGCAGCTCCGCTGCCACCTGGTTCATGATCGGGGACGTTGGAACCACCAGGGTTCCGCCCACGAGCGCCGCGCACAACATCTGGTTGGCGCCATAGACACCACTGATCGGCAGCATGCCTGCGATGCGATCATCCTCGTTCAGGCCCAGGTAGCCCGCGACGGTCTCGATGACGGACCAGACGTTCCCGTGGGTGCCGACCACGCCCTTCGGCAGACCCGTCGAGCCGGACGTGTACGTGATCTGCGCGGGGTCCTCGTTCGCGCGCACGACCGGTTCGTACTCACCCGCCTCGGCAACATCCTCGACGTCCACCACCGCGGCTGCGGTCACCACGTCCCGGTGCAGCCGCGCGCGGACCGCCCGCGAGGTCAGGTAGACCCGCGCACCGGAGTGTTGGAGTGCGTACTCGACCTGGCGCGGACGCAAAAGCGGGTTCAACACGACGGCAAGCGCGCCGGTAGCAACGACGCCGAAGTACGCCGCCACGGCATCGATGCCGCGATCGAGCACGACCACGACCGGCTCGCCGGGGGCGATACCGCTTGCCTCGAGCGCGGTCGAGATCGCCGCGGCCCGGTCGCGCAACTCCGCATACGTGGCCGTACGCGTCCGCTCCACGACCGCCGGCTTGGACGGGCGGAGCGCCGCCGCGTGCCAGAGCATCCAGGCGACGTTCCGGCTCGGATCGCGAGGCGGCATTGCCATCATTCCTCCGTGTGTCGGCTCGAGGTCGAAACGGGCGCATCGCCGCAGTCCCGCTCATCCCGAGCGAGGTGCACCTCCGGTGCCAGCCGGGCGTTGACGAGAGCGCACGTCCCCGCGCCTCTCCCGAGGGCCTGGCGCGTACATGTGTGGCAGGTGCACAACAGTTGGGTCCGCGGGTGCGTTGCAGAGGAACAACGAATGGACCCCGGGGGCAGGGGGTGACCTGGTGGTATGTCGTGAATTGGCGGGGCATTTCGCCGCTGGCGCCCGGCCGCGGGGGTACGCCGAGCCGGGAACCGATCCTGCACTCGCCCATTGGCTGACGCGTAGACGCAATCTTTCCAGTGAGCCTATGAGCACGATTACGGAGCCGGCGAAGGCAGAACAGTGGCTGCAGCTCGATGCAGCGGCCGCGGTGGAGTCGATCGCGGCGGCAATGCGCGCCCAGCTGGCCGATTCGCTGAAGCGCCGCGGGTTCGTCGTGGCGATGAGCGGAGGCGTGGACAGCTCGGTCGCGGCGGGGTTAGCCGTTGCGGCGGTGGGCTCGAAGCGAGTATTTGGCCTCTTCATGCCGGAGCAGGACTCCGATCCTCGCAGCCTGGAGCTGGCGCGGGAGTGGGCGGAGAAGCTCGGGATCGAGTACACCGTGGAGGACATCGCACCGACGCTCCAGGCCGTCGGCTGCTACGCGCGTCGTGACGAGGCGATCCGCCGGGTGGTGCCCGACTACGCTCCGGGGTGGAAGTCGAAGATCGTGCTTCCGGGCGATCGTCTGAACTCGGATGTCCTGAACACGTATGCGGTGGTGGTCGAATCGCCCGACGGAGAGCAGACGAGTCACCGGCTGCCGCCGGCCGAGTACCGGGTGATCGTGGCCGCCACGAATTTCAAGCAGCGCGTGCGGAAGATGCTGGAATACTATCATGCCGACCGGCTGCACTATGCGGTCGTCGGCACACCGAACCGGCTCGAGTACGACCAGGGTTTCTTCGTGAAGGGCGGCGATGGGCTCGCGGATACGAAGCCGATCGCGCACCTCTACAAGACCCAGGTCTATCAGCTCGCACGCGAGCTCGGTGTCCCCGAGGGTGTGACGAACCGCCCGCCGACGACGGACACGTACTCCCTGCCGCAGAGCCAGGAGGAGTTCTACTTCGTGCTGCCGGCGCGTACGATGGACCTGGTGCTGCACGCACACAACCACGGGCTGGCCGCGGACGCCGCCGCTGCTGCAATGGGATTGCAGCCGGAGCAGGTCGAGCGCGCATATCGCGAGATCGAGCAGAAGCGAGCGACCACGCGCTACCTGCACCTGGCGCCGCTGCTCGCAGAGCCGGTGGCGGAGATCCGCGCGCGCGGGGACGAGGCAGCGCGATAAGTGTGCGGCATCGCCGGCATCGCCCGTCGCGACGGACCTGCGCCCACATCCGCGGCGCTCCTGCGCATGGCGGCAGCACTGCACCATCGCGGACCTGACGGACATGGTCTGTTTACGGGACGGCGCGTCGGTCTCGCGCACACGCGCCTCAGCATCATCGATGTCGCGCGCGGTGCGCAGCCGTTGACGAACGAGGACGGCTCTGTGCTCGTCGTGTACAACGGCGAGATCTACAACTATGTGGAGCTGCAGGCGGAGCTCGAGTCGCTCGGCCACCGCTTCCGCACCCGGTGCGATACGGAAGTCCTGGTGCACGGGTGGGAGGAGTGGGGGGAGGCGATGCTGGACCGGCTGAATGGTCAGTGGGCCTTCGCCATTTATGATCGACGCGACGACAGCGTTTTCCTCGCGCGCGACCGGTTCGGCATCCATCCGCTGTTCTATGCCGAGCGCAACGGCGACCTGATTTTCGGCTCGGAGGTCAAGGCGCTGCTCGCATCGGGTGAAGTCGATGCTGCAGTGGACCTGCGCGGCCTCGACGAGGTCTTCACGTTCTGGGGTGCGCGTGCGCCGCGCACCGTATTCGATGGAGTGGCGCAGCTGGAGCCGGGGAGCTGTGCGCGCTGGCGCGCCGGCGAGCTGCGGCTGCGCCACTACTACACCCTTTTGTATGACAGTCCGGCCATCGAGCCGACGGACGCGCTCGAGCGACTCGACGAGCTCATGCAGAGCGGCGTCGGATTGCGCATGCGCGCGGACGTGCCGGTCGGTGCCTATCTGAGCGGTGGGCTGGATTCGAGCATCACCTGTGCGCTCGCAGCCGAGCGCTCACCGTACGATCTGCGGACGTTCTCCGTCACGTTTCAGGATCCGGCGCTCGACGAAAGCGAGTTCCAGAAGGAACTGGCGCATGATATCGGCAGCAGGCATGCGGTGGAGCACATTGAGGCGGGCTCTATCGCGAACGTGTTCCCGGACGTGATCCGCCACACAGAGACACCGCTCCTGCGGACGGCAGCGG
>CAYSGF010000248.1:0-10342 GCA_964430275.1 uncultured Gemmatimonadaceae bacterium
CGGCTTGATTATATTGATATCGGCGATATCGTCGGCGCGCGCGGCACGGTCCGCCGGACGCCGCGGGGCGAGCTCTCCGTGCGGGCGCGGGAGGATGAGATGCTGACCAAATCGCTCCAGCCCCTGCCTGAAAAGCATCACGGCCTCACCGATATCGAGCAGCGCTACCGCCAGCGCTATGCGGATCTCGCGGTGAATCCGGACGTACGCAACGTGTTCGTCGCGCGCGCGCGCCTCGTCACGATGATGCGTCGATTCCTCGACGAGCGCGGCTACATCGAAGTGGAGACGCCCGTCCTGCAACCCCTGTATGGCGGTGCCTCCGCACGCCCGTTCACGACCCGGCACAATGCGCTGGACATGCCGCTCTTCCTGCGCATCGCCGACGAGCTCTACCTGAAGCGCCTGATCGTTGGCGGGCTCGAGCGCGTGTACGAGATCGGCAAGGACTTCCGCAACGAGGGCATCGACCGGACACACAATCCGGAGTTCACGATGCTCGAGCTGTATCAGGCGTTCGCCGACTATCACGATATCATGGAGCTGGTCGAGCAGATGCTCGTCGGTGCGGTTGAGACACTGCACGACGGTAGCCGCACGATCAGCTTCGAGGGACGCACGATCGATTTCACGCCGCCATTCGCGCGCCTGCCGTTCCTGGAAGCACTACGTGTACACGGCGGGATCGACGTGGAATCCATGTCCGACGAGGAGCTGGCGGCGAAGGCGCGTGCGCTCGGTGTCGAGGACGTCGCGACGATGGGCCGCGGCAAGCTGCTGGACGAGCTGTTCGGCGCGCTCGTCGAGGACCAGTTGCGCGACCCCGTGTTCATCACGGACTACCCGCGGGAGCTCTCGCCGCTTGCGAAGCCGAAGCGCGGCGACGCGCGCCTGGTCGAGCGCTTCGAGCTCATGATTGCCGGACGCGAGATCGCGAACGCGTTCAGTGAGCTGAACGATCCGTTCGACCAGCGCGAGCGGTTCGAGGCGCAGGTGGCACTGCGCGCGCGCGGCGATGAGGAAGCGCAGCAGCTCGACGAGGACTACCTGCGCGCACTGGAGTACGGCATGCCCCCGACCGGTGGTGTCGGCATCGGCATCGACCGGCTGACCATGCTGCTGACGGACCAGCCGTCCATCCGCGACGTGATTCTGTTCCCGACCATGCGGCCGGAGTAGCGTGAAGAACCTCGAGTGGTACATCGCCCGTCGGTACCTGGCCAGCCGTCGCAAGGGCCGGTTCGTCTCGCTCATCACGCTGATCGCCGTCGGTGGCGTCACACTCGGCGTCACGGCGTTGATCACCGTGATCGCCGTGATGACGGGACTGCAGCGCGACCTGCAGGCGAAGATTCTGGGCAGCAACCCGCACGTGTACGTGTTCGAGCAGGGGCAGGGCTTTCGCCTGAGCGGGTGGAAGGAGGTACTGGACGAAGTGCTTGCGACACCGGGCGTGGTGAGCGCCGAGCCTTTCGTCCTCGCGCAGGTCGGTGTCCTCGGGCAGACGGCAACGCCCGGCTCGCTCTATGGCATCCGGCCGGGCATCGCGCCGGAGCCGCTGACGGAGATCGAGCGCGATATCCGCAACGGCACGCTCGCGCTCGGCCCGACGCAGAGCGGCTATCCGGGTGTGCTGGTCGGCTCCCGCCTGGCGCAGCGGCTGGGCGTGCTGCCGGGCGACACCGTCACGGTCGGCTCGTTCGAGAACATCAAGACCGGACCCCTGGGTGAGCTCATGCCGGAGCTCGCGAACTTCGAGGTGACCGGCGTCTTCCAGACCGGCATGTATGAGTACGACCTGAGCTTCATGTACGCGGAGATGGAGCCCGTCCAGGAGCTGCTCGATTTCGACGCCAACACCGTGTCGGGCATCGCCGTGAACATTACGGACCCGTGGCAGGCGAGCGAGGTCGGGGCGTCGCTCTTCAGCTCCCTCGGCTTCCCGTACTACACCGACAACTGGATGACGCTGAATTCCTCGCTCTTTTCCGCGCTCAAGCTGGAGAAGCTCGCGATGTTCGTGATCCTGTTCCTGATCGTGCTGGTTGCCGCGTTCAATATCGTGAGCACGCTCATCATGGTCGTGGCGGACAAGACGCGCGAGATCGGCATCCTGAAATCGATGGGGCTCACCGACGGCGCGGTGCTGCGGATCTTCATCCTGCAGGGGCTGGCGATCGGCACGGTCGGCACGATCCTCGGTGCGGCGGGAGGATTCCTGCTCGTCTGGCTGCTCGATCGCTACCAGTTCGTGGAGCTGCCAGGCGACGTCTACTTCATCGACCGCCTGCCCGTCGCCCTGGATCCGCTCGACGTCGTGCTGATCCTGCTGGCGAGTCTGGCCGTGGCACTGGTCGCAACGATTTACCCGGCCCGCAGCGCCTCGCGCCTGCAGCCCGTCGACGCGATCCGTCATGACTGAGCCCGCGGCCGGGCCGGTGCTCGAGGGACGCGCCCTCGTCAAACGCTATACCGAGGAGGACGGCAGCGAACTCGTCATTCTGGACGGGGTAGACATCGAGGTCGCAGCGGGCGAGGCGGTAGCGATCGTGGGCGCTTCGGGCGCCGGGAAGTCCACGCTGCTGCACCTCCTGGGCTGTCTCGACCGGCCGACGGCTGGCGAGGTGTGGCTGGAAGGGCGGTCCGTGGCAGAGCTGGGTCCGCGCGAGGTCGCGGCGGTCCGCAACCGTTCGATCGGCTTCGTCTTCCAGTTCCACCACCTGCTGCGCGAGTTCACGGCACTCGAGAATGTCATGATGCCCCAGCTCATCGCGGGAACCGCAGCGCCGGAAGCTGCAGAGCGGGCGTACGCCGTGCTCGACTCCGTGGGCCTGCGCCCGCGTGCGTCGCACCGCTCGAGCGAGCTGAGCGGCGGCGAGCAGCAGCGGGTAGCCGTGGCCCGCGCACTCGTGAACCGACCGGCAGTACTGATCGCCGACGAGCCCAGCGGCAACCTGGACACGCATACCGGCGAGCAGCTCCACGACCTGTTCTTCGATCTGCGCAATCGGCACGGCGTCGCACTCGTGCTCGCGACGCACAACCGTGAGCTCGCCGAGCGAACCGACCGGATCCTCCTGCTGAAGGAGGGTCACCTTCGCAGCAACGATTCGGCGCAGTAGGGAAGCCATGCTCTGCGAACAATGCGGACAGAACGAGGCGGTTCTCCACCTCACGCACATCGACAACAATCAGATGAAGTCGCTTCATCTGTGCGAGGCGTGCGCGGCGGAGAAGGGGCTGGAGTCGCCGCATGAGCAGGCGCCCCTGCCGCTCACGGATTTCCTGGCAAAGGTGAACCGCGGCGAGACGACCGTGGCAGGGCCGTGCCCGTTCTGCGGCCTCAAACTCGACGAGTTCAAGAAAACCGGGCGTCTGGGCTGCCCCCAGTGCTACGTTACGTTCGAGCCACACCTGTCCGGTCTGTTGCGGCGGCTGCACGGCGGTACCCAACACGTCGGCAAGGTCTACCTGCCGCCCGATCCGTCCCACGCGCAGCAGGAGGAGCGCCTCGCCGGCCTCCGTCGCAAGCTGGACCGGGCCGTGCAGAGTGAGGACTTCGAGCGGGCCGCGCAGCTGCGCGACCAGATCCGCAACCTGGAAGGGGCGCGCTGATGCTGGATGTCACGAACCTGGCGGACTTCGGCCTCGGCTGGCTGGAGGCGAGCGGGCCGAGCAGCGACATCGTGCTCTCCACGCGCGTCCGGCTCGCCCGTAACCTCCAGGGGCATGCCTTCAGCCCGCGCGTCCGGGACAACGAGCGCCGGCAGATCTACGAGCAGATCCGCCACGCCGCCGACCAGACCGCGCTGAAGGGCGGCATCGCCCTCGACGTCGCCGCGCTGTCCCCTCTCTCCCGCCGCGTGTTGCTGGAGCGCCACCTGATCTCGCGGGAGCTGGCTGGCGAGCAGGGCAGGGCGCCCGCCCAGGGTGCGGGGCTGTTCCTCGGGCCTGGTGATGCCCTGGGCGTGATGGTCAACGAGGAAGACCACCTGCGCCTGCAGGTCCTCAGCTCCGGGTTGCGGCTCGATGACGCGTTCACCCGGCTGGACGAACTGGACGAGGAGCTGGGTGCCCTGCTGCCCTTTGCCTACCACCAGGAGTACGGGTTCCTCACCAGCTGTCCCACCAATGTCGGGACCGGGCTGCGGGCCTCGATCCTGGTGCACCTGCCCGGCCTCGTGCTGACGAAGGAGATCGCCAAGGTCCTGCAGGGTATCAATCAGCTGGGACTCACGTTCCGGGGCCTCTACGGCGAGGGCTCGGAGGTGGTGGGGAACTTCTTCCAGCTTTCGAACCAGACCACGTTGGGCAAGAGCGAAGAAGATCTGATCGAGCACTTGCAGAAGATCGTCGGTCAGGTGATACAATACGAGCAGAAGGCGCGCAGTGTGCTGCTGCGGGATGCGCCGGCCGTCATCGAGGACAAGATCTGGCGTGCGTACGGGCTGCTGCGCTATGCGCGCTCGCTATCCTTCGACGAGGTCATGAACCTTTTGAGCGGTATTCGGCTGGGTGTGAGCATGGACCTCCTCCAGGGGGTCCGTGTATACACGCTCAATAAAATCATGATCTACGCGCAGCACGCGCATCTCGAGCAGGCGGCGGGGCATTCGCTGACGGAAGCGGAGGCGGATCTGCACCGCGCGACGTATGTTCGTCGGGTCCTGGAGAGTGAGGGCGGTGTTTCGACCGGCGGCGAAGGCGCCACCGGCGGGGACCGGCAGTAACGAACAGCCGGAGCCAGCTCCGGCGACGAGGCGACGATGAATTACAATTTCACCGACCGGGTCCGTAAGGTGCTGGCGATGGCACGCGAGGAAGCCATCCGCCTGCAGCACGACTACGTGGGCACCGAGCACATCCTGCTCGGCCTCATTCGTGAGGGCGAGGGGATGGCCGCGGCGGTGTTGATGAACCTGAACGTCGATCTCGAGCAGATCCACGAGCGGATCGAGGAAGCGGTGCGCAAGGGGAAGGCGACGATCGCCCTGGGCGAGCTGCCGTACACGTCGCGCGCGAAGAAGGTGCTCGAGTACGCGATGGCGGAAGCGCGCGAGCTGAACCACTCCTACGTCGGCACCGAGCACCTGCTGCTCGGGCTGCTGCGTGAGGAGAAGGGCATCGCCGCGCAGGTACTGAACTCGCTGGGCGTGTCGCTGGAGGACGCGCGCGCCGAGACGCTGAAGATGCTGGGCAGTGACGTGAATCCGTCGCAGCCGACGGGCAGCGGCGGCTCGAGCGGCAGCGGGACCAGTACGCCGAAGGGCGAGAAGAAGTCGAAGACGCCGGCGCTCGATCACTTCTGCCGCGACCTGACGGAGCTGGCGCGCGAGAACAAGCTGGACCCGACGATCGGCCGCGCAAAGGAGATCGAGCGGGTGATGGAGGTGCTGTCGCGTCGCAAGAAGAACAACCCGGTGCTGATCGGGGAGCCGGGTGTGGGCAAGACCGCGATCGTCGAGGGTCTGGCCCAGCTCATCGCGAGCGGCAACTGCCCCGACAGTCTGAAGGACAACCGGGTTCTCGCGCTGGACATGGCAGCGGTGATCGCGGGCACGAAGTACCGCGGCCAGTTCGAGGAGCGGCTGAAGGCGATCATGAACGAGATCGCGCAGAACAAGAACGTGATCCTGTTCATCGACGAGCTGCACACGCTGGTCGGCGCGGGCGCGGCGGAAGGCGCCATCGACGCGTCGAACATGCTGAAGCCCGCCCTGGCGCGCGGTGAGCTGCAGTGCGTCGGCGCGAGCACACTCAACGAGTACCGGAAGTACATCGAGAAGGACGGCGCGCTGGAGCGGCGCTTCCAGCCGATCATCATCGACCCGCCGTCGATCGAGGAGGCCATCGAGATCCTGAAGGGGATCCGTCGCCACTACGAGGATCACCACAAGATCGTGATCCCGGATGAGACGCTGATCTCTGCCGCACGGCTCTCGGAGCGCTACATCACCGACCGTTTCCTGCCGGACAAGGCGATCGACGTCATCGACGAGGCGGGCGCGCGGGCGCGGCTCGCCACGCAGGTGCCGCCGCCGGAGGTCGCCGATCTGAAGGAACAGCTCGAGACGCTCGGCGGCACGAAGGACGAGGCGATTCGCGACCAGGATTTCGAGAAGGCTGCAGAGCTGCGCGACCAGGAGCGCGAGCTGCAGGGCGAGATCCGGCGCAAGCAGGAGGAATGGGAGCAGGAGCGCAAGACGCACCGTCCCGTGATCGACGAGGAGGATGTCGGCTTCATCGTGAGCCGCTGGACCGGCATTCCCGTGTCGCGCCTGAAGCAGGCCGAGACGGAGCGGCTGGTCAACATGGAGGAGGAGCTGCACCAGCGGGTGATCGGGCAGGAAGAGGCCATCAAGGCGATCAGCCGCGCGATCCGGCGCAGCCGCGCCGGTCTCAAGGACCCGGTGCGGCCGATCGGCAGCTTCATCTTCAGCGGCCCGACCGGCGTCGGCAAGACGGAGCTGGCGCGCGCACTCGCGGAGTTCCTGTTCGCGGATCGTGACGCCCTGATCCGTGTGGACATGAGCGAGTACATGGAGAAGTTCTCGGTATCGCGCCTCATCGGCGCGCCGCCGGGATACGTCGGCTACGAGGACAGCGGTACGTTGACGAAGGCCGTGCGCCGTCGGCCGTATTCGGTGGTCCTGCTCGACGAGGTGGAGAAGGCGCATCCGGATGTGTTCAACATCCTGCTGCAGGTCCTCGACGAGGGCCGGCTGACGGACAACTACGGGCGCGTGATCGACTTCAAGAACACCGTGTTGATCATGACGTCGAATCTGGGCGCCCGCGACATCACGAAGGGCGGGCGCGGGCTCGGCTTCCACACGGCGGGCGCGGATGCGCAGTACGACACGATGCGCAGCAAGGTGCGCGAGGAGATCGAGCGCGCATTCAACCCGGAGTTCCTCAACCGCGTTGACGACATCATCGTGTTCCATCCGCTCACGAAGGAGCAGATTGGCGAGATCGTCCACATCCTGCTGAAGGAAGTGCACGACCGGCTCTCGGAAGAGGGACTGCACATGACCCTCACGGAGGCAGCGCTGAACTTCCTGGTGGAGAAGGGTTACGACGAGAAGTTCGGCGCCCGGCCACTGCGGCGCGCGATTCAGCGCTACGTGGAGGATCCGCTCTCGGAGAAGATCCTGGTGGGCGATTTCCCGGCCGGTGAAGAGCTCGAGGTGGACGTGAATACGGCAGGTGACGGACTCGAGTTCCGGGTCCTTTCGACGAAAACCTGAGCGGTAGTGGATCGTTGAAGCTGCACTTTTCTCTAAGGGCCGCCGCGGTGGCGGCGGCCCTCATCGTTTCGGGACTCCTCCCCTCCAGTGCGCTCGAAGCCCAGCAGCCAGCAGACTCGCTGCAGGGGCGTGTCGTGGTCAGCGCCGTAGAGGTCGTGGGTGCTGCGCGGGTGCCGGAGCCGCAGGTGCGCGCGGAGCTGGGCGTCGAGCCGGGCGACACGATCGACTATCTCGCGATCCAGCGCGCGATGCACCGGTTGTGGGCGCTCGGCCAGTACGCGGACGTGCGCGTGTTCCTGGCGGGCGACCCGACGAATCCGGCGGCACCGATCACGCTCCGGCTCGAGCTCGAGGAGCAGCCGACGGTTGCTTCGATCGCGTTCGAGGGGTTGGAGAACGTGAGCGCGAGCACGATACGCGACACCGTGGGTCTGGAGGCCGGCCGGCCCTACAGTCCGGGCACCGCCGCTGCTGCGGAAGCCATGGTGCGCTCCCTGCTCGCGGATCGTGGCATCCAGCTGCGCAGCATCAGCCATCGGCTGGACGACGTGGAGGGCCGGCCGAACGAGAAGCGGCTCGTCTTCGACGTCACGGAGGGCGGCCGCGTCGCAATCGCCGATGTCGAGTTCGAAGGGAACACGGTCTTCACGGACGAGGAGCTGATCGGTGCCATCGGGACGAAGCCGGAGGGCTTCCTGTGGTTCCGCGAGGGCACGCTCGACGAGGAGACGCTGCGGCTGGACCTGCGCGCGAACCTGCCTGCTTTCTACGGGCAGCGCGGCTACCTGGACTTCGCGGTCGTCAGCGACTCGCTCGTCGTCGACGACCAGAACGGCAAGGCGCGCCTGCTCATCCGCGTCACGGAAGGACCGCAGTACCGGCTGGCGGACTTCGACGTGCGCGGCAATCGCCAGTTCGCGTCCGAAGATCTCCGTCGCTACTTCGAAGCTGGTCGCTCGCGCGGGCTGCTCGGCATCGTGGGACTGGGTGGTGGCGCGCCCGACGACTCCGTGTTCGATCTCGTCGCCTTCCAGGAGGCGACACAGGCGGTGGCGCAGCTCTACAACAACTCCGGCTACCTGTACGCGCAGGTCGAGCCGATCATCGAGCGGATGCCGGCGACCGACAGCACCCCGGCGCAGGTGAGCGTCGCGTGGCAGATCAGCGAGTACCAGCCGGCGTACATCCGCAACGTCGCGATCGAGGGGAACACGTACACGCACGAGGACGTGATCCGCAACCAGATCCTGGTGGTGCCGGGCGACGTGTACAGCGAGGAGCTGCTGATCCAGAGCTATCGCCGGATCAGTGCGCTCGGTTTCTTCGAGACGCCGCTGCCGACGCCGCGCATCGAGCCGGACGAGGAGACCGGCGACGTGGACATCACGTTCGAGGTGGCCGAGCAGCAGACCGGTTCCATCAATTTCGGCACGGCGCTGGGCGGCGCCTCCGGGATTGCCGGCTTCCTCGGCTACGATCAGCCGAACCTGTTCGGGCGCGCAAAGAGCGGTCACCTCCGGTGGGAGTTCGGCAGCTACTCGAACAACTTCGAGGCGAGCTATGCGGACCCCGCACTGCTCGAGTCGAACGTCAGTGGCTCGGTGTCCGTGTTCAGTTCGCGCGACCGCTTCATCAGCCTGCCCGAAGGACGCCGCCGCCGGACCGGCGCGTCCGTACGCTTCGGGCTGCCGCTGCCGACGGATCCGCGCTACAGTCGGCTCATCGTCGGCTACTCCCTCTCGCGCACCTCGTACGAGCAGTTCGACGACGACGATGCGTCCTCGATCTTCTCGCAGCCGCCCGGCATTCAGAGCACCGTGACGCTCGGACTGCAGCGCGTGACGGTCGATCATCCCCTGTTCCCGACGGTCGGCACACGACTCGACCTGTCGGCGGACCTCAATGGCGGCGTGCTCGGCGGCGACGGCGAGTTCCAGCGCTATATCGGCTCGGGCTCGGTGTGGGTGCCGATGGGCACGATCGGCGGCGACGCGCCGGGCAGCAATCCGGTTCGGCTCACGCTCGGACTCACTGCCGAGACGGGCGCCATCTTCGGCGACGTCAGCCGCTTCCCGTTCGAGAAGTTCTACATGGGCGGCGTGCAGTTCGGCCGGAACCTGCGCGGCTATGACGAGCTGGAGATCACGCCGTTCGGCTTCATCGAGTCGGATGACAACCGCTTCTCGACGGCGAACCGGCTCGGCAACGCGTTCCTGCGCCTGAGCGCCGAGTACGCGGTGCGGCTGAACGACAACATCTCGATCACGACGTTCTATGATGCGGGCGGCGTCTTCTTCGAGCCGCAGGAGATCAACCCGCTCAAGCTCTCGCGTGGCGCGGGTGTCGGGCTCACGCTGGTCACACCGTTCGGACCGATCGGGCTGGACTACGCCTACGGGTTCGACAAGACGAACCCGGGCTGGCAGCTGCATTTCAAGTTCGGTCAGGGCTTCTGATTCACACGCGATCGATGAAGAGAGGACATATCATGAAGAAGCATTTCGGAGCGGTGCTCGCCGCGTTCGCCCTGCTTGCGCTGGCCGGACCGCTCGCTGCCCAGCAGGCGCCGACGCGCATCGGCTACCTGAACACCCAGCGGTTGTTGCAGGAAGCACCCGGCACGGCCGAGGTGCAGCAGCAGGTGCGCACGGAACTGGCGCCGTTCGAGCAGCAGCTGCGCACGCTGGAGGACTCGCTGCGGACGGTTCAGCAGCAGTTCAGCCAGGAGGCGCTCGGGCTGTCGGAGCAGGCGCGCCAGCAGCGCCAGCAGGAGTACCAGCAGCGCGTGCAGGCCCTGCAGCAGCAGGCCACACAGGTGCAGCAGAACGCGGCGCAGAAGCAGAACGAGCTGCTGGGTCCCGTGATGCAGCGGATCGAGCAGGCGATCAGCGCGGTCCGTCAGGAGGGCGGCTTCGCGATCCTGTTCGACGCCGCCACGGATGCCATCGTCTCGGCGGACACGACGCTCGATGTCACGCAACGCGTACTCGCCCGCCTGCAGCAGCAGGCGAACCCGTCCGATCAGTAGACGACGACACGCACCGCGACAGGAGCCGTGAGAGCGAGCGAGATCGCAGCACTCGTGGACGGTC
>CAYSGF010000249.1:0-5809 GCA_964430275.1 uncultured Gemmatimonadaceae bacterium
TGCGGAGTGCGGAGTGCGGAGTGCGGAGTGCGGAGTGCGGAGTGCGGAGTGCGGAGTGCGGAGTGCGGAGTGCGGAGTGCGGAGTGCGGAGTGCGGAGTGCGGAGTGGTGCTTTTCGCCGTGTATCAGGCCGGCCCGAAGCGATCTGGAACACGGATCAGCGACCCTGACGCTGTGGCGGCCCTTCCGCATGAACGGCTGGAGGTCCACCAGCAGAGCAGCCACTCACGCTCGTCGCGGCGCTTACACGGGTACTCCGCATCGGCGCGAGCGGGCTAGCGAACCCGGCTCATCCGGTCAGCGAGTTCGATGGTGCTCAACACGGCGGAGGAGCAGCGGAACCGAATCGCCCGGAAGTGCAGTGTCACCGCGTGGCTCGGCGCACGGCCGGGAACCTGCCCAGCACCGGTGTGCGCTCTCGATCATTTCGGTTTCGCATCCTCCACACCGCGGAATCCGGCACTCCGGCGCTCCGCACCCGGCCATTCCGTCACTCCGCGTCCCGCACTCCGTTACTCCGCATTCCGCCATTCCCTCACTCCGCATTCCGCCATTCCGCACTCCGCACTCCGCACTCCGCACTCCGCACTCCGCACTCCGCACTCCGCACTCCGCACTCCGCACTCCGCCATTCCGTAACTCCGCCACTCCGCCGAAACGGCGTGAATCATGCACACCGGCGAGGACGAACCGAGTCCTGGAGATGACCATCATGCCGGATCGCACGAAGCTGGAGATCGGCGCGCGGTTTCCGGAGCTGAGCGCTGACGCCGTGGACGGCAGCCGTTTCACGCTGCCCGCGGACCTGAAGGACATTCCCGCCGTCGTCGTGTTCTATCGCGGGCACTTCTGAACGCACTGTCGTCGGCAGTTGGCCGACTTGAATTCGCATCTGCAGGACTTCGACGTACAGGGTGTGCAGGTGCTTGCCGCATCCTCGGATCCGCTCGAGGAGGCGCAGAAGACCGTTGCACTGCTCGAGCTGCAGTACACGGTTCTGTACGGACTGGACGCGGAAGCGACTGCTGCCGCGATCGGCTGTTATACGGGGAAGCGGGAAGGCCGGCCGCATCTGCAGCCCGCCTCCTTCATCCTGAAGGCGGACGGCACGATCGCACTCGCCACGTACTCGAGCGGGAAGGTCGGTCGTCTGACTGCGGCGGACGCGCTTGAGATCGTGCGCAAGTTCCCGCAACGGGACGGCTCGGGCGGCGGCTGAGCAGCCCGACGTTCCCACCCTGCAGGAGCTATCCATGACTCACCGGCGACGGATGGCGGCTCTCGTGTGTCTGGCGCTGATTGCGGCGGGCTCGGCACCGCCGCGCGCCGCGGCCGCGCAGCAGCGCCCGGCACCGCGCGTGCAACCGGCCGAAGCTCCGGCACTGCCCGCCTCGGACCGCGCGTCGCAGCTCCTCGGCTCGCCTGCTGATGCGCGCCCGCTCCAGCAGGAAGCGCGGCGCTACACGCGGCGCGGGCTCGTCGTCGGTGCGATCCTGGGAGGACTCGGTGGTCTGGGCTTTGGCACCCTGCTCGGTCTCCTGTGCGCGACGGAAGGAGACAGCTGCTGGTGGGTCATTCCGGCAACGGGCCTGGTCGGTGCCGCGGGCGGTGCTGCGGTCGGCGCGATCATCGGTGCGGCAGTGCCGCGCGCGGCCGAGGACACGCCGGCGCGCGTCGACACGGTTCGCGTACCGGCGCCGCTGCCCGCACCGCGCGTCGTGGAGGAGGACCATACCGGCTCGTTCGGCATTGCCGTGGGCCGCTCGAACGCGACGGTGCACGGGGCGTCGGAAGTCTTCGAGGGGACGGGCACTGCGCTGCGCGCGAACGTGTACGCGGAGCTGCTGCCCTGGTTCGCGATCGGTCCGGAAGCGGGCCAGGTCTGGCTCGGTGAGGGGGGCGAGATCCGCCACGCGGCACTCGCCCTGCGCGGGACCTGGCCGCTCGGCGTCGTGTCACCCTACGTCGCCGGGAACATGGGGGTCTACCAGACGACCGGCCCGTCGCTCGAGTTCCTGGGCGGCGGAATCGGAGCGGGCGCGCGGGTCACGCCCTTTACGGGACGTCGCGTCTACCTGGACGCGGAAGCGCGCTGGAGCCGGAACACGCACAACATCGACCCGATGCGCGTGACGACACTTTCGGTCGGCGGCGGGCTGTACTGGTAAGCGCCCCCGGACGGCCGGGGATCCCGCGCATCAGCCCCCGCGCTCCGACTTCGCGCGGACCTGCCGCATGAGCCCTTCCTGCGCGACCGACGCGACGAGCTGTCCCTCGCGCGTGTAGACGAGTCCGCGCGTGAAGCCGCGTGCACCCGCGGCGAGCGGCGCCTCCATCGCATAGAGCAGCCATTCGTCGGCCCGGAAGCGCCGGTGAAACCAGATCGCGTGATCGAGTGTGGCGACCTGTACATCGGGCTGCCGGATCGTGAGCGCGTGCGGCATCAGTGCCGTGCCGAGCAGGCCGTAGTCGGAGGCATAGGCGAGGACGGCCTGGTGGTGGAGCACGTCGTCGGAGAGGGCGCCATTCGCGCGCAGCCAGTAGTGGCGGCGTGGCGCGCGCGGCGCGGGATGGAACGGATCGACGGGCTCGACCGGCCGGAAGTCGATGGGACGATCCTGCGTCAGGACGTCGCGCAGTGACTCCGGAATCCGATCGGCCATCCTGCGCAGCAGGGTCAGCTCGGAGTCGAGCTCTTCGGGCGGCGGCACCTCCGGCATGCCAAGCTGGTGCTCGACGCCCGGCTCGTCGCGGTGGAACGAGGCGGACATGTTGAAGATGGCGCGGCCGTGCTGGATCGCGGTGACACGCCGGGTGGTGAAACTGCGGCCGTCGCGCAGCCGATCGACGAAGTAGACGATCGGCGCCTGCAGGTCGCCGGGCAGGATGAAATAGCCGTGCAGCGAATGGGCGTGGCGCTCGTCGTCGATCGTGCGGCGGGCGGCGACCAGGCCCTGCGCGAGCACCTGGCCGCCGAACACGCGGCCGGTGCCGATGTCGCGGTTGCGGCCGCGATAGATGTTGTGCTCGATCGGCTCGAGCTCGAACAGCTCCATCAGGTCCGCAACCGTGTAGCTCACCCGTTCTGCAGGATCGAACCGTGCATTCAGCCGACCGGCCTCGCCCCGAGGCCGAGAATCAGCATCGGCAGGAACAGCAGCAGCCAGCCGATGATGGCGACGGCGATCGCCTTGCCTGTGGTGATGTCGAGCGCCTGGCGGATCGCAATGATGCCGGCGATCAGGATCCAGACCATGACGACGAAGCGCACGATCCAGCCGATCAGCGGAATGAAGCCGAGCACGCTCAGGAAGCCGGGCGCCTGCGCGAAGCCGAGCGTGCGCAGCAGCTCGCCCCAGGTCGCCGTGCCCTTGAAGATGTACGCGCCGATGAAGTAGGTGACGCCGGACCAGATCGCCCAGCCGATCAGCGCGCTCAGTGCCGCGGCGATCGGGTTGATGCCTGCGCCCGCCGCGCCTACGGCCTGCGCCAGCGCGGCGAGCACGACGACGCTCGCCGCCTGCATCGTCGCGCCTTCGTCGGCCTCGACTTCCTCGTAGGTGTTGACGTCCAGCTTCGCTGCACCAATGACACGCTCGCCCCAGCTCTGCATGTGCCCGCCTCTCGAATGTGGGTCGTCGGCGGGTAATATGCACACATCGGCAGCGGACGGCGATAGTCGTCCGCTGCCGATGCTGTGTGCTGCGAGCGGGCTCTAGTTCTTGACCAGCGCCTGCACCTCGGCGGGCAGGACCACGGCCGCCGGGTCGACAGCGTCGTACTCGACGCTGGCGATCGTGATGATCTGCTCCTGGCCGCCGCCGCGGGCGACGATGCGCGCGGGCATCATCACCGGCCCGAACTCCTTGTAGTCCTGGAAGAGCGACTCCACCTCGACGCCGCCCTGCGACATCGTCTGCCGGAGCAGCAGGCCGCTGTCGGCATCGAAGCAGGCATCTGCGATCTCGCCGGAATCCTGCGTGAGCTTCACGACCCAGCACTTCTTGCCGTCGACCGTGCTCTCACCGGTCGTCTCCGCGGAGACGAGGTCATCGCCGAGGCCGGGGCTCGCGATGTTGTGCGCCTGGTTCTTCATCTGCTCGAGCTCGGCACCCTGCAGCACGCGCGCGCCCTGCATCGGATCGATGGACCAGCCGACGGTGCCGTCGTAGCCGCTCCGAATCTCGCCCATGCCCGGGATGTTCATGCGCATGACGAACTTGTCCGGCAGCACGGCATCGATCTGCATGTCGATCGCCATGCCGGCAGCCGGGCTGTTCATGTTCATGGTGGTCCGGATCGACGAGATGCCGTCGTACGGGTTGCTGGCGGCACCGGTGACCTCCTCGTAGCGGTCGACGAGGCTCTGGCCATCCGGCATCTGGGCGGTTGCGGGGGCAGCCACCGCGACGAGCAGCGCGGCTGCGGCGTAGCGTGCGAAGGGGCGAAGCATCGGCGATGTCCTGATGTAGTGAATGCGGGGATGGTCCGCGCCCGGTGCGCGGCGTTAGCAAGATAATGCCAGATGGCGTTCTGCCGTAGTCCCTCAGGCCTTCAGGACCTGGGACCGGGCCGCTGCAAGCGTGTTCCGCAGCAGCATTTCCACGGTCACGGGGCCCACTCCGCCGCGGGATGGGACGAACGCCGCGAGGCGCGGGGCGGCCGCGGCCAGGATGTCGTCGCCCGCCCGGCGTCGCCCGAAATAGCCGGCATCGACGACGACGGACCCGTCCGGCAGCCATTCCGGCGCCATGCCGTCCGGCAGGCCGGAAGGGAAGATCGCGACCGCGGCGCCGGCGAGGGCATCGCGCAGCTCGTGCTCACCAGCGCCCTTGGCCAGCCGCATCACGCTCGCGCCTGCACGCGCAAGGAGCACGACGAGCCCCTCGGCGATCGCGGGGTTGCCGCGCCCGACGAACACGCGTGCGCCTTCGAGCGGCACTGCGTTCGCCTCGAGCAGTGCGACGATCGCATCGGCGCTCGCCGGCGCGTATGCGTCCTGCCTTGCCTGGAGGCGACGCAGGCTCTCGGGATTTGCGCCGTCGATGTCCTTGGGCACCGGAATCGCCGCGGCCATCGCGCGTGCGTCGACGCCCGGAAGCGGATACTGCACGAAGATGCCGTGCACCGAGTGGTCCCTGCCGACGTCGAGGACGTGCGCAACGGCCTGCGCGCTCGTCGTGTCCTCTGGCAGCAGCACCGGCTCGAGCTTCAGACCGGCATTGCGCGCCGCATCCAGCTTCAGCGTGAGGTACGTATCGGCCGCGCGGTCCGCTGCACTGCCGATCGCCATCATGCAAGGCTGCACGTCGTGCTCGTCGACGAACGCCGCAACCTCGTCGCGCAGTGCCGCACGCATGCGCCGCGCGAGCGCACGCCCGTCCAGGATACGCGCGCTCATCCGGGCACCTGGTCGGCGCTCATGGGCGTACCTCCGCGACGTGTTTGAAGGGGAGAGGTCCGTACAATGGGGATTCAGCGTGCGGTGTGCAAGCGGGCGTGCGCGCAACGGCGTTGCACGCGTCCGCCGAGGCTCGTCACGTGTGCGGCGAGTCATCGTCACCGTTCAGGACGAGCGCGAGCGCTAGCGCCAGGATCGAGGAGGGCCGTTCCTCCCGCTAGCCCTCGCGCTCGCGCCCGCCCTGCACGGTGACATCGACCTCGCGATGAACCCGAAGTGACCGCAGCAAACGCGAACCCGCCGGCTACAGCGCACCGATCCCCTGCCGCGCGGCCTCGAGCACCGTGACGTCCTCGGCGAGCGCGACGATCGGATCCGGCGTGCCGTGCCGTGTCAGGTCACGGCGCAG
>CAYSGF010000250.1:0-2089 GCA_964430275.1 uncultured Gemmatimonadaceae bacterium
GAACGCCCGGCTGAAGTGCGCCATGAAGTACGCAACCGCCATCTCGCCCGCCGCAATGAACGCAACCGGCCGCGTGAAGAGTCCGATCAGGATGAGCAGTCCGCCGAAGAACTCGATGATGCCGGCGACGCCCATGAGGGATACGAGCTCGACGGTATTGCCGTCGAACCAGCCGAGGAGCTTCTGCGCTCCGTGTTGCCAGAAGAGGAAGCCCGCGACGATGCGGAGGAGTGCGTGTGCCTGGTCCTGCCAACGACTGAGTTCCGTCATGATCGCTCCTGGTGGCAACGGCGCCGCCGCGCGTACACGACGGCCGGCGCCTCATTCTCGTCGATGTCGGCGACGGTGGTGGTGTCCTGCAGACCAGCGCGCGTACTCGCCGGGTGCAACGCCGACGAGGCGCTTGAAGCGCCGGGTGAAGTGGGACTGGTCGGCGAAGCCGGTTTCCCGTGCGACGGTGGCGGCGGAGCGCCCGCTGGCGAGCGCCTCGCGTGCCCGTGCAATGCGCACGGCGTTCTGGTAGGCGTGCGGCGGCATTCCATGGGCGGCGCCGAATGCGCGCACGAGGTGGTACTTGCTGAGCCCTGCAACCGCGGCGAGGCGGTCGAGGCCGAGCGACTCGGCGTAGTGCTCGTCGATGTACTGTTTCACGCGCGCGAGTGCGGCGTGCGTCTGCCGCACCGGCGGCGCTGCGGCGGCGCGGGCGAGGATCGTCGCGAGCGCGCGCTGGAGCAGCGATTCGACCTCATCGGCCGGTGCGTCGCGCTCGAGGGCTGCGTGCAGCTGCGTGAGCAGCGCTGCGGCGGCCGGGTCGCGGATCGCGCCCGGCTCGAAGACCGGCAGTGCGTCGCCCATGCCGATCGCCGCGGCAGCGCGACGCATGCGCTCGGGCGTGACGTAGAGGAGTGCGAAGCTGCAGCCGCCGCTGTGGTCCGTGCGACCGGCATGGACGTCGCCGGCGTTCACGACGAGGAGCGCACCGCCCGTCGCATGGACGGGCGTGCCGCGCACCTCCATGTGCACGGCGCCGTCCTCGATCAGACCGATCTCGTAGCTCGCGTGGACGTGCTGCTCGACGACGCGCTGGACGCGCACGCCACGCACGACCTCGAGATCGCGATGGTACGCGGGGCGGTGGAAGCGGTAGCCCGTGCTCGACGTTTTCATGATTCCGGGTTCGAGTTGGATCGTTGGTTCGCGGGTTTGCAAGACCCGCGCCGGGTGCGACAGCGCTACTCGTTCGACGCCTGCGGCGACGCCTCCGCGTCGCGCGTCGCCGCGTCCGCACGCGTGCGGAACGTCTCGAACCAGCGCAGGAACTCTTCCGCGGCAGCGTCGGAGTACATGATCGGCGTGCCACCGCTCGAGCGCACCCAGTCCGCGTCGTCGTCCTCGAACACGCGCACGAGCACGGGCACATCGCCCGCGTTCTCCAGCAGCCGCTGGTTGTCACGCGGCCGGCGGATCGTGGAGCTGATGATGAGTGCGCGCTGGGCGCCTGCGGCGCGCAGTGTGGCGAGGTCGCTCGCGTCGCCGCGCAGCACCTCGACGTCGCCGGCACGCAGGCGTGCGACGATGTACGGGTCGTCATCGACGGCGACCACGCGGTGGCCGGCGGCGAACAGCGTCTCCAGCAGCGGCATGCCGCCGGAGCCGCAGCCGAGCAGGAGCACGTGGCCCTCGGGGACGTCGCCGGCGACCGGCTGCCTGCGCCCGGGGAAGAAGCGCATGAGCCGCTGGACGAGCCCCTCCGCCGAGATCACGGGCGTGAGCACCATGGTCGTGATCGTCACGATGACGAGCGTCGTGAACGTGTCCTGCGCGAGCTGGCCGGCGAGCATGCCCTGGAGCGCGAGCACGAGGGACAGCTCGCTCGTCTGCGAGAGCAGCAGTCCGCTCTCCAGCCCGGCCCGCGTGGTGAAGCCGGCGCGCTGCGTGATCGCGGTGACCACGACCGGCGTCACGACGAGCAGCAGCAGCGTGAATGCGGCTGCGTGCGCGAGGATGTGCAGGCTGGGCGTCTCGATCAGGCCGCCGAGTGCAATGAAGAAGATCGCCGCAAAGAAGTCGTTGATGGAGCTGAGCTGGC
>CAYSGF010000251.1:0-10929 GCA_964430275.1 uncultured Gemmatimonadaceae bacterium
GCCAGGCCGGGCTCGATGCCCTCCGCGATCGCGATGTCGTAGATCGAGCGCGCAAGGTCCGCAGGAATCGCGTGCTGCTCCGAATAGCGCATGATCTCCTGCAGCCGCTGCATCTCGATGCGCGCCAGCTCGAGCTCGCCCTGGCGAGCACGCAGCGTGCTCTCGGCGAACCCCAGCCTCGCCCGCAGCTGCGCCGTCGCCAGCACACTGTCCGGGCCGGCGATCGCCGCCGCACCCGCCAGAAACGCCAGCGCGGCCACGGCACCCACCTTCAGCGGTGCACGCAGCCCGCGCCACACGCGGCCGATCAGGCGCCGTGCAGGCGGGATCCTGCCGTGCTCCCACTGCTTCAGCGCGGAACGACCGCGCTTCTCGGCACCGGTGTGGTCCTCCCAGCGCCAGAAGCCACCGGGCATCATTCTGTCTCTCCTGGTTCCTGCGCCGACCAGTCGCCGCTCCGCCCGCCGCGCTTCGCGCTCACATGCACATCCTCGATGCGCATCGTGCGGTCGACCGCCTTGAGCATGTCGTAGGCGGTCAGCAGCGCAACCGAAACAGCGGTCAGCGCCTCCATTTCAACGCCGGTACGACCGTACACACGCACAGTCGCCCGGGCGCGGATTCCGGGTAGCCCGGCATCGGGCTCGATTTCCACAGCGACGTCGTTGAGCGAAAGCGGATGACACAGCGGAATGAGTTCCGCGGTCCGCTTCGCCGCCTGAATCCCGGCGATCTGTGCGACCACCAGGGGATCGCCCTTCGGCGTTCGCCCATTCACCAGTGCGGTGAACGCTTCCTGCGACATCCGCAGCGCGCCAATCGCCGTTGCCTGGCGCTCGGTCTCCGACTTCGCGCCAACGTCGACCATCTTTGGCCGGCCGCTCTCGTCCTGGTGCGTCAGCCTGCGCGACAGCGGATGCTCTCCTGCATGCGGAACCCCGGCCGCCTGTGGCCGCGGCCCGGCAGGAAGTTTACTGCCGCGGGCGGCCACCCGGTAGCTTGACGACGCAAAGTCAACGGGGAGAACGAGTTGGGATTGGCCCGCCGGTCCTTACTGCCGCTAGCCGGTTCCTTTCACGGCAGCCACCGGCGTCAGGAGGGGGCGCAGCGTGAGGAGCAGATCGGCCAGGACGAGCTGGGGATTCACGTTTCCCTGGGCGTAGTCCATGGCCTGCTCGACCGCGCCGATCGCGCGCGCGGCGTTGCGAGCGATCACGGCACTGCTGCCGCGGGCACGCAGCCAGTCGCGAGCATCGATGTTGATGAGGAGGGCGTCGTCGGCGCCAGCGGATGCCGCAGCAAGGTCGCGGATCCAGCGGGCGAGCTGTTCGAGCACATCGCTGAAGGCGCCGCGCGCACCCGCAGGCGACTGCGCGTGGGCGAGCTGCAGCGAGGCGGCATCGTCGCCCTCGATCACCGCTTCGAGCAGGGCGCGAGCCTGCTGGCGCAGCTCTTCGAGCTGGCCGGGCTGCCCATCGTCCGCACCATAGCCAAGCGCCCGGCCGATGCTGCCTTCGGCGATGCGAGCGCGAAGTTTCGCGGCATCGGGATCGAGCCCGAGTGTCTCGCGGAGGAAGGACGCGACCTCCGGCTCGGGCAGCGAGCGCACACGGATCGGCAGCAGGCGAGACCGGATGGTAGGCAGGAGCGCTTCCGGATCCGTTGCGGTCAGGATCAGCGTCGTGTCCGAGGGTGGTTCCTCCAGCAGCTTGAGCAGAGCGTTCGCAGCCTCCGGTGAGGACTCCTGGGGCACCAGCTTCTCCGCACCACCAATGACGAATACCTGGCGCGAGCCCATTGCAGGGCGAGATCCCGCGAGCCGGCGGAGGGTCTGCATCTGCGCCAGGAAAATGCCGGTCGGCTCCCCGGGAACTGGTGCGCGGAGCGGCTGCTCGCGGCGAACCTCGATCTCCGCGGCGCGCTCGTCCTCGAGTGCGTCCGCCAGACGATCGGCGCTTGTTCCTTTCGGCCGGACCAGCGGAAAGAACCAGTGCAGGTCGGGGTGCTCGAGGCGAAGGACGAGCCGGCATGGCTGGCATTCGCCGCACGGTCCGTCCCCGGTCGGCGCCGTGCAGAGCTGCAGCTGAGCAAGCCACAGAGCCAGGCGCTGCTTGCCGACGCCTGCCGGACCATGAACGAGAAGGGATGGCGCAAGATCCCCGTGCAGCACCGCGCGTGCGAGGGCGGAGCGCACGTCACCGTGGCCGTGCAGCGGCGGGAGCGTGCGGCTCACGGCGCACCCGCGCGTTCGCGCAGCCAGCGCAGCGGGTCGACCGCCTCGGGCACGCCGGTCCGCACGGGCGCCCGTACCTGAAATTCGAGGTGGGCGCCCTCGGGCGTTTGTTCGCCTCCGACGGTCCCGACTGGAGCGCCCGACTGTACGGTCTGCCCCTCACGCACGTCGATCGTCCGCAGGTAGAGGTAGAGCGTATAGTAGCCGCCCCCGTGGCTCAGCATGACGGTGGGGCCATACCCCTCGAAGGGCCGCGCCAGCACGACAGTGCCGGCCTCCACAGCGCGAACCGGCGTCCCGGCCGGGGCCGCAATGCCGATCCCCTGGTTGCGCAGCACCACGCCGTTCGGCCGGCGTTCCGGTCCGAACCGGTAGAGGAGCCGACCATCGACCGGCCAGTCGAGTGTGCCGAGATCACGCGTACCGATCGACGCGTCGGGTGCCGGCGCGGCAGTGCGGTCGCCGGCTGCGCGTCGACGCTCGGCCGCCACGCGCTCGCGCTCGAGCCGTTCGATGAACGACGTCAGCGCGCGCTCGTCCTCGGCGAGGCGCTCGAGCCTGCTCTCGGTCCGGGTCTGCGCGTTGCGGTACTCGCTGAGTGCGCGCTGTCGCTGCTGTTCGAGCCGCTCCAGCTCGTTCAGCTGCGTCGCCTTCTCCGCACGCAGCTCCTCGAGCTGACGCATGGTCTCCTGCAGCGCCCGATTCTGACCGACGAGGGACTGCTCGAGCGCCGCGACTTCATCGATCATCGCCCGGTCCCGGCGCGTCAGAATGTGCAGATAGCGATAGCGACTCAGGAGGTCGCCGAAGCTTTCGGCGGTGAGTAGCACGCGCACCGAATGCATCGGCCCGCGCTTGTAGATGGAGCGCAAGCGGGCGCCGAGCTGGCGCGCGCGGCGCCGCATCTGTGACTGTGTGCTGCCGAGCTGCTCCGCGAGACGCGTCGCGTTCTCGTCGAGCAGCGACGTCTGATAATCCAGCTCCAGCAGCGCGCTGGCGGATGCCTCGCGCTGCCGCGCGATGTTCGTCAGCTCGCGCGAGGCATCACGCACTCGTGTCTGCAGCGACTGCAGCTCGCGCTGGAGTCGCGTCTGCTCCTGCCGAATGGAATCGAGCTTGACCTGGCTCGCGCGCAGGTCGGGATCCTGCGCCTGGACGCGGTTGGCTGGCAGCGCTGCGGCGAGGGCGAGCAGCACGACGCACAGTCGCATCAGACTTCGCGCAGGTGATGCCGTACGGCGAGCGCGCTCGCGGCAGCTCCGAACAGCACGCCGGCGACGAGTCCCGCCAGCATCCAGTGCGGCGGCAGCCAGGCCATGTCGAACACGGACGTGGACAGTACGCGGTAGGCGAGCCAGGTCAGAGCGATCGCGAGAGAGCCTCCCAGCAGACCGGTCAGCATTCCCTCGATCAGGAACGGGCGGCGCACGAACTCATCGGTCGCGCCGACCAGCCGCATGATGGCAATCTCGTCGCGCCGGGCGAAGATCGCGAGGCGTACAGCCGAGGCGATGATGAGAGCGGCAACGGCTGCAAACGCCGCACCCAGCACGCCGGTCGCAACTGCGGCCACGCGGCGCAGCAGGTACACGGTATCGAGCCATTCACGCCCGTACATCACATCCTCGACGAACGGATAAAGCGCCACGCGCTCCGCGACCGCCTCGACCGACCGCGCTCCTGTCTGGTTCGGACGAAGCGCGATCTCGAAAGATGCCGGTAGCGGATTCGTATCCATGTCACCGAACAGCGTGGCGAACTCCGGAAGTTCGTCGCGTGCCATGATCAGCGCCTGCTCGCGCGAGACATAGCGTACATCGCGCACCTCGGGAAACTCGAGGATCTCGGCCTGCGCGCGCTGCACAGCGTCCCAGGGGGCGGTGTCGCGCAGGTAGGCGACAACCTCAACGCGCGCTTCCACGTCGCGAATCACCAGTCGGATGTTGTACGCGGCAAGTCCGAAGAGTCCCACCACGAACAGCGACACCGCAATCATCGTTGCCGACAGCCCGACAAGCAGTGGTGAGCGACGAAACGCCGTCAGCGCCTCGCGGAATGCGTACGGCATCAGCGCACGCGCTCCGCTGCGGAGTCGAAGACGACCCGCCCCTGGTCAAGCTCGATCACACGCAAGGCGGGGTTCTCGCGCACGAGCTCCAGGTCGTGTGTGGCGAAGACGATGGCAGTGCCGCTCGCGTTGATGTTGCGGAACAGGTCGAAGATGCCGCGCGTCGCACGCTCGTCGAGATTGCCCGTCGGCTCATCGGCGAGCAGCACCAGCGGGTCGTTCGCGAGTGAGCGCGCGACGGCAACGCGCTGCTGCTCGCCACCGGACAGCTCGGCTGGCAGTGCCTCTGCTCTTGCGGCCAGCCCCACCTGAGCGAGCAGGCGGCCGACCTTTGTGCGCATCACGGCTTTGCGCGCACCCGTGACCTCCAGGGCGAACGCGATGTTCTGCGCGGCCGTGCGGTCGGCCAGCAGCCGGAAATCCTGGAACACGTACCCGATCTTACGCCGCAGCAGCGCAATCTCGCGCGAGCGGATCTTCGTCGATGAGTACCCGCTGATGCGGACCTCGCCGCTCGTCGGCCGTTCGGCCATGTGAATCAGCCGGAGCAGCGTTGACTTGCCCGCACCGCTGTGGCCCGTAAGGAACACGAACTCACCCTTCCGGATCTCCAGCGACACGTCGGAGAGTGCTTCGTGGCCGCGGGCGTACGCCTTGTGAACCCGGTCGAGCCGGATCATCGCGCCGCCTCCGCGCGCGCGCCGGCGAGCCGGTCCGCGAGGCGGATCGCCTCCAGCATGGAGGATGCGTCCGCCTGCCCGCGGCCCGCGATATCGAGCGCGGTCCCATGATCCGGCGAGGTGCGGACGAACGGCAGGCCAAGAGTGACGTTCACGCCGTGCCCGAACGCGGCCGTCTTGAAGGCGGCCATGCCGACGTCGTGGTAGGGTGCAATCACGACGTCGAACTCGCCACGTACGGCGCGCACGAACACGGTGTCTGCCGGCAGCGGATCGCTGGCGGCAATGCCGATTGCGCGCAGGCGAGCAATCGCGGGTGCGTAGATACGCGCTTCCTCGTCACCAAAGAGGCCCTGATCCGATGCATGGGGATTGAAGGCGCACAGTGCGATGCGCGGCTGCGGGATCATCCACTGCTCCCGCAGGGCAAGATACGTGATTTGCGTCTGGGATACGAGCCGCTCCGCGTCGAGCAGGTGCGGGACGTCGCGCAGCGGATGGTGCGTGGTCGCGAGCACGACGCGCAGCGGCCCACCCAGCGCGGTCGCTTCGGCTACCATGAGCATGACGACGTTCGGAGTGCTCGTGAGCGCGGCGAGCATCTCCGTATGCCCGGCGTACGCGAAGCCGCCGGCGTGCAGTGCCGCCTTGTCGATGGGAGCCGTGACGATGCCATCGACCGCGCCGGCGCGCGCGAGGGCGACAGCCGTCTCGATCGCACGACCGGCGTGCCCACCGGCGGCGGCAGCGCCATCGGCCGCGCTCCAGTTACCGGTGGAATGGAGGGGCAGGGAACGGTCCGCGAGAGTGCCTTCGGGCCCGACGAAGAGGAGGTCGGGCGCACCTGCTTCGCGTGACAATGCACGTGCGGCGGCCAGCGCCACCTCCGGTCCGATCCCCCGTGGATCGCCAAGTGTGACTGCCAGCCGCCGCACTGTCGCGCCGTTCATCGGGGGTGGTCGACCTCAGCCTGCGCGGATGTCGATATGGGTGCCCCGCCGCAGCTCGGCCACGATCTCGTCGAGCAGCTTTTCCTGCTCGAGCAGGCGGCGGATCTGTGTGCGGATAAGCGTGTCCTCGAGCGTGTAGGCACCGCTCGACTGCACGTTCACGACCTCGACCACCGCCCATTTCTGCACCCCCGCTTCGCCGATCTGCAACGGACCGGCGATATCCCCGATGTTCGCCGCAGCGAGCGCGGTCAGGTAGGGCTCGGGAAGCTGGTCGCGCACCACCGGCCCGATCCGGCGCTGCTCGTCCCGATCGCCGTGACGCGCGAACAGGCTGTCGACGTCCGCGCCCGCGCGCATCTGCCCGGCGAGCTCCTGCGCGAGCTGCTCGGCGCGCTGCGCGTCGGCCGGCGTGATCTCCGGACGGATCAGTATATGGCGGGCCTGGCGCTCGGAACTGCGAATCCGCTCCAGCTTGAGCACGTGATACCCGAAGCTGGTGCGGATCGGCGGGCTGATCTGCCCCGGTCGCATCGCAAAGGCGGCACGCGAGAACTCCGTGACCATGTCGCCCTCGCGGAAGTAGCCGAGATCGCCGCCTCGCTCGCGCGTGCCCGGGTCCTGGCTGAAGCGACGGGCGAGCTGCTCGAAGTCCTCACCTCCCAGCGCGAGTGCATAGACGGAGTCCGCCAGCACGCGGGCGCGCGCCAGCGCGGAATCCGACGGCGCTACGGGTACGACGACCTGCTCGAACACGATCGTCGCCGGCCGCTCGCCGAGTCGCTCCCGGTTCTCCTCCAGGTAACGGCGCATCTCGGCTTCCGTCACGGGCGGCGGCTGCCGCGCCTGCTGCTGCAGCCGAACGTATGCCTGGATCAGGTTGTCGCGTCGGATCTGCTGCTCGATCGTTGCGCGGAACTCCAGCATCGTCATGCCGTTCTGGCGAAGCGCGGCCTCCAGCTGCTGCTCGCCGCCGAGCGCGCGCTGGCGACGTATGATTTCCTGCTGCACCGCCGCGGCCACGGTGCCCTCGTCGACCCGCACCGTCGTGTCCCGTGCCGCCGCCTGTACCAGCACGAGCTGGTCGATCCGGGTTTGCAGCAGCTCCGCGCGCAGCTGCTCGAGCGCTTCGCCCTGCGGCATCTGCTGCCCCTGCGCAGCAAGTCGGTAGAGGTCCTCCTCGAGGTCGTAGTTCAGAATGACGCTGTCGCCGACCACGGCAACGACATAGCCGACGAGCTCCTGCTGCTGCGCTCCCGCGCCCGGCGGCAACAGCAGGAGCGCGGCGATCGCAAAAACGCTTCGAGAGATTGTGCGGACGACTGACATCAACATGTCCATTCCCAAGGGAAAACGGCCGGCGCCCCAGAGGGCGCCGGCCTCGATAATATCCCCGCTGCGCTTACGGGTTCCGGCTCACGGTGTCGCCGTCGTGTCCGAGTGCGGTGGCGTTGACGGCGCCGGCGGCTGAGGCGTGGCCTGCGGTGGGGGCGTCGCACCCTGCGGTGGGGGCGTCGCACCCTGCGGCAATGCCGGTGTGGCCGGTCGCGCCGCTTCCACCCGTGTGACCACCTCCGGGAATGCCCGCTCGAACACCTCGCCGCCATATTGCGAGCGCAGCGCGTAGGAGAGCGGCCCGAGCGACAGCACATTCTGCTCGCCGGCGAGGATGGCCTGGAGGAAAGCCATCACCTTGCGGTCGATCGCCTGTTCCATGGTCTCCCCCTCCTGCGGCACGATATTGAGCAGGCCCGCAGCGGCTGCGGCACTGCGCAGCTGCTCGCGTGCGCTCGTGCGCAGCGAATCCGCCTGGGCCGCGTCGGTCGTGATCCCCTGGCTGCGCGCTTCGTTCACGAGAATCTCGTTGCGCGTGTAGAACTCCAGCAGGTTCTCGATCTCTTCGTCCTCGGCCGACGCAAGACGGCTCCGCTGATTCGACGGCAGGCCGCGAATGAAATCCAGGTACTCGCCGGCAGTGAAACCGCCGCCCGTGTAGCTCGTCAGCTCGCGGTTCGCCGCGCGCCGGTTCAGGTCATCGCTCGGCTTGCGGGCGAGATCCTTGGCCACGTCGACTGCGCCGTCGCCGATCTCCACGTTGAGGGAGTCCGTGAGGCCGCGAACGTACATCTCCTCGGCCTCCGCGCGCCGGTCCTCGATCAGCTGCTGGCGGAACGAGTCGCGGTTCGACTCGAAGTCCGGGAGCTCCCGCTCCTCGAGCTTGATGATGTGGAACCCATACGGCGTCTCGATCAGCTCACTGATCTGGCCCGGCTCGAGCGCAAACGCAGCTGCCTCGAACGGACCGACCATCTGGCCGCGACCGAAGAAGCCGAGATCGCCGCCCTGCGCGGCGCTTCCCGGATCCTCACTGTGCTCGCGTGCGAGCTCGGCGAAGTCGGTACCGGTCATCGCCAGCTCGCGCACCTGTCGCGCGGCGGCGATCACACTGTCACGCTGCTCGTCCGTCGCGTTCTGCGGCATCCGGAAGAGCACGTGGCGGGCACGAACCCGGGCGTTCGGCTGACGTCGCTGGAACTCCGCAAACAGCACGGAGTCGCTGATCACGGTATCGACCTGGATCACCTTTTCGCGCAGCCCCCAGACCAGCTCCTGCCTGAGCCAGGGCTCCAGCAGGGCGTCCAGCTCGATGCCGCCCAGCGTGGTGTCCTCCGCCGCAGCGCGCGCGAACACCGTGTAATCGACCCACAGGTTCGCGATCGCGTCGACAACCTCGGCCTGCGCCGGCACGCGCGGATTGCGCGTCAGGAGGCCGACGGCCTGATCGACCGCCAGTTCGTGGCCGGCGGCCCGCGCGAGCACACCCGTGTGCGATGTCATCGCCTGACCGACGGCGTCACATGCGATCAGGCTGCCGGTCACGGCGAGCGTGCCGGCAAGCGAGAGGAGCTTCCTCATTCCTGTCTCCTTGGAGTTTTGTGGCGCGCGCCTGGCAGGGGCGCCACCGCTACAGCCCGTTGAAGCTAGTCGGAGCCGGGAAGACGCGCCACCCGCTATGCAGCCCGTGCGCGCTCGGCCGCGAGCACGTCGAACGCTGCCAGGAGTGTGTCCGTGATCGCGCGTGCACCGCGGCGGCGCAGCACGATGGAGAGCGGCATGGTCCTGCGGACTTCGACCTCGACCTGGTGATCGTGGAAGGCGCCCTGCAGTGCGGCGATCTTCGGGATCACGCCGGGCCGGAACGTGACACGTGCCGATTCGCCGTGCACGTGGATACGTTCGACGGCCAGCTCGGTTCCGACCAGTCGCAGGCGGGCCGCCGCCAGCAGGCGCTCGACCTCGACGGGTGCGGGGCCGTAGCGGTCGCGGATCTCCTCCGCGAGCGCCTGCACCTGACCGACGGTCTCGAGCCGCGAGAGCCGCCGGTAGAAATGGAGCTTCTGCGCTCCATCGGCGATGTACTCGTCCGGGAGCAACGCCGACCCTTCGAGCAGGACTTCGGTGGGAGCGGGCTCCACTTCCGTCTCACCGCTCTTGAGTCTGCGAATCGTGTCCTCGAGAAGCCGGGTGTACGTGTCCAGCCCGACCGCGTGCACGAAGCCCGACTGCTCGGCGCCCAGGATGTTGCCTGCACCGCGCAGTTCCAGGTCCTTGAGCGCAACGGCATAGCCGCTGCCGAGCTCGGTGAAGTGCTCGAGGATGCGGAGCCGCTTCTCGGCCTCATCGTTCACGTTGTCCGGGATCAGCAGGTAGCAGTACGCGCGATGGTGTGACCTGCCGACGCGCCCGCGCAGCTGGTAGAGCTGCGCCAGGCCGAACATGTCTGCGCGATCGACGATGAGGGTGTTGGCGGTGGGCACGTCGAGGCCGTTCTCGATGATCGCGGTCGTGACGAGTACGCGGATCTCGCCCTCGAGGAAGTGACGCATCACCGAGTCCAGCTCGTGCGCTGCCATCTGCCCGTGCGCAACGCCGACCGTCGCTTCGGGCACGATCCGTCTGACCCGCTCGGCGACCGCATTCAACGACTCCACGCGGTTGTGCACGAAGAACACCTGGCCGCCGCGATCGAGCTCACGATGGATTGCGTCCTCGATGACCTCGTCCACCCAGGGCAGGACGTGCGTAAGGATCGGCATGCGGTCGCGCGGCGGGGTCTGCAGCAGCGACATGTCGCGTAGGCCGGTCAGCGAGAAGTGCAGCGTGCGCGGTATCGGCGTGGCCGTCATGGAGAGCACATCGAGGTTGTGCTTCAGCTCCTTGAATCGCTCCTTCTGCTTGACGCCGAAGCGCTGTTCCTCGTCGACGACGAGGAGACCGAGATTGCGGAACTTCACGTCCGGCTCGATCAACCGGTGCGTGCCGATGACAATGTCGACGGTGCCCGCGGCGAGCGCATCCAGGATGCTCGCCTGTTCCCTGGGGGAACGGAAGCGGGACAGGGCCTCGATGCGGATCGGATACCCGGCGAGTCGCTGCTCGAACGTATGGAGATGCTGTTCGACCAGAATCGTGGTGGGCGCGAGGACCGCGACCTGGCGGCCTTCCTGGGCCGCCTTGAACGCCGCACGCACGGCGATCTCGGTCTTGCCGTAGCCGACGTCGCCGCAGATCAGTCGATCCATGGGATGGCGCGACTCCAGGTCGCGCTTCACGTCAGCGGTCGCCTCACGCTGATCGGGCGTGTCCTCGTACAGGAAGCTGGACTCCATCTCCTTCTGCCAGCGTGTATCCGCGGGCAGCGGCGGGCGCTCCGCCGTCTGGCGCAGGGCGTAGAGCCGCAGCAGCTCGGCGGCCATCTCCTGGATCGCCTGCTCGGTCTTCTTGCGTAACGACTTCCACGCCTTGCCGCCGATCTTGTGCAGCTTCGGCGCGGTGCCGCCCTCACGATCCGGAATCCAGCGCTCGATGAGGTCGAGGCGGTAAACCGGCACACGCAGCGTCTCACCGCTGGCATATTCGATAGCGAGTGCTTCGATCTCCTCCTCGCCGACCCTCACGCGCTGCAGGCCGGTGAAGCGGCCGATGCCGTGATCGAGA
>CAYSGF010000252.1:0-8075 GCA_964430275.1 uncultured Gemmatimonadaceae bacterium
CGCAGCCGTTCGGACCGACGATGGCCGTGATGCCATCGTGGAAATGCAGCTCGGTGCGATCCGGGAACGACTTGAATCCTTGCAGAACCAGACGACGAAGCTTCATGAGGTGGTGCTGCCTACTCTCGTGACCAGGGAGTCCCGCACACCGGCGTTGCGCAGGAGCTGTCGCATGACGTCGGCGTCGCCGCGCCCGCGATAGGCGCCGCCGTACAGACGGTAGCGCTCATCCTCAGGATGCGCGAGCCGCACGATGTATGTCGGTATATCGAGCTGCTCCAGCTCGACCTGCCGTTCGCGCGCGCCGCGCTCATTGTCGTACTCGGCGACCAGGAACGCGAGCGGCGTCAAATGAACCTCGTTACCGAAGCGAGCGCTCTTGCTGCCGCTCCGGACCATTCTGTTCGTGAGGCTGTCCGCAACGAGCGTGTCGGCCAGTGGTCCTGCCATCACACGGTAGTACAGGACACTGTCGATCAGCATCGGCGAGATCAGAAAGCCGATATCCTCCTCGACGGCGGCGAGCGCCCGCACGCGCTCGAGCGCCTCGGGCAGATTCGTGTAGGCTTCCATTGCGATGGACACCGGCAGCGGCCGAACCGGCCCGCTCAGCGCGGGCGCACCGGGCGTCGTACTGTCTGTCGGCGCCACGGCCGTCGCTGTGTTCGCGCTGGCTCGCTCGGCCCACCAGGAGCGGCCGAAGAAGTGCCAGGCGCCGGCAAGCAGACTCAGCAGTGCGACGATGACGAGGGTCAGGATAATGGCGCTCGTTCGACGCTTCGGCGTTTCCACCGGATCCGCGAAGAGCGGCACCTCGAGCGCTGCATCCGGGTCGGCCGCCATGCGCTCGCTGACGGGCGCGGGCGGCGGGGGCGCACGTCCAGCGGCGCTCTCCGCCTGTTCGGTGGGCCGGCCCATGACGGTCGAGCGCTGCTGGATGCGCAGGTCGGCGATATGCGATTCCCGGCTCTCCCCCTGCGGCAGCCGAAGCCGCTCGAACTCGGCGTCCGGGCGACGCGGGCTGAGCGGGGCGGCCAGCGGCTCGCCCTTCACGTGCACGGGCGGCGTCAGTACACCGCGCAGGTCTGCGGAGAAGGCGGAGGCGTCGACGTCGTCGTCGACGGCCGCGAGCAGTACGACAGCACCGATCCGCTCTGCCAGCGTCTCGACACCGTCCGCGTCCGCGGACGCGTAGACCAGCAGGCGGCGTCCCATCGCCAGCGTATCCTCGAGCAGGCGGCTCCACGCGCCGTGGCGCATGACGCCTTCCGGATCGAGGACGTAGACGCCGGCAGGGATGAACTCGAAGGAGCGGCCCTCGACGGTGCGCCGGACGCGCCGCAGGGATGCGCCGAACTGAAAGACATCGGCGACGCCCTCGCCGTTCGGCTCGGCGAGCAGGCCGTGGAGCTCCGGCGTGGCGAGGCAGGCATCGGCGAGAATGACGGTACCCGAGCGATCGGACCAGGCGGAGGCGAGGGCGATCGCAACGCGGGCCGCCCAGCCGTCGCGCCGGGCACCCTGCCCTGCGAGCAGGAGCACGCCCGCCAGCTCGGCATCCGGCCCGCCGAACAGGAGCGATAACACGTCTGCCTCGCCGCCGGTCTCCAGATCAAACGGCGTCGCTGTCGGCCACGAACCGGCTGTCATGTATGCTTGGTGTCGATCCGCGTCACACGCGCTGCCCACTCCCGAACTGCCGGGCGTCGGCAGCGCCTGTCCCCCGGGACGGGGACGGCGGGTAATGTAGGGCGGCCGGCAGCGGAGAGGAAGGGAACGTGGGGAGAGCGTCGCTCAGAAGGACGGACCGAAGGAGACGGACCAGATGCCACTTCCGAAGCCATTGCGCCCCGGGCGATTGAGCGGCACGGCGTAGTCGAGCCGCAGCACGGTGTAGAATACGTTCATCCGCATGCCGAGGCCGTAGCTGAGGAGCGGCCTGCGAAACAGGAGCGGATCCTGGCCCGCCTGTCGGCGCCACACGAGCCGAACGGGCTGGGCACGGCGGGTCGTACAGCGGCCGGGAGCGACGGGATCCGCGTCGAAACACAGCCGGTTGTCCCATGCGATGCCGGCATCGAAGAACGCCACCGCGTCAATGGGCGGGAAACTTCCGAGGAACCCGATCCGGAGCTGCCGGCTGACGGGCACGCGCAGCTCGGCATTGAGGAGGGCGGCGCTGGAACCGATGAGCTGGTCGCGCACAGGACAGCGCGATGCGGCGCCGGCGGCGACGCGCTCGCGGCTCGCCTCGCATTCCTCCGAATTCAGGTCGAAGGAGCCGCCGTCGTAGCCACGCAGAAAGTAGGGACCGCCCCAGTACGCGCCGAAGCGGTCGGCCGCACCGCCGTCGCGGATCAGCGCCACGAGGCGCGTCGCGAAGACGGCATGCTGCGAGAGGTTCAGGTAGTTGCGCGCGTCGACCAGGCCCTCGATGAACCTCAGGTCACCGAGCGCGCGGCTGACCTGAAGCCGGTAGCGCCGCCCCCCGACCGGTCCGGTCCAGCCGAAGCGTGCGTTGTCGAACACCAGCGCGGCCTGCGGCTGCCAGTAGCCGAACCGGTCGAGCGAATGCGTTTCGTCGAGTGCGTCACCCGACTCCAGGATGAAGCCGCGATAGAGCACGTCGCTCGAGTAGTGGTAGCCGGATGCGCCGAGCTCGAGACGCAGGAAGGGGTCGAACGGATAGCTTACGCGTGCCTGCGCGCCGCGGACGACGTCCCGCACGAATACGTTCGCTGCAACCGACTGCACCACGCCGTCGACTTCCAGAGGGATGTCGTAACCGCCGCCGATGTAGCGGTAGAGCGGCTGCTGCAGCAGTGCCATGCTGATGTTCGCGCGCCGCTTCAGGAAGCTGTACCCGCTATAGAACGCGGCATCGGAAAGGGAGCCGTTGATGCTGGCGGCGAGCAGGATGTTGTGGTTGCCGAGCATGTCGGACAGGGCGATGTAGCTGCCACCGTACACGCCGTTGCCGTAGTAGCCGCCGACCTGAACGCCGACGCTCGGCCGGCCGATCGCGTCCGCCGTGAACTTGACGCGGTAGTCGCGCAACTCGAAGTGTGTGGTGTCCGGCAGGGCATGCGCAGGGCGCTCCAGGAGTCCAACCACGGAGGTCGGTCCGATACTCATCGTGTCGGGCCCGGGTGCATCACTCGGTCGGAACTCCGCTCCCTGCCGATAGAACGACGAGATTCCCGACAGGCCCCGCTCGCGCGCGGTGGTCGCAGGCAACGGCGACACATGCCGTATATCGGCGTTGCGAGCTCCGCCGCCAGCAACGGGATCGTGATCCGCGGGGAGTGCCGGGTTCACGGCGCCCGTATCGGTCCCGTTCCCCGCTGCCATTGGCGCCGCTGTGATCACATCGCGCGGCAACGCGCGCGGATCATCGACGCCATAGATGTTGTAGCCCGCCTGCTCGAAGTACGTAAACAGGAGGCGATCCGAGCGCGACCAGGACAGCACAGGGCTCAGGGGTCCGACCGCAATGACGCCGCTGAGCAGGTTCGTGATGCGCGCCAGCCGGCGTGTCTCGAGATCGAAGTGATACAGGTCGTTCGTGCCGGTGCGGTCCCCGACCCAGATGAGCGAGCGGCCGTCCGGCGCCCAGACGGGATTCGCGTTCTTTCCGCCCTCCTGATGCGGCAGGATCTCGATCGCCCCGTCATCGAGGTCGTAGAGCGCAACCCGCATCTCGCCGTAGACAAGACCTTCCAGGTCCATGCCCGGACCGCGGTCCGTCGTGAACGCGATCATCCGGCCGTCAGGTGACCAGGCCGGGTGCAGCTCGGCGTATCGATCGTCGGTCAGGCGCTGGAGGTCGCCCTCGAGGTCGGTGATGTAGAGGTCACTGATGCCGCCATCCAGACCCGTGAAGACGAGACGGCGGCCGTCGGGCGCCCACGAAGGGTTGCTGAGCCCGTTGAGAGGATAGTGCAGCTTCCTGACGATGCGCTCACGTGCGAGGTCGTAGACGTACAGCACGTCGCCGCCACCGCTCTTCGCTGCCAACGCAAGGTAGCCACCGTCGGGGGAGAACGACGCGCCCGAGCGCATGTAGCGCAGTGATTCGAAGCCGGCATCGCCCGCACCTTCGATGAGCTTCTTCTGGACCTCACCGGTGCGCGCATCCGCGAGCCACAGGTCGAAATGAAAGCCGTCGCGCTGCGACAGGAATACCATGCTCGTCCCGTCGGGTGAGATCGCCGGTGACAGGAACCACGGGTCTTCGAGCCGCGCGTGCGTCGTCAGGCGCGCGGCGAAGCGATCCGGCCGCTCACGCTCGGCCACCTGCGGCAGGTAGCGCGCGCGGATCGACTGCAACCACTCGGCATTCAGCTCCTCCAGCGTGACGCCGAGCGTGCTGACGAAGGCGCGGGGAATACCGACGCCCGGGGCCTTCTGCAACAGGATGCCGACGACGTCATCCCCCCATTTTTCACCGATGTACGCCCACAGCGACTGCCCGAAGCGGTAACTCAGGTAGTCGTCGCGCACGGACATCTCGTCAATCGAGCGCATGTAGCCGGTGAGCACGGCATCGCGCAGCCAGCTCTCCGTATGCGCGTCGACGTGGCCGACCGACAGGTACTCCGCCACGCCTTCCATGAACCAGAGCGGCAACGGCGCCATCAGCGGAGTCGCGTCCATCGGCACGCCGCCGCGCAGGATGACATCGAACTGGAACCCGTGCACGAGCTCGTGCGTCAGCACGTGATCGAAGGAGGCGTAGTCCCCCGTGAACGGCAGGATCATCCGGCCCTTCGCGGATTCCGTAACACCGCCCGTGCTTTCGTCGATGATGCCGTGCAGCGTGTTCGTCTGCTGGAAGTCGGTGTGCGATGCGTAGAGGATCAGCGGTTTGCGCTCGCTGAACTCGTGCTGAAGCAGTCTGGAGAGCCGGGCGTAGGACCGCTCGACCATGCGCGCCGCATCGAGTGCGGCACGCCGTTCCTCCTGGTAGTAGTAGACGTCGAAGTGCTCGGTACCGATGATGTCGAAGTCGAATGCCCGGTACTGCACCTTGTTGCGACCGAAGTACTGGGCCTCGAGACAGGCGGGCAGCAGGAAGGCAGCGCTGAAGGCTGCGGCAAGGATGGAGCGCACGGCGGGCATTCCGAAGCCTCCCGGCCCGCGCGCGAGGGCGTCGGGCCTGCGTCAGCGCGGCCCTGTGCGCGAATGCGCCTAGGCCTCGTCCTCTTCGAACGTGTGCGTCGGCGCGTCGCCCCAGAGCCGCTCGAGCTGATAGAAGTCGCGGGCAGCAGGGTGGAACACGTGCACGACGAAATCGACATAGTCGATCAGGACCCAGCGGCCCGTGCGCAGTCCCTCCACGTTCATGGCGCGCACGTCAGCTGCCTTCAGCTCTTCGATCACGTGGTCGGCTATCGCCTTGACATGCGTGTCCGACGTGCCGGTCACGAGCAGGAAATAATCCGTTGCGTTCGAGATGCCCCGCAGGTCCAGCAACAGCAGGTCGCGGCCCTTGCGGTCCCGCGCGAGCTCGACCGCCCGGTTCAGCGACGAAGGTATGGTCACACCCTCGGCGATGCTCACCATCTCCTCACCGGAATCCACCCCGCCACCGCGCATCGCGCGCGCCCGGTCCTGTCCTTTCATGCGTATCTGCTATCTCCCGTTCGGGCAAGGTTGCCGCCGCGCACAAATGCATAATCGAGGCCGCCCTGTGCTGTCTCAACGAACGAGCGGCGGCCGCCCTGACGGACGGCCGCCGCTCCCGTTCCCATTGTGCAGTCTACTCGGCCTTGATGACCCAGACCTTCACTTCGGGCCGGACATCGCCGTGCAGCTTGACCGGCACCGAGTAGACGCCGAGCGTCTTGATCGGCTCGTCCAGCTCGATCCAGCGCCGATCGATCGGAAAGTCCAGGTTCTGCTCGTTCAGCCGCTCTGCAATGTCCGCGCTCGTGATCGAGCCGAAGAGCTTCGACTCCTCACCCGCATTCACGTGGAACGTCAGCGACACGTTCTCCAGCTGCGCCGCGCGCCGCTTCGACTCCAGGTAGCTGCGCTTCGCTGTCGCTTCCGCGCGCTTGCGCTCCTCTTCCAGCTGACGGACGTTCGACGCCGTAGCCGCGTACGCGAGACCCTGCGGCAGCAGGTAGTTGCGCGCATAGCCGGGCCGCACCGAAACCACTTCCCCCGCATCGCCCAGCTTCTCGATATCCTGCCGCAGAATCAGCTTGATCGTCTTCATCGCTCTCGCTCCATCATGAGGACGGCGGCACCGCAGCGCGCCGCGCCCGAAGATCCAACCATGTGTCCGTCACGCCCACCAGCACTGTCATCATCATCACAAGCGGATACAGGAACAACACCAGCACTCCGCCAATCACGATGCCGAGCGGACCGGGCGCACCGGCAATCACCAGCAGCACCGCGACTCCACGCAGCGCGTAGAGCACCGCCATGAACGTCAACAGGTTCGTGCCCGCCCGCTGCGCGCTCGCACCGAGCGGCAGCAGGAGCAGCACGAGCCCCGCGATCAGGACCCAGACGAGGTCGTCCGGGAATCGAAACTCCCGCAGCGGCCGCAACGGTGCGACATCCCCGTGCGCGAGTCGCCGGTACGCAAACCATGCGACGGCGAGGCCGGTCAGTGATCCGAGCGCGAGCAGTGCCGGAAACACCAGCGCCTGCAGGTCCGCAGCCGCGTACACCGCCTCGGACACGCGCGCGGAGACCCGCTCGAACCCCAACGCCGTCGTCCACACGGTCAGCGTCTCCGACGCCGCGCCGCGCAGCTCGTCGGTGATGATGCTGTCCACCCCGGCGAAGCCCGAGCGCCGCACGAGCAGAAACGCGCCCGTACTCAGCGTCGTCGCTGCGACCGCACCGAGACCGCGCGCGATGAACGATCGCCGGGGCCAGAGCACCGCCAGCGCGACGAACCACGCCGCGAGCAGCAGTGCCCACCCTCGCTCCACGTACCAGAGCGCACCGTCCTGGCCGCGAAAGAACACCAGCCAGACCAGCAGACCCGCCGCTACCAGGAGCGCCGGCCGCCGCGGCGGCAGCGCCACCAGCAGAATGGCCAGCGGTACGAAGATCAGCAGCGCGGGCTGCAGCGCGGACAGGAGCAGCGTGGCAATCGCGAGTGCGAACGCCGTGCCCCACCCGCGCCCGGGCCCGCGACGCTCCTCAGTCGCTATAGCGTCGGACATACGGAACCAGCGCCAGGTAGCGCGCCCGCTTGATGGCGGTCGTCACCTGCCGCTGGTGCCGCGCACACATGCCCGTCATCCGCCGCGGGAGCATCTTCCCCTGCTCCGTCATCTGCCGGCCGAGCGTCTTGTCGTCCTTGTAATTGATCTGTCGAATCCCGGCCTCGCACAGCGGGCACTGTTTGCTTGCACGCCGCATCTCAATCCTCCTCGTCCTCGTCGTCGTCATCCTTGCGGTCGGCGCGCGTCGCAATCGACATCGGCGCCGCCGGCTCGCCGTCGTGCAGGACGACCAGGTAGCGGAGCAGCTCCTCGTCCAGCTTCAGCAGACGCTCGAACTCCGGCAGCGACTCCGCCGCAGCATTGAACTGCACGACCACATAGTGGCCGCTCGTCTGCTTCTTGATGGGGTACGCGAGCTGACGACGGCCCCAGTCGTCCCGGGCCGTGATCTCCCCGCCGCCATTCTGGGTCAGGAGCTGATGGTAGCGTTCGAGCTTCTGCTCGATCGCTTCTTCCGCGAGCTGCGGATCGAAGATGTAGACGACCTCGTAGGCTTTCACGAATCCTCCGGTCTGTGCGGCCCCTCCTCACCGTGGGAGGGGCAGGAGTCGAGCCTTGTAGTCTAACAGGCTAAACGTTGAACCGGAAGAGCAGAATGTCCCCGTCCTGCACCACATAGTCCTTGCCTTCACTGCGGACCAGCCCCTTCTCGCGCGCCTCCTTCTGGGAGCCAGCGGCGACGAAGTCCTCCCAGCCCAGGGTCTCGGCGCGGATGAAGCCGCGCTCGAAGTCCGTGTGGATCTCGCCTGCGGCCTGGGGTGCCTTCGAGCCGCGGCGAATGGTCCAGGCACGGACCTCCTTCTCGCCGGCCGTGAAGAAGCT
>CAYSGF010000253.1:0-9340 GCA_964430275.1 uncultured Gemmatimonadaceae bacterium
CGGCGCTGCCGTCGAGCCGCGAGCTTGCGCGCAGGCTGCAGGTCGCGCGCAACACGGTGGTCGCAGTATACGAGCGGCTGCGTGCCGAGGGCTTCGTGGAGACGCGGATCGGTGCGGGCACGTTCGTGAGCGACCGCGTCCGACCGCGCATGCAGGTGGGCGGTCGCACGTCGCCGCTGCGCGCGCGCGCCGTGTGGCGCGAGATCGCGGAAGGTCTCGACCTGTCGGCGACGCGCGTGGAATTCGATTTCCGGCCCGGTATCCCGGACGCGAGTCGCTTTCCGTTCGCGGCCTGGCGTGCGCGCATCTCGCGCCAGATCCGCCCGCGCGCGATCGGTGCGGGCGCGCTGATCGGCGCGGCGGGACATGAAGGCCTGCGCGCGGCGATCGCGCGTCATGTCGGCGTTGCGCGCGCAGTGCGCACGTCTGCCGCAGGAGTCCTCGTCACGAGCGGGAGTCAGCAGGCGCTCGACCTCATTGCACGTGTGCTCATCGAGCCGGGCGACGTCGTGGCGGTCGAGGACCCCGGCTACCCGCTGCCGCGCCGTCTCCTGCGATCGCATGGCGCGCGCGTGGTCGGCGTGCCCGTCGACGACGAGGGGCTGATGGTGGACCGCATCCCCGCGGGCGCGCGCGTCGTGTACGTCACGCCGTCGCACCAGTATCCGCTCGGCATGGCGATGTCGATGGGCCGGCGGCAGGCGCTGCTCGCGTGGGCGGAGCGGGCGGATGCGGCCGTGATCGAAGACGACTACGACAGCGAGTTCCGCTACGGCGGCCGGCCGCTCGAATCGCTCCAGGGCCTCGACGGATCGGGGCGTGTCCTCTACGTCGGTTCCTTCTCGAAATCACTGCTGCCGACGCTGCGGCTGGGATTCCTGGTCGCGCCGGAACCGTTGCACACGGCGCTGCGAAAGGCGAAACATCTCACGGACTGGCACACCGCGCTGCCTGCCCAGGGCGCACTCGCCGAGCTCATCGATCATGGGCTCCTCGCCCGCCACATCCGCCGCATGCGCCGCATCTATGCGGAGCGGCACGCTGCAGTCGTCGAGATCCTCACGCGCGAGTTCGCCGGTCGGCTGACGCCGCTGCCCGGTGCCGGCGGGCTGCATCTCGCTGCGATCCTCGAGGGTGAAGGTGCTTCACGCGATGCTTCGTGCGATGTCGCGCTCGCGGAAAAGGCCCTCGCACAGGGCGTCGCCGTGCTGCCGCTGTCGTACCACTATGATGGTGACGGCGCGCGGCCCGGCTTCCTGATCGGCTACGGGGCGATCGCGGCGGGGCGGATCGAGGAGGGCCTGTCCCGGCTGGGACGCTGCATGACGCGGTAGCGGGGTCAACGGGCAGGAATACCCCACGATTCACCGCACCAGCGCCTGCGCCAGACGAACGACCGTGGCGAACCGGCCTTCGCCGAGATCCGCCCAAGTGAATCGCAACACGCGGTAGCCCGCCGCCGTCAACTCCGCGTCGCGATTGCGGTCCGCGGCGAAGGAGCGCGCCGAAGCGTGAAATGCGTAGCCGTCGACCTCCGCCACGACGCGCGCGTCCCGCCACAGGAAGTCGACCTCGTGACCCAGCACCTGCGCGTTCAACTCCGGGGGCGGCAGCCTCGCGCTGCGCGTGATATCGAGCAGCTTCTCCTCCGCTTCGGAGCGCGTGAATGCAGGGCCGCCGTATTCCGCCAGCAGCCGCCGCCAGACCGGCGCTCCGCGGTGCGTCGGATGCCGCTCCACCATGTCGCGCATCGTTTCGGGCGTGACGAGCCGCATGCGCAGGGCCTTCGCATACGCCTGCTCGACATCACGTGCCGTCTCCGTTTCTGCAATGTCGAGCAGCGTACGCGCCGGCGTGGTGACCGGTATGCCCTCGATTCGCGTAACTTCGTCCGCTCTCAGATCCCGCACCCGGTGGATCCGGACTCCCTCGATGCGACGAGGCCTGCGTCGCGCCACGGTCACCTCCAGCTTGCTGACGTGATGGCTCGCCTCGAGCATGCCTTCGAGGTGTGCCGCACTGCGATGACTGATTCTGGCGTCGCAGCCGCCGGCGAGCACTGCCGCCCGTTCGGCAGCTCGCGGGAGCGCGACCGGACCGATCTGATACACGCCGCGTTGCACGACGACGAGTCGCCGCGCGCGCACCAGCCAGTCCACGGCATGAATCGAAAGGCCGCGCGCGCGCAACTGCGCTCGCGTTACGACCCCATGCTGAGCCGCGCCCAGCTCAAGCAGGATGAGCTCCGTGTCTCGACGACTCGGCATGCGCCCTCCGCGGCGTCAATCGCAGCCCACGCGCTTCGCTCCCGCGTGGTGGAAGCATCATGGCCTGTGACGCCATCGACGCTGGCCCGCGACAGGTGCGCAGAACATCGCCGCGGAACAGGCTTCGATTCGAGCGAAAGTAGCAGGCCGTGCGGGGCGCTTCCATGTCGGTTCGGGCCGATGTGCAATACGGAATCGTCTTTGGCCATGGGAGGCCGCGACGACCCCATCGTTCGTTTCGGACATCTGAATCGCGGCGAAGGGCCGTGCGACGCCGTGCGACATCCGCCACGTCGTCGACGTCAATCGTAGCCCACCCGCGCGTTTCTTCGGGATGGTAGAAGCATCACGGGCTGTGACGCCGTCGAGCTGTGACCGCGTCACTCGGCGCGGCCCCGGTACAACCCAGACGGCGTCGGAAAGCGTGAACCGTGCTCCAGCCGTCACGACGAAGGAGGTGGGTAGCGTTCGACGTGCTGAGAGGGCCCGCGCCCGCTGCCCCGCGCAGGTTGCCGGCGCCGTATGGCTCGCGCATCGCCGCGCTGCCGACCCGCGCCCGGTAGCCCGCTCCTGACGCTGCCACAGGACGGTTCGAGCACCGCACTGCAGGGCTTCACCGCAGCGAAGGCAGTATATACTCCTCGAGTATCCGATCCGTCAGCTCGTGCGCATCCGCCTGCCCGAAGTTCGTGCTCGTGATCACGACCACCGCACCGAGCTCGGGGAACACCGCGACCTTGTTGCCGCCGCTCCCAGCCATGACAACGGCCCGCTCCTCGTCGAATCGTCGCAGCCACCACAGGTAGCCGTACTCCGTGTCGTCGTCGACCCGTGCGTGTGGCCGGACGGACTCGTCCACCCACGCGCGTGACACGATGCGCTGACCTTCCCACGCGCCGCCGTCCAGGTAGAGCTGCCCGAGCGCGAGCAGGTCGCGGCTGCGCAGCGCGAGCCCGCCGCCCGTCTGCGCGATGCCCATCGGCGAGAACTGCCAGCTCACGCTGTCGATGCCGAGCGGCGCGAACAGGTAGCGAGCGGCAAACGTCTCCACCGGACTGCCGGTCGCCTGCGCGATCACTCCGCCGAGCGTTGTCACGCCTGCCGTGCAGTAGCTCCAGCTCCGACCGTAGGGCGAGTCTTCCGGACGGGTCGCCCACGCCGGAAAGCCGCGGATCGGCAGGTCGAGCGTGAACGCGATCCAGTCCTCGATCAGATACATGCGCTCTTCGTGCCCGCGCGAGAACGTGTTGCCGTCGTCGCACTCGAGCAGCGAGCTCATCGTCAGAAAGTCCTCGACCGTGATCGCGTCCTTGCGTGGATCGGGATTGTCGAACGGCTGCTTCTCGGGAAAGAAGCTCGTCACGCGCGCGTCCACGTCGCTCAGCAGCCCGCGATCGATCGCGATCCCGATGAGCATCCCGGTGATGGTCTTCGTCGCCGAGCGGGTATTGCGCAGTGTGCCCGCGTCGCCATCGAAGTACTGCTCGTACACGACGTCGCCATCACGCGCAATCAGCACACTACCGATGCGGCGGAAGTCGCCTGCGCGGATGCGGCGCTCCATGGCTGCCAGGCTCGTGTCCTGCTCGAGCTGTCCGGGACCGGCGTCAGCCACTGGCTCGGGCGCCTGCGCGGCGACGCTCAGTGCGCATGCGAGCAGCGTTGCAGCGAAACCGAGTGTTTTCACGGGTCCTCGCTTGTCGTGTACGGGTACACGAATTGTTACGCCTGACACTCGTAGCGCATCAGAGCGACGTGCGCCCGCCTCACACTTCCGCGCGCAGCGCCTCCGTCGGGTCGATCCGGAGTGCACGTCGCAGCGGTACCGCGCAGGCCGCGAGCCCGACGAGGAGCATCACGACGTCTGCGCCGATCAGCAGGAGCAGCCCGGTCCCCGAGTTCAGCCCGAGCAATGCGGCGATGGCGCTGCCGGCGAGGATGCCCGCGCCGATCTGCAGGAAGGCACGGGAGAAGACTCCGGCCACGATGCGTCCGGGGCGCGCACCGAGCGCGGCGCGGATGCCGATCTCGCGCGTCCGTCGTGCTACGGTGAATGACACCAGGGAGTGGATGCCGGTGGCCGACAGCAGCAGCACGATGAAACCGACCAGCCATGCCACCGACGTCAGTGCCCAGTTCATCGTCGCCTCGCCGCCGCCGACGCTGGTCAGCGGCTGGACGTCGGTGAGCCGGATCGTCGGATCGACATCGGCGGCGACCCTGCGCAGGCGCGTCGCGAACTCAGTGGGGTTGCGCACGCGCACGGCCAGGCTGCCGGCCCTGCCGGTGCCGGGCAGGCTCGGCAGATACATGGCGGACTGTTCGTGTGGCAGGGGCAGCTGCCAGCCGAAGTCCCGCACCATGCCGACGATCTCGTACCACTCCTCGCCCGCGACGCTGCTGACCTCGCCACCGGTAATGCGGATGTACTGGCCGATCACGTTGCGGCCGCCGAACACGTGGCGCGCAAAGGATTCGTTCACGATCATCACGCGGCCGGACTCGAAGTCGACGGGTGCGAAGTCGCGACCCGCGACGACCGACGTGCCGAACGTGTCGAAGAAGCCGGACGAGACGTGGACCAGCGTGCTCGTGCGGATGCCTGCCGTCGCGGCGAGGGCGAGCGTATCGACCTCGATCCCGTACTTGAACTGGTCCATCACCGGCAGCCGGTCGGCAAAGGCGATCTGCTCGACGGCGGGGTCGGCGATGAGCCGTCGCTCGAGCTCATCGAAGCTGGCGCGTGTGCGTGCATTGAACGCGGTCGAATCCATTGCATAGTCTTCGCGCGCGATGCCGACGCTCGCGGTCAGGTATCGATCCGCACCGATGCCCTCCGCCCTCTGCATGAACCGGTTGGACTCGAAGACGCCGGCGCCGGCGAGCGGCAGGAGCGCCACCGTGATTGCGACCTGTACGACGATGACGGTGGTCCAGAAGCCACCGAACTTGAGCCCGGCGCGCGCCGCGCCTTCGTTGCGCAGCGCGTCCTGCACGTTCAGCCGCGTGACTCGCAGCGCCGGAAGGATGCCCACGATCAGGGCGCCGAACACCGTGAGCAGCGCCGTGTACAGCACCGTCCTCCACGAGATGCTGTCATCGATCCAGAACGGCAGCGCTTCACTGCCGGCCATCAGGCTGAGGCCCCAGCCGATCGCGAACCTCGCGATGACCAGCCCGAGCAGTGCGGCCACGCCGGCCAGCACCAGTGCCTCGACGAAGAGCTGGGTGATGATGCGGCCGCGGCTGGCACCGAGCGCATTGCGCACCGTGATCTCCCATCCTCGCGTGGCGGTTCGCGCGAACACGAGGGTCGCCACGTTCGCGCACACGATCGTCAGCAGGGCGAGGAAGATGCCGTTCACGACCACGAGCATCGTCCGAATCATGAGCGCCACGCTGCCTTCGTTGATCGGTTTCGCATACGACGTGACGCGCGGCCGAAGATTCCTGTGCGTCTCCGGATTGTCCGCGGCAACGCGCGCGGCGATTCCCTGCAGCTCGGTCTGCGCTGCGTCCCTCGATGTGCCGGGCGCGAGTCGGCCGAAAATCGAAACGGACGGCCCCGTGCGCGGCGCGAGCGTCGCGTAGCTCACGCGCAGCGGCGTCCAGATGCGCTCGTTCGTCGGGAAGGCGAAGCCCTCCGGCATCACGCCGACGATCGTCGCACTCGCGGTGCCCAGCTTCACGGACTGGCCGATGACCCCGGGCTCACCCGCGAAGCGCGTCTGCCAGAGCGAGTGACCGATGACGACGACCGGCGGCTCCGACAGCCGCTCGTCGCGTTCCGTGAGCACGCGGCCTAGCCGGGGCGCCGTACCCATCAGCGCGAACGCGTCCGCCGTCACCTCCGCACCCCGCACGGGCTCCACGTTCCCGTCCGCGGTCTCGAGGTTGCGCACGAACACGACCGCCGCGCCCAGGTGAGCCACCGTACGCGCCCGCTCGCGCCAGATCGCGAAGTCGTACAACGACTGCGATTCCACAGCCACCGCGCCGGCGTCCCAGTTCCGGATCGAGACCACACGGTCACCGTTCGCGATCGGAAGCACCGGGTTGCGCCACTTGTTCACCGCCTCGAAGTAGACCGTACCGAGCGCGATCGCGACCGCAATCGCCACCGTGCCGACCAGCGTGATGCCCGGATACCGCGCCAGCATACGGAACCCGACCTTGAAGTCCAGCCAGGAAAACCGGAGCGAGCGGATACGACGGAATGCAGTCATGCGTGAACCTCTGCGTTGTGTTGCCTGCCGAATGTTGATCTCGTGACGGTCACGCGCTCCGGACGAGCGCGCTCAGCGATCCCCTCGCTCGTTCTCCTCGTAGTATCGACGGCCATCGTGCGATAGCGTGCGGTCCAGGAAGCGATGCAGCGCGTTCCGCGCCTCCGGCACCCGCCAGCAATCGGTGTGGCAGTCGCCATCGCTGCCCTCGATGCGAATGAACTCGACGTCCGCACCGCGTGCACGAAGCGCTGCCGTGATCCGCTCACCCTGCGCGACATACACGTTGTCGTCATCTGCTCCGTGAATCGTGAGCACAGACACATCCGGGCGTGCAAACGTCACCGTGGAGATGTCGCCCAGCTCTGCAGCCGACCACGGAGGACCATGACCCAGCACAGCCGAAAGAATGTCGTCGAAGTCGGCCATCACCTGGTCTGGTGGCATCGTCATGTCATGCTCGCCATCCAGATTGACGGCGACGCTCACTCGTCCGTGCGCGCTGTCGGGATCGTCACGGAGCGCCACCATCGTCGCGAGATGACCACCGGCGGACACGCCGAGCGACGCGATGCGAGCGGGATCGATACGAAGCCGACGCGCATTCGCGCGCACGTATTTCAACGCGTTCTGAACATCTTCGATCTGCGCGGGCCAGGTGCCATCGCCACGGGACGAGAGCCGGTAATTGATGGACAGAACGACATACCCGAACGGGCAGAGCTCCTCCGCGATCTGCTGACCCCACGCCTTGTCGCCACCTCGCCAGGCGCCACCGTGGATCGCGAGGATCGCAGGACGGTCGGTGTGCACGGTGTCCGATTCCGGCTCGTAGACGTCGAACGTGCCGTAGAGCCCAATCGCCGGGTCGTACGTCAGGTTGCGACGGACATCGTAGGCCGCCGACTCGCAGGCACTCATGCCGGAGAGCAGCAGCAGGAACGCCCCCGTCGCTGTTCGGCGGTCCGGTCCGTGACGCCCGGCCGTGACTCTCGCCTGCTGACCGTGTTGCTTGTTCATGCCCGAGCGTCTAATACTGCAATGTACTTTATCATAAAAAGTCTCGTCCGTCCAGCGCCGCGCGGGCAGGACGGTCGTCCTCAGTTCGATCGTGCGGTTCGCGCGTGCGGACGCCAACGCGACGGCCCCCGGGCGAAGGGCGGGAGCGCCGCATGCTGCACGCGGATGGCTGAACTCGCCCGCCAATACATAACACCACTATGTATAACGGTGCAAGGTATGCCTGCCCGGCCGGAATTCTGGTCGGCGAACGCGCACAGCCGTACCTTTCCGGTTCAGCATGTTCCTCCCCAACCCTCACAGGGCAGGCCCGAAAATGACGCGACGCACCTTCCGCTGGTCGACCCTCGTTGCCGTGCTGGCGATCGGCGCCGGCTGCGGCGGAGCGGACACCGCCGATGACATGGAGGCCGACGGCGAGGCCGGGATGGCGGACACGGAGGGCCTGGAGCCGGGGGAGGACGACGGGATTGGCGAGTTCGAGATCACGATGGCCGGCGACATGACGGGGGTTGTGAGGGGGACGGAGGTGCAGTGCGCCGAGTTCGGTGGTACGCGCCACGTGACGGCCACCGGTGAGCACAACGGCGAGTCGCTGGACGTGGCGTTGTCGAACGAGGTCTTCGACGATGGGACGGTCGGCAAGGCGATCTTCGGCAGCTACCTTCGATCCGCCGGCCAGGGTGGTACCCTGACGATCGATGACAAGGGTGCGACGTTCGAAGGCCTGGAAGTCGAGACGGTCACGATCACGGGCAGCATCACCTGCTGACTGGGCGCAGGCGACGCGGTCGATCGGCGTTCGTCGCATTCGTCGATCGGCCGTCGTCGCAAGCGGTCGATCCGTCCTTGTCACAACTCAGTCCGACGCCTTCACCGCGTAGCCATCCCGCTCCAGGCGCTCGATGATGGCCGTGCGGTGTGCCTCGCCCCGGGTTTCCAGCTGCATGACGATCTCGACGTGGCGCACCGAGACATCGGCGAAGGCGCGGCTGTGTGCGATCTCGAGCACGTTCGCGCCCGCGTCGGCGACGAGCCGCGTCAGTCGCGCGAGGTTTCCGGGGCGATCCGGTACGGTGACGGAGAGACGGGCGAGCCGGCCGTCGTCTACCATCCCGCGCTGAATGATCCGGTCCAGCAGGTTCACATCGATGTTTCCGCCCGAGAGGACGATCGCGACCACGTCGCTCTCGTGCAGGGGCAGCATCCCGGCGAGGATGGCGGCGAGCGGCGCCGCTCCGGCGCCCTCGGCCAGCGTCTTCTGACGCTCCAGCAACACATGCACGGCCGCGGCGATCTGGATTTCGTCTACCGCTACGATGTCGTCCACATAGCGCTCGATCAGCGGGAACGTCAGGTCGCCGACTCGCTTGACCGCGATCCCGTCGGCAATGGTTTCCGTGGTCTCGATGTGGACGATCTGTCCCGCCTGCCGCGAGGCCAGGGCAGAAGCCGCGGCCGCGGCCTCGACACCGTAGATCCGCACGCCCGGCCGCTGCTCTCTGATTGCGAGCGCAACACCGGAGATCAGGCCGCCGCCGCCGATCGGGACCACCACGGCGGTCAGGTCGGGCAACTGCTCGAGCAGCTCCAGGCCGATGGTGCCCTGGCCGGCGATCACGTGCGCGTCGTCGAAGGCGTGCACGAAGACGCGCCCCTCTGCCGCTTCCAGGCGCCGCGCCTCCTCCATGGCATCCGAGAGGGTGGCGCCGTGGAAGCGCACGCCCGCACCGAAGCGCTGGGTGTTGACCACCTTGTTGAGTGGCGTCTGCTCCGGCATCACCACCTCCACGGTGATCCCCAGCCGTTCGCCGTGGTAGGCCACTG
>CAYSGF010000254.1:0-2603 GCA_964430275.1 uncultured Gemmatimonadaceae bacterium
CGCAGCTCGCTGCGCTCATCCGCGGCGCGGCGCAGGGAGCGGACCTCGGTCTCGAGCGTGACGGCGGTATCCGCGGCCTCGGCGAGCGCGTCGTCGAGAGTGCGCACCTCGACGGCAATCTCGTCACGCTGCGCGAACATCGCCTCGAGCCGTTCGCCCGCTTCGCCGCGCCGCGTGCTCAGCTGCGTAATCGTCTCGTGATGACCGGCTTCCTCGGATTCGAGCGCAGCCAGCCGCTGGTCGATCTGGTCCTGCTCCTGGCGCGACCCGGCAAGCCGGCGCTCGAGAGCGCTCAGTGCACCTTCCGCGCGGGCATGCGCGACGCGCAGCTCGGCTTCCTCATCGCGCACGTCCTCCCACGCCCGCTCCCGCTCGGCCAGCGTCTGCGTGGCCTCCTGCCAGGTGCCGCGGTGGCGCACGAGCTCATCCTCGAGTGCGCTCCGCTGCGCGCGAGCCTGTTCGGCGTCACCCTTCGACCTGTCGACCAGCGCCAGCAGCTCTGCGCGACGGCGCTCCAGCTCTTCGCGAGCACGTGTGACCCGCCCGTGCTGGCCCGAGCGATTCGCTTCGTCGGCGCTCGCCCGGCGCAGATCCAGCTCGATCGCATCCATGCGGTCCTTGACCTCGCGCACGGCAGCTTCGGCGGCATCGACGGCGGCGGCGGCGCGTGTGCGTGCCTCGGCCCGCTCCTCGCGTGCGTGCTGCGCGCGCTCGGCGTCCGCGCGCCGCTCGGCCAGGCGCTCGCGCCGGCCGATCAGCACCGGCTCCGCCGCCGGCTCGCCAACGAACTCGAACAGGTCGAGCAGCGCTTCCAGGCGCGGCAGCGCGTCCTGCGGTAGAAGAGCGACAGCGCCGTGCACATTCTCCTGCGTGACGAACCACTCGCGAAAGCGCTGCTGCGCGCCGGGATCCCGCACGACGAGCGCCTGCAGCAGCGAGTTCAGTGCGCTCTCGACGGCGGAGGCGCGCTCGCGCGGCAGCCGCAGATACTCGGCGACGGGGCCGAGCACACCATCGAGCTCGCCGCCCGCATCGAGCGCGGCCGCGACGATGGGCGCAAAGCCGTGATGCTCGCGCTCGAGCGTCTCCAGCGCCGCGGCCTGCGATGCGAGACGGCTCGCCTCGGAGTCGGCGGCTGCGAGGGCCTCGCGCGCGTGCTGCTCGGCAGCGCGCAGCTCCTGCAGCCGCTCATCGGCGACGCGCATCTCGTGGCGCAGCGTTTCGAGCTGTTCCGCGAGCGAGCGGGACTGTTCCGCGAAGAGGTCACCCTGCTCATCCAGCCGGCTCAACTCGGAGTCGAGATCCTCCTGCTCGAAGCCCATCTCATCGACGCGACGCAGTGCCTCGCCCGCTCGTGCCTCCGCACCGGCCGCCTCCGCCTCCAGCCGAGCGAGCGAGCGCGTGAGCTCCGCTTCGCGTGCGCGTGCATCCTCATCTGCACGCCGGACGTCCGTCACTTCCTGGCGCAGTGCGCCCTGTCGCTCCTGTACATCGGCAACGCGTGCACCGAGCGACTCCACCACGCCCTGCTGACCGACGTGCTCGGTCTCGAGTGACAGCAGCTCGGCGTCGAGTGATTCCCTGCGTGAGCGGAGGTCGGCCCGTTCGTTCGCGATCTGCTCGAGACGACGTTGCGCGTGGGTCGTGCGCTCGTCCGCGATCGCGATCTCACGCTCACGCTCAGCGATCACGCGCGCCAGCTCCTCCAGCCGCGAAGCCGCCGCATTGCGCTGGCGACTCGCCTCCGTCGACTCGAGCCGGCGTCGTTCCAGCTCCGCCTCGGCAGTCGTGAGCGCTGCGCGCGAGGACGGATCCTCGACACTCAGCTCCTCGAGACGGCGGCCGGTGTGCTCGAGCGTCTCCCGGACACGGTCGAGCTCCGCCCGCGCAACCGTGATCTCCAGTGCGAGCCGGCGCGCGCGCAGCTCTTCATAGCGCTTCGCCTTTCCACGCTGGCGAGCCAAACTGCGCACCTTCGACTCGACCTCGGCGACGAGGTCTTCGAGGCGCGCAAGGTCTGCATCTGCAGCTTCCAGCCGGCGCTGCGCCGACTTGCGGCGATCCTTGTAGCGCCCGATGCCTGCCGCCTCCTCGAACATGTGCCGGCGATCATCCGGCCGGTCCGACAGGATGCGGTCGACCATGCCCTGCTCGATGACCGTGTATGCATTCGCACCGAGTCCGGTGTCACGACAGATGTCGAAGATGTCGCGCAGCCGCACGGACTGGCGATTCAGCAGGTAATCGCTGCCGCCCTCCCGGAAGACGACGCGCCGGATCTCGACCTCCGACTGCGGCACCGGAAGGCGCCCTTCCGTGTTGTCGAACGAGAGAGCGACTTCCGCGCGATTGAGCGGACGGCGCTGCGTCGTCCCCTGGAAGATGGCCTCCTCCATCTTCGAGCCGCGGATGGCGGACGCACGCTGCTCCCCCAGTACCCAGCGGATGGCATCGCTGACGTTCGACTTGCCGCAGCCGTTCGGCCCGACAATGGCCGTGATGCCATCGTGGAAGTCGAGCTGCGTGCGGTCGGCGAATGACTTGAATCCCTGGAGCGTGAGGCGACGAAGCGTCATGGCGTGATGCGGCCCGTTCTCGGGTCG
>CAYSGF010000255.1:0-3822 GCA_964430275.1 uncultured Gemmatimonadaceae bacterium
CGAAACCGGAACGCTCCGCCTCGTCGCCAGCGACAGCCGCAGTCAGCACCAAAACCGTGAGGCGGCGACCACCCGCTTCACCGAGCTCCTCGCCTACGCACTGCGCCGGCCGAAAGCACGCAGACGTACCCGCCCCACGCGCGCCTCGAAGGAAGCGCGCCTGCGCAAGAAGAAGCAGCGCAGCGAAGTGAAGCAGCGCCGCCGCCGCGTCGAGCCCGGCGAGTAGTCGATTCATTCATTCGTCCTCCCGGTCATCTCCTCGACTTCGAGGCACAGCACCCGGTGCCCCTGGGCGCGCAGGGCGTCCACTCCGGCGCCGGTGCGGGTCGGCAGTCCGGGATACTGTGCGCGGATGACGTCGATTGCGGCGCGCATCGCATCGTCCTGCTCCAGCCAGCGCGCACGGCCGACCGCGACCACGCTGCGCCATGCCGTCGCCAGGTGCTCGATCTCCACGACGGTCAGGCAGGCGCGCGGGTTGGCTTCCAGGTTGCGCACCTTCCGACCGTCGCGCAGCACGGCGTAGAACGCGGTATCGAAGCCGTAGATGATCGGCACCGCGTACGGCTGCGCGTTGTCCACCGTCGACAGCACACCCCAGTAGTTGCGACCGACGAGTGCGCGCACCTCCTCTGCCGTCAGCACACGCGGTGGAATGCGGCTGCCGCCGCCCTTCGTCGTACCCGTCACCGTTTTGCCTCCTTGCACGTAGCCGCGCCTGCTGCGACCCGGCTGCAGCCGGGCCTGTTCGGTCCGTGACCCTCCGTCGGCGTGTTCGGTGGAAAATGACCCAATCCATGCACCGGAAGCCATACTCCGGACCAACCTCCTTCCACTCGGCAGCCCGATCCGTTCTCTTTGCAGCCTCATGAGCCGAGCCCAGTACTTCACGGAGCTCCGATCGCTCCTGCGCCTGGCGCTGCCGATCATTGTCAGCCAGCTCGGGCAGATCGGGATGAATACGGCCGACACGATCATGGTCGGGCCGCTTGGTGCCACGCCACTCGCCGCCGCGGGCCTCGGCACGGCGATCCACCAGTTTTTCGTGACGGTATCGATCGGTGTGATCGTGGGCATGGCGCCGCTCGTGAGCCAGGCGTTCGGCGCCGGCGATGTGCTGCAGTGTCGGCGCACGCTCGTGCAGGGGATGTGGCTGGCCGCGCTCCTCAGTGTGCCGGTTGTGCTGCTGTCGCTCGTGGGGCGCGAGATCTCACTGATGCTGGGTCAGGCCCCCGAGGTGTCGGACATGACGGGTTCCTACCTGCGCGCGCTCGCTGCGTCGGTGCCGGCCGTGTTCCTGTTCATGGTGTATCGGCAGTTCCTGGAAGGCATGGGCATCGCGAAGCCGGCGATGGTCTTCACGTTTCTGGGCCTCGCGCTGAACGTCGTCGCGAACCGCGTGCTCATCTACGGCGTCGGCGACGTCATCCCCGCGATGGGCCTGGTCGGCAGTGGCTGGGCGACCACCATCGTGCGCTGGACGATGTTCGCCGGGCTGGCCGCATACGTCGGTGTCCGCGCGGACCTGCACCCGTTCCGTGCCATCGCGAAGCGCCTCGACGTCGGCCTGCTCGCGCGGATTTTCTCCGTCGGTGCACCCGTCGGGATGCAGTTCGGCCTCGAGGTCGGCCTGTTCTCCTTCGCCGCCGTGATGATGGGGTGGCTGGGCCCGATCCAGCTCGCAGCGCATCAGGTCACGATCAATCTGGCCGCGACCACGTTCATGGTCGCGCTCGGCGTCTCCCTCGCCGGCTCCATCCACGTCGGCCAGCACATCGGCGCCGGCCGCTCCGAGCACATGCGCAGTGCCGTACTCGCCACCTACACCCTTGCCGTTGGCTTCATGGCAGTATGCGCGGTCCTGTTCGTGACGATCGGCGAATCGCTCGTTTCCCTCTACACGCGCGATGCCGCGATCGTCGCACTGGGGACACAGCTGCTCTTCGTCGCGGCGTTCTTCCAGCTCTCCGACGGCGCGCAGGTCGCCGGGATCAGCGTGCTGCGCGCGTCCGCCGACACCCGCACGCCCATGCTGATCGCCGCGTTCGGCTACTGGATCGTCGGCATGCCGATCGGCCTCGTGCTCGCCTTCCGCACCACGCTCGGCCCGCGCGGGGTCTGGATCGGCCTGTCCGCCGGTCTCGCTGTCGTCGCCGTGCTGCTGGGCCTGCGCGTGCGGCACCTGCTCTGGCGCAGGGCGCTGCCGGACAGGGTGGCGGCGCCGATCGGCGGGTAAGCGCGCTGGGCGGCAGGCGCGAGTGCAGGGCGACTGCGTCCGGGCTGCTACGGACGCAGGAAACCGGTCACCCGGGCTTGCAGATTTCCCCGGCGCGGATCCGTCGAAAAGTGGAAGGCACCGGTCGTGTGCGCGTCCGGCGGCACGTAATCGATCTCGAGGACTCCGGTCTCGGCGACGTCACCCGCCGTGAGCTCCGCCTGTACCTGCACGTTCGCCGCCGTCGTCCCGCCACGGTTCTGCACGGTGACGTGCACCCGGTACCCGTTGGCGTCCTGCACCACGGAATCGACTGCGACCGTGAGCGACGGCGCCGCCTGGTCCCGGTTCAATCCCTGGTACGCGACGAGCGCAAAGGACGCGAGCACGACGAGCAGCGCGATCCCGGATACGACCCATTGTACCACCGGCACGCCATGCCCACCCCGCGAATCCTTCCCCGACCGTTTCCGTTCAGCCATGCCCCTGCTCGCATTCACCAATTCACCAATTCACCAATTCAAAGAATCAGCCGCGCGCTGGCCGCACCGACGGCAGCTGGAAACGCGAGCACCGCGACGAGCATCATCGCCGACTGCAGCGGCACGCCGTCGAGCCGCCCGAAGCACCAGAGCACGAATGCGGATACGAGCAGCGCAAGTGCGTAGCCGACGATCGTGAATCGGAGCACGATGCTCCACATCGGCGTGCCCACCGGCACGGCTTCCTGTCCGCGGAATTCGACGGCGTAGACGAATGCGTGCATGAGGGCGAGCGTGAGTGCCATGAGCGTCAGCACGGCCCAGGGTCCCATGCGCGCCGCGAGCAGCTGGATCTCTTCGGTGGGCGCGATGTTCATCGCGAGAAACAGCGCGCCCGCGCACATCAGCAGGAGTTCCGAGCCATAGCCCTGTCGCTCCTGCCGCTTGCGTTTTTGCTCCGCCCGGTCGTCCTCTTCGCCCGCACCACCAAGCTGGCTGGTCGCCAGGATCGCACCGAAGCTGCCTGCTGATGCCTGCAGGATCACCTTGCCGGCCGCCTCCTCGAGCGCCATGCCGGGCCGGACCACCGTGAAGACGAGCAGCACCACCGTGGCCGCGACCGCTGCGACGAGGTAGGCAGTGACCGCGTCCATGACCGGCATCAGCACACCGCGCGTCGGCTCGAAGCCGGACACGTGCGAGAGTCCGACGAGCAGCGGCAGCACGAAGCCGACGAAGGCCGCCAGCCGGCCGCGGTCCATCGTGAACCCCAACGCCCACATTTCCATGGTCATGAACAGCGGAATCGCGAAGATGACCGCACCCGCAAACGCCCGTGACAGCGCAGTCAGGTATTTCCGGCTGTTGTCGTCCATGGCTTGCCCGACAGGGCAGAGTATATGCCACGTGCCCGCCCCCCGAGCCGTCGTAAGCCAGGGCGTACCCGCGGCCAGTACCACGCCCAGCCGAGAGCGACGCCCGCACCCGCAGTGTCCCCCGCAGTGTCCCCACCCCCACGCTCACCCCCACCCCCACCCGTCGTTCAACTCGCTCACTGCCACCCGCCGTCCAGGTGGCTCACCCCTACCGCCGTTCACCCGACACCGGACGCGAAACCGCCGCAAC
>CAYSGF010000256.1:0-3725 GCA_964430275.1 uncultured Gemmatimonadaceae bacterium
GTGCCGGCGCTGCGTCATTGCCGGTGTCGCCGTCTTTGCCGTCGTCAATGCCGTGCTGATCCGGCCACTACCGTATCCGGACTCGCACGACATCGTGGTGGTGCAGCACCATGCGCCGGGGCTGCAGCTGCCGGACCTGGAGAATTCGCCGGGAACGCTGGCGCTCTACCGCGAGCACGCGCGGAGCTTCAGCCACGTGGCGGGGGTGCAGGGTGGCACGCGGAACCTTACGGGCGGCGATGCACCGGTGCGCGTGGAGATCGCTGAAGTATCTCCCTCGTTCTTCGACGTGATGCGTGTGCAGCCGCTCCGTGGCCGGGCGTTCCTGGCGGCGGATGCGGATACGCTCGCTGCGCCGGTCGCACTGCTGACGCACGCGGGCTGGCAGGCGCACTTCGGCGGTCGTGAGGACGTGATCGGTACGCTCGTCGCGCTGAATGGCGAGAGCGCCGAGATCATCGGGATCATGCCGGAGTGGAGCTCGTACCCGGATCCGGACGTCGCACTCCTGCTGCCCTACTTCATGGACCCGAATGGGCCGGTCGGTCGTTTCGGTGTGGACGGCCTGGCCCGCCTCGCGCCGGGCGTGACGATCGACGACGCGCGCGCGGAAGTGACGCAGCTGCAAGCGCGCCTCACGGAGCTGTCGGACGGCGAGCTGAGCGAGGACGTACTGCGGCAGGCGGGCTGGAGCGCGAGCGTCGAGACGCTGCGCGACCGGACCGTCGGTGACGTGCGTGCTGCGCTCTTCATCGTGCTCGGCACGGTCGGCTTCCTGCTGCTCGTCGCGTGCGCGAGTGTCGCCAACCTGTTCCTCGTGCGTGCCGAGGGGCGGCAGCGGGAGAGCGGCGTGCGTCTGGCGATGGGCGCATCGCGGGCGCGGCTCGCCACGACGTTTCTCTCGGAGAGCCTGCTGCTCGGGCTGGGTGGTGGCGCGATCGGGATGGTGCTCGCCGCATTCGGCGTACGCGCGCTGATCGCGGCCGCGCCCGCCGAGCTGCCGCGGCTGCATGAAGTGAGTGTCGATGCGACGGTCCTGCTGTTCGCACTCGCGCTCAGCGTGATCGCGGGTATCGCGTTCGGCCTGTTGCCGCTGCCGAGCCAGCTGCGCGCACCGCTGCACCGACTCGTCAGGGACGGCCGCGGCTCGGCCGGACTCGAGCGCCAGCGGGTACGCAAGGCGCTCATCGTGGCGCAGATCGCACTCGCGCTCATGCTTCTCACCGGCTCGGTGCTGATGCTGCGCAGCTTCCAGCGCATGCGCGCCGTGGATCCCGGGGTGCGGGCGGAGGGTGTGCTGACGCTCGGTGTGAGCATGGGCGATCAGACGCCGCGCCTCGAGGCCGCGGACCGCTACCAGCGGTTGGCCAGCGAAGTGGCCGCATTGCCGGGTGTGACCGACGTCGGTCTCGTGAATGCGCTACCGCTCGACCCGGACGGGCTGAACGGCGGCTCGTTCTACATCGAGTCGAAGCCGCGCGCCGACGACGCGCTGCCGCCCGTCTCCATGTACTCCGCCATGGGCGCCGGCTACTTCGAGGCGATCGGCACGCCCGTGCTCCGTGGCCGGACGATGGAGCGGGCGGACGTGGACCAGCGCCGCAACGTGGTCTGGGTGAGCGAGACGTTCGCGCGCGACTTCCTCGATGGGCGCGCGGTCGGCGAACGCATCCGCTTCGGCGAGTCGGACGACTGGCTCGAGATCGTCGGCGTCGTGCGCGACGTCTACACGTTTGGCGTACGGAATGATATGCGGCCGATGGCGTACATGCCGATGACCCAGCCCGTCGGTACCATGCAGGTCGGCTCGATGACCCTGATCGTTCGCACGAGCGGGGAGCCGGCGGCGCTCGCGCCGGCGGCGCGCGCGGCCGTGCAGCGGCTCGAGCCGACCGTGCCGATCGTGACCGCGCGCACCATGCGATCCGTGGTTGCCGAGTCGATGGCAGACACCGCATTCACGACGACCATCCTCATGGTGGCCGCGGTCGTGGCACTGCTTCTGGGAGCGATCGGACTGTACGGTGTCATCGGATACGTGGTGAGCCAGCGCACGCAGGAGCTCGGTATCCGCATTGCACTCGGTGCGGCACCGGATGAAGTGCGCGGCATGGTGCTGCGCCAGGGCGTCACGCTCGCAGTCGCGGGCATCCTGCTCGGTCTCGTCGGCGCTGCCGCGCTCACGCGCGTGCTCGAGAGCATGCTGTACGAGATCGATCGCCTCGATCCCGTGACTTTCCTGCTCGTGCCCATCATCCTGCTCGGCGTGAGCGCCTTCGCCGCGTGGCTGCCGGCGCGCCGCGCCTCGGCTGTGAGTCCGCTGCAGGCATTGCGCGCCGAGTAGCCGAAGGCCGGCACCGCGAGCGATGATTCGTGGCGGCGCGCCGTCGGGGCGCACTGCCACGTCTCTTTTCGCGGCTGGTCCGCGTCCACGCCTCGGCTTATCTTTCTGCTCCCGCCGGCAGGGTGCCGGCGCTCCCCATGACGAGACACGGCCGGCGAACCGGGCAGCGGCCCGGCACCGGCAGTGCCCAGGCCGAAGCATTCATGATCGAGATCTTCAAGGCCGCGATTCAGCGGGGCGCCTCCGACCTGCACATGAAGGCGGGCGATTTCATCCGCGCCCGCATCAACGGCGAGCTGATGCCACTCACGCAGCAGCGGCTGGCGCCGGAGCAGGTAGAGCAGATCTGCAAGCAGCTGATTCCGCACGAGCGTGATCGTCAGCGCCTCGAGGAGCTGACCGACTACGACTGTTCGTGGGGCGCGCCCGGCATCGGGCGCTTCCGCGTGAACATCCTGCGGCAGCGCGGCACGCTCATGGTCGTGATGCGCGTGATCCCGATCGAGGTGCCGACCTTCGATCAGCTGCGCCTGCCGCGCGTGCTCTCGAGCATTGCGCATGCCGAGCGCGGCCTCGTACTCGTGACAGGCGTGACCGGCTCGGGCAAGAGCAGCACGCTCGCCGCCATGATCAACTACATCAACCAGAACAAGAAGAAGCACGTCCTCACGCTGGAGAACCCGATCGAGTTCCTGCACCGCGACGTGCACAGTTCGATCACACAGCGCGAGGTGGGAATGGACACGGCCTCGTTCGAGACCGGGCTGCGTGCTGCGCTGCGCGAAGACCCGGATGTCATCCTGATCGGCGAGATGCGTGACACGACGACCATCGACACCGCGATGAAGGCCGCAGAGACGGGGCACCTGGTGTTCTCGACACTGCACACGACGAACGCGGTGCAGACACTCTCGCGCGTCATCGCCGTCTTCCCGCCGCACGAGCAGGAGATGGTGCGGGTGCGTCTCGCGGAGAACCTGGTCGCCGTGGTCAGCCAGCGGCTGCTGCCGCTGAAGGACGGTCAGGGGCGGGTCGTTGCCGCTGAGGTGCTCGTCGTGACGGCCACGATCCGGGACGCGATTCTCGACAAGGAGAAGGTCGGCGAGATCTACGACCTGATGGGCGAGGGCCGTGAGCAGTACGGCTCGCAGACGTTCGACCAGCACCTCATGGACCTCGTCGCGCAGGACCTCGTCGCCTTCGAGGTGGCCAAGGCCGCCGCGAACAACCCATCGGACTTCGAGCTGAAGCTGCGCACCCTTGCCTGAGCCGACCATCGCCGATCGCCTGCACGGCGTCTTCCTGCCGGTCACCACGCCCTTCGATCCGGTGACCGGCGACATCGCGCCCGTGCTCTGGCGCGAGAATCTCCGCAGATGGT
>CAYSGF010000257.1:0-8765 GCA_964430275.1 uncultured Gemmatimonadaceae bacterium
GTTCAACCGCGCACAAGCGGCAATCTTCTCCGTATCACTGCCGGATGCGCGCTACGAGACGCCGGAATCGCGGCTGCTGTTCCTGGAGGAATTGCGCGCGCGTGTCGAGAGCGTCACGGGCACCGCGCTCAGCCGTGTGAGTGGGCTGCCTCTGGGACGCGGCTTCATGGTGACGTCGTTCGAGCGCACGGATCAGCCGCCGCCGGGACCGGGCGAGGGACCCTTCGCGCTGAGCCGCGTTGCGGACCCTGACTACTTCGGCTTCATGGACATCGCGGTTCGGTCGGGGCGCGGCTTCACACCCGCGGATCGGTTGGGCGCGCAGCGCGTAGCTGTAATCTCCCAGGCGCTGGCCGATCGCTACTTCCCCGACACGGATCCGATCGGCCGCTCCATCGAGGTCGGCATCAACTACGGCGTGCGTGAGGACGAACCGCGTATCATCGTCGGTGTCGTAGAGAACATTCGGTCCATGTCGCTTACGCAGGAGAGCCTGCCGGAGCTGTACCTGCCGCTGGCACAGACGGCACCGAGCAGCGTCGCATTCCTCGCGCGCGGAGCGCCGACGGGACGGGTACTGCAGGCCGCGCGCGCCGAGCTGCGTGCGATGGACGCGGAGCTGCCGCTGATCCGGCCGGGCACGCTGTCCGAGCTGCTCGGCGAGCACGTCGCCCGGCCGACGTTCTATCTGCTGCTGCTCGGGCTGTTCGCCGTCCTCGCGGTCGTCCTGGCCGCTGTCGGCATCTACGGCGTCGTCGCGTACCTCGTCGTGCAGCGGACGCGCGAGATTGGGGTGCGGATGGCGCTCGGCGCACGCACGCGCGAAGTCGTCGCGCTCGTAGTTGGCCAGGGACTGAAGCCGGCACTGGCCGGCGTCGTGATCGGCGTGACGGGCGCATTCGCGGGCGGTCGCATCATCGCGAGCCTGCTTTATGACACTGCGCCGCAGGATCCGCTCACCTTCGCTGCGGTGGTCGGCGTCCTCACGCTCGTCGTGATCGCAGCGTGTGCCTTGCCTGCGTGGCGTGCGACCCGGATTCCACCGGGTGCGGCGCTGCGTTCGGACTGAGGCGCCCTCGCGGCGGGCTCAGTCGTCCGGCCACGCGGCCGAAACGAGCGCGGGCAGAACGGCTCCCGCGGTACCCGTGACCGCATCCACGCCCTGTGCCTCGGCCGCCTCCTGATCCGGGTTGATGCAGATCACCCGCGCCCCCGCGTCGAGCGCAACGGGCACGAGCGACGCTGCAGGATGTACCTGCAGGGACGTGCCGATCGCGAGCAGCACGTCGCAGCTGCGGGCGGCCCGCACGGCGGCATCGAGCGCATCCTGCGGCAGCGGTTCGCCGAACCAGACGACGTCGGGGCGCACCGGCTCACCGCATCTCGGGCACGGGGGCGGGCTGGGTGACGCCTCATCGACATCGCGCGCGATCGCGCCGCATGCCGAACAACGCGTTCGCAGGACGTCACCGTGCAACTCGATCACGTCCGCACTGCCCGCGCGGCGATGCAGTCCATCGACGTTCTGTGTGATCAGAGTGAATGCCGGCGCGTTCGCGGCGAGGCGGACGAGGGCGCGGTGCGCGGCGTTCGGCGCCGCCTGACGTACGAGCGCACGTCGCCAGGCGTACCACTGCCAGACCAGGTCGGGCTGTCGTGCAAAGGACTCGGGCGTCGCCAGCTCTTCCGGCCGATACCGCGCCCACAGCCCGGTCTGTGCCTCACGAAACGTCGGCAGCCCGCTCTCTTTCGAGATGCCCGCGCCGGTCAGAGCCACGATATGGCGCGCGGTGCGCAGCAGTACGGCGTGCTCGGCGGACACGACAGCAGAGGCCGACACGCTCATACGCGCGGCCCGCTGCTGGTCGCCATGGCGATAGCAGTCAGGTTCTCCTCGAACTTTGTTGGCAGGTGGCAGGTGTCGGTTCGAGACGACGCGCGGAATATGTGTATGCAGCGTCGCCTGCAACAGGGTTACGGCCTCAGCGCAGCGGCCGCACCATCCCGGCGAGCGTCCGCAGTCGCTCCAGTGGCACGCTTCCCCGCAGCAGTAGCGGTACACCGCCAGTCGTCGTGAACAGGTAGCTGCGGCCGTCGGCGAGCGTGCCCGCGGTGCCTGCCGCGCGATCCGGCATGACACGCCATTCCACGATCTCCAGCGCCGCACCGTCCACACGCTGCAGCAGCCGCACTCGCCACGCAGCTTCCGCGGCACCGATCCAGGCGAGCTCGACGGCTGCGCCCGGAATGCCGTGCACGACGGTGCCCGCAGCGGCCGCATCGCTGCCGCGCCAGGCGGCACGCGCACTGTCGATCAGGACTGCGCCCGGCGCGGCAGTCTCACCGGTTACCGTGAGCGTCTCGAGTGTGAGGCCCGTCGCTCGAAGCACGAAGTTCGCCGTTACCTGCCCGTCCGACAGCACCCGCACCGGCTGGTCCACAGCCGCGTACCCGATGCGATCGACACGCAGCGTCTGGGTTCCGGGCGGGACGTCGCGGATCACGAACTCGCCCTCGCGATCCGTGATCGCGCCCAGGGTGGTCCCCGCGACCACGACGCGACCGCCGACCAGCGGCTCGCTGGTGGCCTCATCCACGATGCGACCCGTCACCGCGCCAGTCCCGGGCATCGCCTTCTCGGCCGCGTCCGCCGCCGCCATCGGTGCCGGAGGCGCGGCCGGAGGCGTGAACCCGGACGTGTCCGGCCGCTGCGCCGCGGTCCGGCGGAGCAGCATGTCAGAGGCGCGCGCATCCTCGGTGGCCGCTGAAGGCGGTGCCGGAGGAGCCGCCGCCCCGGATTCCGCCGCCGCCTGCTGCTCTGCCGGGGCCGCCGGAAGGACTGCCTGCGGGGCGGCCGTTTCCGCCGCCTCGGCGCGGGTCCGCGACTCGACACGCTGGTCGCCCTCGTCCGCCTCCGCTCGGCCGGACGTGGGCGGCGGCGCAGCGTCGCGGATCGCTGCGTCGGCGCCGCGCGCCGGCTCGCCCTGCAGATCGGCCTCCGACGATGCTTCCGTACGCACCGGCGCGGCGGTGAACCCGGGGGAGACCAGGAGCACGCGCGCGATCCACGCCGCGCCCAGCCCGACAACGAGAAGTGCTGCCCACGCGAGCGGCGGCATGAACCGGCGCCTCGCACGCGCCGGAGCCGTGGGCGCATCCGCCCGCTCGCTGCGGCGGATGATCGCATCGAACGGCGGCGCGACGATCTCCTCGGGAACGTCACCGTAGCCGAGCACCGCAGCCGCCCGCTGTGCAATCGAGCGCTCCTCCTCGACGAGGGCACGGCACTCGGCACAGGCAGCCAGGTGCGCTTCCACTCCGCTTCGTACGGATGGCGGCAATGCGTCATCCGCGTACGCCACCAGCAGTGCCTCATCCACGTGCGACATGCTGTCCCTCCCTCGACTCGTACGCCGCGATCAGTCGGCGCCGCGCGCGCGACAACGTCGTGCCGATCGCGCCCTGCGCGAGACCGGTCTGCGCTGCGATCTCCTCGTAGCTCATCCCCGCGTCCCACAAGAGCAGAACTTCACGGTCCCGCTCGCTCAGCTTCTGCAGCGCGTCCTGCGCACCCTGCCGCTCCGCCTCCCGCTGCATCCGATCCACCGGGTCCGCCTCCTCCACTTCGCCCGCTATTGCATCGCTCTTGAGCAGTGCCAGGTGCTTCCTGCGACGGATCACCGTGCGCGCGTCGTCCCGCGCCAGGTTCGCCGCAACCGTGAACACGAGTGCACGCGGATTCTCGATCCGCTCCTGCCCACCGCGCCGCTCCTGTGCGAGCACCCGCGCAAACGCCTCCTGCGCAAGGTCCTGCGCACGGTCCGAGTCCCAGACCTTGCGGTACAGGTAGCGCACGAGATCACTGAACGTGGATTGGTACACGGCTGCCCAGTCGGCGCTCACTTGCCTCGCTCCGCGCGGCCGCCCCGCGCACTCGTGTCCCGCCTCTGCACGGCGACTGCGGCCCTCCTGCCTCCGGGCGCACGTCACCCTCCCGATCCCCCAACCTACATACGCCCGCCACCACCCGCCCGCCCGGAAGCCCTCACCCTCACCCTCACCCTCACCCTCACGTCCCGCTTCCGCTTCCGTTCCGTACGACGTCCCACCCTCGATTTCCTGCACAGCGGCCAAAATCGGCGCGCGGTTTGCACCTGTGCCGCACCAGACACGGGGAGATCATGGGAATTTCACTGAAGCCGAAGCACGTGGCCCGCTACCGCGACCTGGCGGCCCTGCTGCTGAAGTACGGCCGCTCGGATGCGGTGAAGCGCGCCGGACTGGAGGACGCGCTGCCGGCCGATTCGTCGGACGAGACCGCGCTGGCCACATCGGAGTCGCGGGAGATGTCCGAAGCACTCGCGGCCGATCTGGAGCGGCTCGGCCCGACGTACGTGAAGCTCGGCCAGCTCATCTCGAGTCGGGCCGATCTGGTGCCGCCGACCTGGATCGAGGCGCTGGAACGCCTGCAGGACAAGGTCGAGCCGTTCCCGTACGCTGACGTCGAGGAGATCATCGAGCGCGAGCTGGGCGTGCGCATCTCGAAGGCGTTCTCCACGTTCGACCCCGAGCCGATTGCCGCCGCGTCCCTCGGCCAGGTGCACCGCGCGACCTTGCGCGACGGGCGAGCCGTAGCCGTGAAGGTGCAGCGTCCCGACATCCGCGAGCGGGTGTCGGCCGACCTGGAGGCCCTGGCCGAGGTCGCTGCGTTCGCGGACGATCACACCGATGCGGGTCGTCGTATGGGTTTCGGCGATATGCTCGATGAGTTCCGGCAGTCGCTCATGCGCGAGCTCGATTACCTGCAGGAGGCACGCAACCTCGCCCGGCTCGCGCGCAACCTGCGGGAGTTCGACCTCATCGTCGTGCCTGAGCCGGTCGACGACTACACGACGTCACGAGTTCTGACGATGGAATACGTGCGCGGCAAAAAGGTCACGGCCGTCTCCCCGCTCACCCGCCTCGAGATCGATGGCGCCGCCCTCGGCGAGGAGCTGTTCCGGGCGTACCTGCAGCAGATCCTGGTCGACGGCGTGTTCCACGCGGATCCGCATGCCGGCAACGTGTTCCTGACCGACGACCACCGCATCGCACTGATCGATCTCGGGATGGTCGGCCACGTAACGCCCGGCCTTCAGGACCGACTCACCCGCATGCTGCTCGGGATCAGTGAAGGCCGCGGCGAGGACGTTGCCGAGATCGTACTGGAAGCCGGGTCGCGGCTCGAGGAGTTCGACGAGAAGGCTTATACACGCGCCGTCGCGCAGCTGGTCGCGCAACAGCATGATGCCACGGTCGAGCAGATCGACATCGGCCGCATCATCATGGAGGTCACACGGGTGGCCGGCGAGCACGGTGTGCGACTGCCGCCCGAGCTGACCATGCTCGGCAAGACGCTGCTGAATCTGGACCAGGTATCGCGCACGCTCGATCCGAAGTTTCATCCCGCGGACGCGATCCAGCGCAATGTCAGCGACATCATGCGCCAGCGCATGCTGCGCTCGCTCTCGCCGACCAGCATCATGAGCAATGCACTGGAGACCGGCGAACTGCTCCAGCGCCTGCCTGGCCGCATCAACAAGTTGCTCGACCGTCTGGTCGACAACGAGATCGAGTTCCGCGTCAATGCGATCGACGAGACCGCGCTGATCACGGGCATCCAGAAAGTCGCGAACCGCATCACCATGGGCCTCATCCTGGCCGCACTCATCGTCGGCGCCGCCATGCTGATGCAGGTCGAGACGACCTGGACCATCTTCGGCTACCCCGGCCTGGCCATGCTCTTCTTCCTGATTGCCGGGATGGGAGGGCTCGCGCTCGTGATCGATATCTGGATGACGGACAGGAAGGGGAGGGGGAATGGGAAGGGGTGACCAACAACATCGTCACCACAGAGCCCGCGGAGCGCACAGAGAGCGTGCTCGCGTTCGCGGTCGAGCATCCCCCTTCCCCTGCACCACAAAGCGCGGTAAATTGGTTGTGCTGGGCGGATCACCGTCTCGGGTGAACCGCCCTTTTTGCGGGCCGTCGACAGAATGGGTCGGCGGGGTCCGGCGGGTGAAACGACGCCCGGACGGCCGGGATGGACCCGGACTGCAGAGAGGCAAAATGAGCAGCGTCATGGTGGCGCTGCGGGGCGCGTGACGCGCTCCGATGCGGTGCGGTGGGGTCGAGATCACCCCCGCCGCGTGGCCGGCACTGACGCCGGCCGAGGAAAAATGGAATGAGATTCGAGGACCTCACGAGCTGTGAGCCGCTGCTCCGCGCGATCGGGGAGCAGGGCTGGACGATCCCCACCCCGATTCAGCAGAAAGCAATCCCGGCAGCAAAGGCAGGCAAGGACGTCGTCGGTATTGCCCAGACGGGGACCGGCAAGACGGGCGCATTTCTGTTGCCGTCGCTGGAGCGGCAGATCGGCGAGGAGGGGCTGCACACGCTCGTGCTGTGCCCGACCCGCGAGCTGGCGCAGCAGGTTGCCGCGGATGCGCGGGACATGACGAAGCACGCCGAGCTGTTCGTCGGCGAGATCGTGGGCGGCATGCCAATGCGTCGTCAGATCCGCGACCTGCGGGCGGGCTTCGACGTCATCGTCGCGACGCCCGGTCGCCTGCTCGATCACATCGAGCGCGGCAATGTCGACCTGTCGAAGATTCGCACACTGGTGCTCGACGAGGCGGACCGGATGCTCGACATGGGCTTTCGCCCTCAGATCGAGGGAATCCTCCGGCATGTCCCGACCGATCGGCAGACACTGTTCTTCTCCGCGACGATGCCCAACGGCGTTCATGCACTCGCGCTGCGCATCCTGCGCGATCCGGTGTGGGTCGAGGCGGCGCCGCAATCGACCGTCGCCGAAGGCGTCGAACAGCTCGTGTACTCCGTGCGTGCGGAGAAGAAGACGGAGCTGCTGATTCAGCTGCTGCGCGAGACGCACTGGGAGCAGGTACTCGTCTTCACGGCGCGCAAGATCGGCGCCGACCTGCTGCTCACGCAGCTGCGCCGCGCCGGCATCAAGGCGGACGCGATGCACGGCGACAAGGACATGAAGCAGCGACGCGGCGCGCTGGCATCGTTCACTGATGGTCATATCCAGGTGCTCGTGGCGACGGACGTCGCGCAGCGCGGCCTCGATATCGAAGGCATCAGCCACGTCGTGAACTACGACGTGCCGCGCCACCCCGAGGACTACGTGCACCGCATCGGCCGGACGGGCCGCGCCGGCGCTGCCGGCACCGCAGTGACCTTCGTCTCGGCCGCGGATGCCATGCAGATGCGCGACATCGATCGCGTGCTGCCTGCGCCCTTGCCGCGCATCTCGCTGCCAGGCTTCGATTACGATTCGAACCTGCTCGCCGCGGAAACGCCCGCCCGCCCCGTTGGCCGCACCGGCCGCGCCGGCAACCGCATGGGCGCTCGCCGCACCGATCAGCTCACACCCGAGCAGCTGCGGGATCTGCTGAAGGTGGGATGAGGAGCGGCTGGCACTGACGAGAGAGCCCGGGACTGAGTTGCTCCGGGCTCTCTTCGTTTTGGTCGTCGCCGGGTCATCGTTCACAACAATTTTCCACTACGGAGACCGCAGGCATCCGCTTCGTTCACGTCACCGCTGCTTCTCTGTGTTCTCCGCGCGCTCTGTGGTAAGGATGTCGTTCCTGAACGATACTCGCCCTCGAGCGCTGCTCTCTGCCGAGCGCCAGACCCGGAAAGACGTCCTCCGGTCCTCCTCACCCGTAGCGTGCCTTCCACAACCCGACCAGGAAGCGTCGTGCATTGCGTCCGATTGCGGACGTGCGGTAGCCGCCCTCCTGCACCACGAGTGTAGGGATGTCGAGCGCGCCGATCAGCTCGCCGTTCTTCTCGAAGTCCTCGGAGTTCAGGCTCCACGTGCCCGTCGGATCGCCCCGCGCGGTGTCGAGGCCGAGTGCAACGACGAGGTAGGCAGGCTTGAAGAGGCGGATTTCCTCCAGTGCCCTACGCAGCGCCTTCCGGTACCCGTCACCGTCGAGGTTCTCGGGCAGTGGAATGTTCAGGTTGTAGCTGAAGCCGCTGCCGGCGCCACGCTCGTCACGGAACCCTGTGAAGTAGGGGTACGCGAATGCGGGGTCGCCGTGCAGCGAGATGGTGAGCACGTCGTCGCGCTCCCAGAAGATGGTCTGCTGGGAGTTGCCGTGGTGGTAATCGATATCGAGGATCGCGACGCGGCCGCTGCCGGACAGGTAGTGCGCGGCTATGGCACTCGTGCCGAAGTAGCAGAAGCCGCCAAACGCGCGCACCTCCGCGTGATGGCCGGGCGGCCGCACGAGTGCGTATGCGTAGGGATACGCCTGCAGGATCTTCTGCGCAGCGGTGAGTGCGCAGTCGACGGCGCGGCGCGCGGCGCGAAACGCGCTCCGGCTGAGCGGCGTGAACGTATCGAGGCAGTAGTAGCCCGCGCGTATCGCGAGGTCCTTTGGCGGACGCGTCGCATTCCGTATCGGGAAGACGTACGGGTACACGACCCGGTCTTCCGGCAGCGACATGGCGATACGCCTCAGGTACTCGACGTAGTCGCGGTCGTGCACGGCCAGGATGTGGGTATCCGGGAAGTTCTTTGCCGGGATCCGCTCCAGGAAGGCCAGCTTCTTCAGCTCACGGTCGATCGCGTCGATGCGTGCCGGCGCTTCGACGTAGCCGCGCTCACGGACATGATGGATCGCGTGCAGGTCGGTGACGACGAGTGCCATGCGACGTCCGGGTGGCAGCGTCTGCGGCGCGCCGCCCGGTTC
>CAYSGF010000258.1:0-14428 GCA_964430275.1 uncultured Gemmatimonadaceae bacterium
TCAGTCCGACTCGCGCCGTTCGAGCCGCTCGACGCGCATCGTCAGCTCGGCGATGTCGCGACGCAGCTCCTCGGTCTGTCCGGGCCGGTTACGCAGCTCGCGCAGCTCGAGCCGGATCTCCGTGATCTCGCGGGTCACGTAGCCGCGGAACTGCAGGAATTCGTGCTCGAGGCGGCCTACACGTTCCGTGAGCCCGTCCACGCGCTCGCGCAGCTCCACGACCTCGGCGCGCAGCTCGAGGAACTGCTGCTGTTGCAGCTCGAAATAGCGGTCGACGCGGGCGAAACCGGCGGCCATCGCGTCACCCTGTGCAGCGATCGCGGCGGTGAGCGAGTCACCCTGTGCAGCGATGGCGGTGCGCAGGCGGTTGTCCAACGCTGCCAGCGCGCTGTTCATCATCTCGCCCTGTGCCGCGAAGGCCGCGCGCGTTTCATCGTCCATGCCGTCGAATCTAGCCGTTCCCGCGGGACCGCTCCATAGCGGGATGGGGCGCCCGGCGGCGCAGTACATTCAGAACGCACCTCGTAGAACGCACTCGCCTTGCAGCCTATCCGCGCGCCGCGTCCGCCACGACGTACACCGCCCACGGCGACACCTCGAGCTCCGTCCGCCATGCGTACGGCTCGTCGCGCCGGCCGAGCGGGCGGTGCGTCTCGAGGAGTGCCAGCCCTGCGGCGGCGAAGTCCGCGCGGTGCGCGTCGTCGTCCCACAGGACGTCGTGGATCGGCCTGCGATCGTTCCCCTCGGTAATCGCGATCCGCACGATGTCGCCGGTGCGCGCGCCGTCGTTCTCCGGAAACGCCGTCGTGAAGGTGAGCCACTCGTGCGCGTACAGCTCCGGTGCGGACGCGATGACGACGAGTCTGCCGGCCGGTGCCAGGCGCCGGCGGAGTGCGTCGAGCAGCCGTCGGCGGTGTGCGACGTCCGCGATGTTGTCGAACGGATATGCTGCGAGGGCAAGGTCGAAGGGACCGTCGGGCCAGCCGGTCGCAGCGTCGTCGCGAACGACGAGGTACGTGCCGGCCGGGTCCCGCTCGCGCGCGAGGCGCACCATCGGTTCCGCGACGTCGATGCCGATCGTGTGGAACCCGAGCCCGTTCAGGAAGCGCGTCGAGCGGCCGGCGCCGCAGCCGAAGTCCAGTGCGCGCCGTCCGGTCACGTGCCGCTCGAGCAGCTCGGGAAGATCGCGGAACCCCAGGTAATACGTCCCGGCGAAGCCCAGGTCCGCGTATGCGGCCGCGCGGTCGCCGTCGTCGTAGGCGTTCGGGAGGCCGGGCGGTTTCATCATCGTTGCGGAATGGCGTGCAGCACCGCGCAGTACATCTCGCGGTGATACGACGACGCGCGCCGCGCCACCTCCTGCGGCGCTCCGAGTCCGGCGCGTGCCGCGACGTCGGCGAGCTTCGCGGGCGGCAGCGGGCGCGGCACCCACGGATTCGGCATGCGACGATCGTACTCGATCACGACGATGCGGCCGTCCGGCTTCAGTTGCTTCGCTGCCTGCGCGAGCACGGCGTCGGGCGTGCGCGTGAAGTGGAGCACGTTGGCGAAGAGGATGCCGTCGAATTTCGTGGCATCGAGATCATCGATCGTGGCGAGCGCGTGCATGTCGCCTTGCATCGTGGTGATCGGCGCGTGGTCCTCGTCCGCGGTCGTTGCGTGCTGCGGCAGGCGGGCGAGGGCGCGCTCGTCCGTGTCGATCGCGATCACGGCGCCGGTGGGGCCGAGCAGATGGGCGAGGGCGCGGGAGAACGTGCCGGTGCCGGCGCCGACGTCGGCCCAGGTGCCACGGAAGGGGCCGGCGGGGGTGAGGAAGGTGATGGCGTCGGCGTGGGTCATGGGGGGAAGGTAATGCTGGTCGAGTTGCGCGGGCGCGCACCCGCACGCGCATGCGGGGTTTCGGTTACGGGCCTGCGCAGCGGCCGGCGCTCGAGCTTTCGCCGACCACCGCACGCCGAGGCGCTCCCGATCGGCCGTCAATCCGATTGACGCCCTTCGAGCCGCTCGACCCGCGCCGTAAGCTCGCTGATCTCGCGACGCAGCTCTTCCGTCTGCCCGGGTCGGGCGCGCAGCTCACGCAGCACGAGCCGAATCTCGGTGATCTCGCGGGTGACGTAGTCCCGGAGCGACGCCACCTCGTGCTCGAGGCCGCCCATGCGTTCCGTGAGCGCGTCCACCCGCTCGCGCACTTCCCTGATCTCGCCGCGCAGCTCGTCGCGCCATTCCAGGAGCTGCTTCTGCTGCAGCTCGAAATAACGATCGACGCGCGCGAAGCCGGCGGTCATCGTTTCACTCAGCGCCGCGATGGCGGCACCCTGCGTCGCGAAGGCGGCGCGCGTTTCACTGTCCATGCGCTCAAGATAGCCCGGCCGGCGAGGCGCTTCCATAGCGGGTTGGGTCAGTGTCCGCGACCGGACTACCGGCTGTGGCTGCAGTTTGCGGACGGCAGGGAGCGTCTCGCCGATCTCAGCGCGCCGGTGGGCCGTGGCGTGCTCTCACAGTGGACCGAGCCCGGCGCCTTCGACGCGTTTCGATCGACGCGGCGGCCGGCACCATGATCTGGCCCGGAGGGTCTGGATCTCGCGCCCGATGCACTGTATCAGGAGATTGCTCGCCGAATCTGACGGCTGCCGGGCGGGGTTCTGTCGAGCGTGTCAGCCAGTCCCACCACCAAGCTCCGTGCTGCACATCGCCCGCATGGACAACGACGCGTCCGAGTGTGCTTGCCGTGAGCAGTGACGCCGAACCGCCTCACGACGGTTCGGCGTCGTGAAACCGCGGAGCTCCTGCTCGATGCGCTCGGCCCGAACATCTCGAGCAGCGATTGATATGGAACGTCCTGCTTGTTGGCCAGCAGCTTGAGCTCCTGGAGCATGTGCTCGGGAAGACGCAGCGATATCGTTCTGGTCGAGGCACGCAGATTCGGCAGAACGACCGGTCGGGCTTCGCTCCAGTCGATGTACGCCGTGGAATCGTGCTCCGCCCAGAACGCCGCTCTTCAGCTTCTGACCTGAACTTCGGTAGCCGCTTCCTGGCTATACGTTTCATACTCCGTTCGCTCCATGCGACTCATGTCGCGAGCCGATACTACCCGGATCAGCTGTTCACGCTCAGACTGAAAACCGGCCGGACAGCACCTCGGCGATTCAGCTCCCCGTTGGCAGCCCTTCATCCTCCCGCACCTTCTCGAACTCCGCCAGGTACGACGTATCCCATTCCGGCGGGAAGCGCACGCGATCCACTTTCCCGCTCGCGTCCAGCAGGAACGTGAGGAAGTTCTTGCCGTAGCGGGGATGCTCCCAGTGTGCGCGGAAGGTATCGAAGTGCCAGTGCTCGAGTGGCCCTTCGATGTCCGACACGAAGCGGAAATGAAGCTGTCCGTCTTCGATCCACGCGTCCGCGTCGCCGTAGAACGGGTGCCGGTACGTACCGGTATATGCCTCGAGTGGCAGCGACGGCGCCGTGTTGCGCACCCGCTCGTCGGCCAGGCGCTGCTCGTTGCGGGCCGCACGCGCGAGGGAGCTGTCGCGCTCCTCGAGGAACTGGCGGCTCCAGTCGCGATCGGTCGTGCCGATGTACTGGTCGACGACGTGGTAGATCAGCGCCATCGGCAGGTTGCTGCCATCCATGTTGGAGAGCACGACAATGCCGAGGTCCTCCTCGGGCACGAGGCCCACGAGTGCACTGACGCCGTGGCCGCCGCCCCCGTGGTGCACGAGCTTCCTGCCCTCGTAGTCGCGCAGCCGCCAGCCGAGCCCGTACGCATCGAAGTTCACGGGCGGATCCTCGTCCGAGCGCGCACTGCGCACGACGGTCTGTGCGGAGTGCATCTCGTGGATGCGCTCCGGGGCGACGAGCGACCTTCCTCCGAACGAGCCGTCGGCGAGCTGGAGTCGCACCCACTGCGCCATGTCAGCGGCAGTCGAGTTGATGGAGCCTGCCGGGCCGATGTTGTCCTGGTTCCAGTAGGGGATCGCTGCGGGCCTGCCCGCGACGCTCGTGTACTGCCGCGCCACGTTCGGAACCCTGTCGAGCCCCACGATCGTCGTGCTCGTGCGAGTCATGCCGAGTGGCTCGAAGATGCGATTCCTGACGAAGTCGTCCCACGTCTGTCCCGTGATTGCTTCCAGCACGAGACCCGCTGCAGTGAACATGGTATTCGAGTAGCCGTACTGCTCGCGCAGCGTCCACGTCGGCTCCTGGTAGCGCACACGGCGCACGACTTCCGCGCGGTCGAAGTCCCGGGTGTACCACATGCGGTCGCCGCGCGAGAGGCCGCTGGTATGCGACAGCAGATCGCGCACGGTGATGTTCGCGGTGGCATACGTATCGTGGAGGCGAAAGTCCGGCAGGTGGTCGATCACACGATCGTCCCAGTCGAGCCGCCCCTCGTCGACGAGCATGCCCAGCGCTGCCGCAGTATACGCCTTCGTCGTGGAGCCCACGCCGAAGATGGTGTGCTCGTCCGTGCCTTGCCTGCCCTCGAGATCGAGGACGCCGTAGCCGCGCGCAAACACGACACGATCGTCCTTGACGACCGCGATCGAGAGCGCAGGGACGTTCCAGTCTGCGACTGCACGTTCGACATAGTCGTCCAGGTTCTGCAGTGGCGCCGACTGCGCAAGCGCCGGTCCTGCGGGCTGGCCCAGCGACACTGCGACGACGATGCGCGTGATGGTTGCTCTCATGTGCGCCTTCCCGGAAAAGGTCCGCCGTTCAGGTTCATGCGTGCCACACGGCCTGCAGCAAGCGCACGAAGTTGCCACCGAGAATTCGTTCCACTTCGGTCTGCTCGAAGCCGACGCTCGCGAGTCGGGACTGCAGGGCACCCAGATCGCCGATGGCGCGCAGCCCCGTCGGATACGCGTGCGGCGGCTCGGACACGGGATCCGTCTCGAACCGCCTGCGCTCGCGCGTGGCGAAGTCGAGTCCCAGCGCCACGTGGTCCGCTCCGACCCTGGAAGCCACGTATTCGATGTGGCGTACGACTGCGGCGAGGTCGGGCGTCCCGCGCGAAACCAGATCGGGGAACGCACTGATGCCGATCACTCCGCCGCGCGCTGCGCATGCGTCGATCTGTTCGTCCGTCAGGTTGGCCGGATGATCATGCACCTTTGCTGCATTCGACGCGGCGAACAGCACGGGCGCCGGCGACAGCTCGAGCGCCTCGAGCGCGCTCCGTCGTCCCATCCGCGAGAGATCCGTCACGATCCCGGCAGCGCCGAGGGTGCGAATCGCCTCCCGGCCCGTCTGTGTGAGCCGCTGGTCGGTTCGTTCGTAGCAGCCGTCGCCGAGCCGGTTCTTCCAGCAATGGACCGGGCGCACGACCGCAATGCCCACGGCCGGCAGGCCGTCGATGGCCGCGAGCAGCGCCTCCGGCGTTCCGCGCGACAGCGCACCCAGTCCGTTGAGCGCCGGCAGGACCCCGAGCTCGCCTCCGGCCAGCACCTGCTCCAGCGCGGACGGTCCGGTCACGCGCTGCAGGTGCAGCTCACCAGCGCCCTGCTCGACCCGGCGATGGAGCGCGAGCAGGTTCGCGAAGATAGCAGCGGCGTCGGCGGGCTCGTGCGCGACCGGGACGACGGCCAGATTCACGCCTGCCGCACGCAGCGCCCCGGCGTTCGTGCGGAACGCGGCGTCGTCCGCTTCCGGCGAGAGCAGTGCACCCGCTGTGATGGCAACGGCGCGATCCGCGCGGATCGCCTGACCCGCGCCGCAGCCGCCGAGCGTGAGGACGCCTGCGGTCCCTGCGGACAGCTCGATGAACGCGCGTCGCGACATGCCGTGCGGCTTCATGCCTGCCAGACCTCCTTCCAGACACGCAGCCAGTTGCGTCCCATGATCTTCTCGATCGTCTCCAGCGGATGACCGCGGTCGAGCAGTTCCGCCGTAACGAGCGGTGCGCCGGAGTGATTCGACAGGTCATCGACGTACGTCCACTCGTCGTATGTCTGCGGGTACGCTTCGGGCGGGAACGTGATCGGTGAGCTCATCGGCCCGGTCCGCTCACGCGTGTAGATGAAATCGAACCCGAGGCCGACGTGATCCGGTCCGAGCAGCCGGACGGCATGATCGATGTGGTCGACGTACTCGGAAATCGTGGCGGGCTCGTTCGGTGCGGCCACGAAGTGCCGGAACGCAGCGATCCCGACGACGCCGCCGGTGTCAGCGATCGCACGCATCAGCTCGTCCGTGCTGGCGCGCGGTGTGTTGCGAATCGCGCGCGCGTTCGTGTGACTGCAGATCACGGGGCGCGTGGCGATCGAGAGTGCATCGAAGGACGTCGCTTCGCTGCAGTGTCCGCCGATATCGACAACGATCCGCGCCGCCTCCAGCGCCTCCACGAGCTGCACGCCGAGGTGACTCAGGCCGCCCGGATCCGGATCCACGCATCCCGAGCCCATCTCATTGCCGACGTTGTACGCGATGCCGCAGATGCGCAGGCCGTCATGGTGGAAATCGAACACGGAGTCGATATCGCCACGCAGCGGGTCTGGACTCTGAAATCCGAGGACCATCGCGGTCCGGCCGGCAGCGACGCCACGCTCGATGGCATCGACCGACGTACCGAGAACGAGCTGGTCCGGCCGCTCCGCAACGAACCGGTGGTTGCCACCGCTGACCACATCCACGTCCACACCGCCGACGCGCAGATTCTCGACGAGCCGGTCGTTCACACCCGATGCATCGAGGCCGTTCACGACGGTCAGACGGTCATGGAGCGCTCTGGCCTCCTGGAGGAAGACCGGATCAGTCAGCCGCATGGGCCTGCTCACGCGTAACCTGGTTCAGACCGAGGGGATCGTCGCCGGACACGATCCATTCGTGGACCCCGGTGATGTATGCCCTGCCCGTCAATCGCACCTCGAACGTGTCATCATCCGCACGCTCCACAGCGACATCGAATGGCAGGCGCGCGGGTCCTCGTGTCGTGATCGACCCGCCCGCCTCCAGTGCACCCTGATCGAGGAGCAGGCACGCGAGTGCGCCGCTTCCGGTTCCGCAGGGAGAGCGGTCGATCTGGGTGCCACTGAAGAGGACCGCTGTATCGAACTCGTTGGTGGACGTGCGCCGGTAGACGAGCACTTCCGGAAGCTCCTGCCCCGGTGACCGGCTGCGTGCAACGACGGCGTCGAGGAGCTCGCGCAGCAGCCGCGCAGCGTTGGACTCGCCGTCGAACAGCGCGCCGCTCGCCGCGCCGAGCTCGTCCGCGTCGATCAGGACGTACACATTGCCGCACCGGACCATCGATGCGCGGACCCCGCTGCCCCACGGAACCTGCAGCTGGCGCTCGAGCACGGTGGCCGCCGGGAGCAGCAACGTGGATTCGCACCAGTCGCCATTGCCGGTCGTCGAGAGGACGCGGGTGATCGAGCCATCCGGATTGTCGATCTCCATCGGTGTCGCAACCGCGCCCAGCATCCGCTGCCACGCAGCAACGCTGCACAGCGTGCCGTGGCCGCAGCCGTCCAGGTAACCGGACGGATCGAAGAAGATGAGTGAGAACGCGCTCGTCGGACGCACGGGCGGGCCGAGCAGTGCGCCGAACTGGCCACTGTGACCACGCGGCTCGTGCATCAGGCACAGCCGCACCCAGTCCATCTGGTGGCGGAAGGACTGTCGTCGTTCCTGCGCGTTCGCGCCGCCGAGCGCAGGAAACCCCGCATGGACCGTCCGGCACGCCCCACCCGCTGCATGTGCATCAATGCTGAAGAGCATTGCCATCCACGCCCTGCCTAGCCGCTGACCGATGGATTCCCGACCCGTTCCGTGAGTGGGAGGGGCAGGCACGTCCCGTCGCCGTACGGCTGGCCTTCGTGGTCCATGCCGGTGGGCCATGGCAGGCCGAGGCGCAGCATGTCGTTCATGCGAGAACCCGTAAGCCAGAGCTCACGCCGACGCTCTTCGATGAGATGGCTGCGGATCTCGTCGGGATCCGCGCTCGAGAAAGCGGGAAGTCCTGCCCGCTCATGCAGCACGTTGATGATGTCCACCGCAACCTGCCCACCCTCCGCCTCGGCGATGATGAGTTGAGCCTCCTCCCAGGTCGCGAGCGGGATATCGCTGTCCCGGTTCGGGTACTTGAGCTGCACCCACACGTCCGTCTCGCCGCTCAGGCCCTTCTTCTCCGCATCGAACACCTGTACACGTGGATCGGGAACGCCTCCGAACTCGAGACCGCGGTAGCTGAAGTCCACCGTGACGCCGCCCTCGTTGTTGTTCGCGAGCCAGACCTTGTTGAACCTGCTTTCCGTTTCCGCGCCGCGGTCGGCGACGAGGACGAAGTCGACCGGTACGAGGTGCGCGTCCGCTGCAGCCTCGGCTGCACGCCCCAGGTTCAGCCGCGCCCGCGCGCGCCCGACCCGCGCCATGTTCAGGGTTGCCGGATCGTTCGCTGCGGTAGCGTGCTCGATGGCCGTCGTGAATCGCTGCTCCGCTCGCTGGAAGGCCTCTGCGCGCGTCATGATCGGCCCGCCATCGAACGTGACCTCGCAGTACCCTTCCCCGAGCAGCAGCGTGCTGTAGCCGGCGTATGCAGCCGCCTTCGCGAGGAACTGCTCGCGCTCCGGGAAGTCCCACTCCGTGAAGCGGCGCGTCGCCTCTTCCGCCTGCACGCGGGCCGTGTGCAGCACACGGAACGTGCCCCACCGCGACTCACAGCTGGTGAGCAGCGACGTGTTGTCTGCCGTGATGATGCGCTGCGACCACTGCCGGTTCAGCAGGTTCTGCTGCGCGTGGATGATCTCGTTCGTCCAGTACGCCGTCACGAACACGTAATTGGCGTACGCGCACTCGAAGTCGCCGATTGCGCTCTCCATGATCGTGTTCGCCAGGGACACGTCCTCGAAACGCTCGGCCGGAACCTGGCCGGGCAGGCGGACGTCGAGGATGTCGCCGCACGCCGTGGTGCCGAGCAGAGCGGCGAGCGCCAGCGCGGCAGCAGCCAGCCGACGCACCGAGCAGGTTTCCTTCATCATGATCCGCTCCCTCCGTCGCTCGTCAGAATGTGATCCGCAGTGTCGTCAGGACACGCGTGAACATCGGCCACTTCTCCTGGTTGACTGCGTCGAGCTCGCTCGAGTTGGACCGGATCTCGGGCTCCACCTGCTTGCGGCCGAAGCCGTAGCGCTGCTCGAGCCACGGTGTCGCGATGTTCTCGCCGGACAGACTCAGCGTTGCGCGTGACGCGCCGATGTGCTGTGTGAGCCGCGGCGGGAGGTTGTAGCTCGCCGTGAGATTGCGCAGCTTCGCAAACCCGGCCTTGATCGTGCCCGGCTGCCTGCCCTCTATCCCCATTTCCATGTACGCGGCGAGCACCGGATCGAGCCGCTTCTGCACGGTCTCCGTGTTGCGATAGAACGTGTGCGCGAAGTGGATGTCCGTATCGATCCGGTAGTGGCCGCCCAGGAAGTCGAGCAGTCCGAACAGGCTGAAGTCGCCGTAGCGCAGCGTCGCGCTCGCACTGCCCTCCCAGGTCGGCGTCACCGGGCCCCAGTACGCAGTGCCGGCCTCGTCGCACGGTACTGCCGGGCCGCCGCCGGTGACCGGGTCGCCGCCCTCGCACAGCACGTTCATGAGCGCGCCGTCAGGGCCGAATTCGGCGTTCACGACCTTCTTCTGGAAGATCGCCTGCAGCGGGTAGCCTTCGACGTTGCGCTGAAAGCCGCCGCCCGGCGCGACGCCGCCCGCATCGATCAGCCAGTTCCTGTTGGTCGAGAACGTCAGGCCGAAATCGAGGCCGAGCCGGTCACGGCGGATCGCCTGGATGCCGAGCGCGAGCTCGGTCCCGCGGTTGCCGACTTCGCCAAGGTTCACGTACTGGAAGCCCGGAAAGCCTTCCGACGGGAGTGCCGGCCGCGCGATGAGCGCACCGCGCGTCCGCTGGTCGTAGAACGTGAACTCCAGCGCCAGCCGCTGGTCGAACAGGCTCGCGTCGAAGCCCAGCTCGATCTCCTCGCCCACCTCCGGCTCCAGGTCGGGGTTGCCGACGTTGCCGAGCGTGAGCGTCGAGCTGCCTCCCGGCCCGACGCTCGGCGAGAGCAGCCGGATCGCCGCGAACGCGTCGGGCTGCTGCCCCGCGCGGCCCCATGCCGTGCGCAGCCGAAGCTGATCGACGAACGGAACGCTCCAGAACGGCTCCTCGCTGAGCACCCACGACGCGCTCAGCTTCGGGTAGACGATGACGTCGAAGTTGGAGCCGAACGCGCTGTTGTCGTCCGCGCGCAGTGCGCCCGTCAGGAAGAGGCGGTTCTTCCAGCCGATCTGCTCCTGGATGTAGACGCCAAGCGTCTTGTTCTCGAGGAAGGACTCGTCGCCGAAACGCGTCGCGGACGAGCTGACCGTCTCGAGACCCGGTGCCGGGAAGACTTCACCCGCCGCGGAAATGCGCTCGTACTGCTTCTGATAGAGCTGCACGCCCAGGGACGTCGCGAGGCTGAGATCGGTCGTCGGCTCGACGTTCGCCGTCGCGGAATAGTCTGCCGTGAAGTTCACGATCCGGTCGTGCGACACGCTCTTGCGGCCGAGGTTGCTCGAGCCCCACGGCCCCTGTTCGCCGAGCGCATGGCGCGGGATGAGCGAGGAGCCGCGCACGTCGCCCAGGTCGGTGCCGAACGTGAAACGGTGGTTGAGCCACTCGAACGGGTGGTGGCGCACGGTCAGGCCCGCCGTCGTCCGGTTCACGTCCTCGTAGCCCTCGAGGTCCTCGAAGTCCTCCGGCGGATTGCGCCGGTAGCCGCGCAGCTCCGGGTCGCCGATCGTGTTCAGCAGGTTCCAGATGATGACGACCGGGAACGGCTGCACGACGTTCGGACTCCGCGTCCGCTGCTTCACCAGGCCGAGCGACCCGTCGATCTCCCACTTGTCGCTCACGTAACCCAGGTTCGCCCGCCCGCTGAACGCGTTCTGCCAGTTGTAAGAGACGATCCCCTCGTCCCGGTCATAGTTGCCGGAGAGGAAGTAGCGGATCGACTCCGTGCCGCCGCGCATCGTGAGGCCGAACCCCTGCGGATGACCGGTGCGGAACGGTGAGCGGCCGAGCGCCTGCTCGTCCTCCAGCACGTTGTGCTCGTACAGCTCGCCGGTCTGCGGATGAATGCCCCACGCGGAGGGATAGACTTCCTCCGGATTCTGCAGGAAGCTCATCCCGTACACCGCCCGCGCCTCGAACGTCGGCGCTCCGATGCGGCCGCGCTTCGTGATGATCTGGATGATCCCGTTCGACGCTTCCGTACCATAGAGCGTGGCGGCCGCCGGTCCCTTGATCACCTCGATGCTCTCGATGTCCTCCGGATTGAAGTCGTTGATGCGCGAAGGCTGGTCGCCGCGCGCGAACGCCGGCGTGCTGAATGCCGCGGTGTTGTCCACGCGCACCCCGTCCACGAACACGAGCGGCTCGCCCGAGAGCGTGACGCTGCCGACACCGCGCACGCGCGTGTTGCCGCCTACGCCGACCGCGCCGCCCGCGCGCTGAATGCGCAGCCCCGGCACCTGTGCGCTGAGCATCGCCTGCACATCCGTCGGCGGCGCAACGCGGACCAGCTCGTCCGCGTCCACCTGCGCGACGACGTTGCCCATCGCGCGCGCCTGCACCCCGCCCGGCGTGCCCGTGACCACGATCTCGTCGAGCGCCATCGCGGTAGGCTCCAGCTCGATGCGGAGGTCCGTCGACCCGGGCTCGATCCGCTCGACCAGCGTGCGGTAGCCGATCATCACGAACTCGAGCTGGACCGGCGCAGCACCGGTCTCCAGCTGAAACCGACCGAGCTCGTCCGTGAGCGTTCCTCGCCCGGCACCGAGTACCGAGATCTGGACGCCAGCCAATGGCTGCGACGTTCCGCCCGAAACGACGACGCCGCCGATCTGCTGCGCTGAGGCCAGCGCTGGACACAGAAGCAGTGGCAGCATTGCCAGCCACTGCCTTCGCCACACTGCCCGCCGCGTGACTGTCAGGTTTTCGAACACTTCGAAATTCATCGCGCCGACCTCCGTGATTCACGGTGAGGAGGACCGTTAGATGATGCCGCGTGCGTTTCGGCGCGGGCCCGGAGCCGCGCAGCCCAAACGCGCTCGCCCTACCAGGTGCCTCGGCGACTCAGCGCGACGGCGCTCTCATAGCGCTCCGCGCCCTTGCGCCAGTTCAGCTCCGTCGCAGCCTCTGCTGCGGCCGCATCGCCCTCCCGGATCGCAGCGATGATGTCCTCGTGCTCACGAACCGAGTCGTCGATGCCGCTCAGAAGCACGTGCGTGTAGAACCGCTCGTAGCGCTCGACCTGCGGCTGGATGGCTTCGATCTGCGCATACAGGCGCGGACCGGCTGCCGCCTCCACCACGATCTGATGGAAGCGGACGTGCAGATCCTGCGCGGCCAGCTTGTCGGCCAGCGTGCCGAACGACGTGTTGTGGAGGGCTGCGTTCGTCTCTTCCAGGTCGAGTGCGAGCTGCTCGCGCTGGTCGCCCGGAAGCATCGTCGCCAGCCGAGCCGCGACCCCCTCGAGAGCCCCATGGATCAGGAACAGCTCGTTGAGGGCTTCCACCGTGAGCGGGGCCACGGTCATCCGGGAGTACTTCTCCACGACGGACGACGTCACGTAGCCCTCCTGCTCCAGCCGCAGCAGCGCCGCCCGGACTGGCGTGCGCGTCAGCTGCAGCCGCTCCGCCATGCGGGATTCGATGATCGGCGAGCCCGGCGAGATCTCGCCCGTCACGATCAGGTTGCGGATCTGGCGGTACGCCCAGTCCTGACGCTGCCGCGGGGTGGCATCATCGAGTGTTGCTGGGCCGGCGATCGGATCCATGAGCGTCCCTTCCCGGTGTTCACGTCTTTGCTGCCATTTCGGTATACAATGGTCGCCGCAAAACTGTGACGATTTTGTGGGAGATGCAAGGAAGTTGTGGAAAGCGTTGTGGTGGCAGGGTTATGGACCGGCGGGCCGGATAGCAGGCTGGGTCAGCCGGAGTACGGATCCGTGGTCAAGGGCGCTGACCCTGACGCGGTCACTGTGCGAATCCAAATAGCAGGTTGGGTCAGGAATCAAGCGGTCAAGTGGAGGTGCGGTCACATCCCAGCACGTGGTCCACGAACCGTCGATCACTCGGCGCGAGCGGAAGCTCCGCCATCTCGTCCCACGCCATCCACGCAACTGCCTCGTGTTCGAGCGCCCGCGGCTCGCCGGCGATCACTGTAGGGATGAACGCGATCGTGAACATGGATCCGGGATCGTCGTTCCGGAACAGCTCGGGCCCGACGTCGAGCACCTCCACGAGCAGCTCCTCGCGCAGCTCCCGACGCAGCGCGCTCCGATCGTCCTCGCCCGCCTCCAGTTTCCCGCCCGGAAACTCCCACAACCCGCCGTGCCTTTTGTGCGCCGGTCGTTGGCAGATGAGGACATTGCCATTCCGCTCGATTACGGCGGCGACGACGCGCAACCGGTTCGCCGGTGATGCCATGCTGACTCAGCCGGCTTTCCGGAAGACGTCAAACCGCTCTTCCAGGAACTCTGGGCGCGGCTTGAGTTGCTGTGCACTCGGTACGACGACCAGCTTCCGGCCTTCCATATCCTTGAGGCCGTGCTGAAGCATCGGGCCATCGATCTCTTCCAGAATGTCGCGGCGGATGTGAACGATGTAATCGGGGCTCACGCCCAGGATGTGCCTGTCGAACGCCGCGTGATGCAGCTTGCACAGCGCAAGCCCGTTAGCGACGAGCGGCTCGCCGCGGGGGTGTCCGTCGGGCAGAATGTGAGCCGCCTCCAACAGTTCGACGTGGCGCAGTCTGCATATCGCGCAATGGTCCCTGTAGGCTCGCAGGACGCGTCGGCGGAACGAGTCCTGGTGAAGCCGATGCAGGGTGACGCGCGTCACATACGCACGCCGTACTTCCGGCTCCACCTGCGACATCTCGCCCGCGCCAAAGCGAGTGTCCTCGACGGCAACGTGGAAGGTCAGACGTCCCGGATCCGCATGGACGACATACACGGGCCAGGTGGGCATGTACTCGCCGGGCACGATCCCGAACAGGTAGACAAGTGGTACCCGCCGCTGCATCGCCCTTACCATCCCGACGTTCTCGTGGTGATGGGGGTCGGTTCCTCGATACCGGTAGCGCAGCAGTCCATCGGGGCCCAGCTCGTCATGGTAGGGCGGCGGCGCGCCGTGTTTGGGCGGGGTGGTAGTGAAGCTCAGCGGCATCTCTGGAAGCACCGCTGGCTTGAAGATTCCCTGCGGCCCGAGCAGTGGGACTCTCCGGCCGTCAAACTGAAAACCGGCCGACAGTACGTCGCGCGAAAGAATCTCGCCGTGCACTGCGGTTTGAGTCCGCAGGAACTCGAACGCCGCGGCACGGACGGCCGCATCAAGGGCGTCGGCGTGATCTGTCATGGCGCGTCACCGTGGCCGGTTGCCGGAACTCCACCATTCTACCTCGGCG
>CAYSGF010000259.1:0-27857 GCA_964430275.1 uncultured Gemmatimonadaceae bacterium
CGCACTCGGCGTGCTGCTCACCCGCAGGCGCGCGACGGCACTGCTCCGGCAGCGCGCGGAGCTCGGTGCGCGTGCGGAGGCCGCGGAGCGGCGCGCGCGCAGCAGCGAACAGCTGCGCCGTCGCCTGATCGACGCGGCAGCCGATGCGCTGTTCGTGCATGATTTCAGCGGCCGGGTGCTCGACGTGAATGATGCGGCGTGCGAGTCACTCGGGTACACGCGCGACGAGCTGCTGGCGATGCACATCGGCGATATCGAGATGCGCCAGGACCTCGGCACGCTCGCTGAGCGCTGGGGCCGACTGCACGGCCACGACGCCATCACCCTGGACGGACTGAACCGCCGGAAGGACGGCTCGACCTTTCCTGTCGAGGCACGCCTCTCTCTGCTGCAGGAGGATCCACCGCAGATCCTCGCGCTCGTGCGCGACATGACGGCGCGCTCGCAACTGGAGCTGCAGCTTCGTCAGGCGCAGCGGATGCAGGCGATCGGCCGACTGGCGGGCGGCGTCGCGCACGACTTCAACAGTCTGCTGACTGCGATCCGCGGAAATGCCGACCTGCTGCTCCGGGAGCGGGCGGTCGACAGCGCGGAGTACGGTGCGCTGATCGAGATCATGAAGTCGGCCGAGCGCGCTGCAGCGCTGACGCGCCAGCTCCTCGCCTTCACGCGCCAGCAGGTCTTCCGGCCGGAAGTACTGGATCCGAACGCGCTCGTCCGCGAGCTCCTGCCCATGCTGGGGCGACTGCTCGGCGACGCCATCGAGCTCGACTGTGATCTGACGGCCACAGGGATGATCCGGGCCGATCGCGTCCAGCTCGAGCAGGTCCTGCTCAACATCGTGATGAATGCGCGCGACGCGATGCCCGAGGGTGGCACGCTGCGCATCGAAACGCGCGACGAGCAGATCGATGAGGTCGACCCGATTACGCAGCCATGGATGCGCCGGGGCGCATTTGCAGCGTTCATCATCACCGACAGCGGGACGGGCATGGACGAGGAGGTGCTCGCCCGTGTGTTCGAGCCGTTCTTCACAACCAAGGAAAAGGGGCCCGCCACGGGGCTGGGACTCTCGACGGCATACGGGGTGGTCAAGCAGAGCGAGGGGTTCCTGCTGATCGAATCCGAGCCAGGCCGGGGCACGACGCTGCGGCTGCTGCTCCCGCGTGTCGAGGGAACCCCGGTGGAGCGCGTCCCGCATGGTCCGGAGGGCGGACGCCTCGCCGGCACCCGCACAATCCTCGTCGCCGAGGACGAAGAAGCCGTTCGCTCGCTCATCATGCGCGTCCTCAAGCGCGACGGCTACACGGTGCTCGCTGCGCGCGACGGCGAAGAGGCGCTGCGCCTGGCCCTCGAAAGCGTCGTCGCACCGGACCTGCTGCTCAGCGACATCGTCATGCCGCGCCTGGGCGGCCCCGAGCTCGCGCGCCGGCTGCGTGCCGATCTGCCCGACCTGCGCGTCATCCTGATGTCCGGCTACACGGACGATGCCTACGTCCTGCACGGCGCCCTCGACGAGGGGGTCGGGTTTCTCGGCAAGCCCTTCGGCCCGGACGAGCTGGCGCGCGCAGTGCGCGAGGCACTCGGTACCTGAAAAGTGCCCGGCCGGCGCGGCTTGTGCCCGCGCGCCGACCATTCTATGCTCCCCGCGCGTCCGCCCGGTCGGAACCCCATGCGCCTGCGCGTTTATCCATTGCATTGCGCCGGATGTCGGGCGCCACGCCCACTGGCGGATCCACCCTCGCATTTTATCAGGAGGCGGTACCATGGCACGGTTTCGCGGGCTGCTGACGACGGCCCTCGTGCTGCTGCTCCTGCCGGCGGCCGCGTCGGCTCAGGATGACAATGAGCACACGCGTGAGGCCACGAAACACATCGGCCTCGCCATGACGCGGCAGGACGATGCGGAGCGCCAGCAGATGTATCAGCAGGCAATGACGGCGCTCGAACAGGGCATGGCGGCCGAGCCGAACCATGCGAAGACGTGGTTCCTCGCGGGTGCAGTCTACGCTGCGCTGGGCAGGTTCCCCGAGGCCGACGCCGCCTTCGACAAGGCCGTCGAGTTGTATCCCGAATACGAGGCGGACGTCGCGACGGAGCGGGAGCAGGCCTGGATCCACGCATTCAATGCTGGTGTGGTGGCCATGGACGCCGGCGACTACCCCGCAGCCATTGTCGCGCTGGAGGCCGCGAACAACCTCTATGGCGAGCGCCCGGAAGCGTACCTGAACCTCGGCAGCCTCTACGCTTCCCAGGGCGAGGCAGCCAAGGCGGTCGAAGCGCTGCAGCGCGCGCACGAGATCGTCACCGGTCCGATGCTCCAGGAAGTCTCGCCGGAGACGCAGCAGCAGTGGGCTGAGTTCGCCGAGATGGCCAAGCTCAACATTGCGCAGTTCAGCGGGCAGGCGGGCATCGATGCGTTCCAGGAAGAGGAGTTCCTGCGCGCCGCGGAGATGTTCGATGCCGCTGCCGAACAGAACCCGCATTCGCGCGACTTCCGCTACAACTACGTGCAGTCGCTGTTCGCCCAGGCACAGACGCTCGAGGAAGCACGCGACAGCGCACTCGCCGGCGGGCAGACCGCGGAAGTCCAGCGTATCGAGGCAGAGTTGACGCCGCTGTACGATCAGCTCCTCGAGGGCGTCGCGGCCGTACAGCCCGTCGACCCGAACAACGAGATGCTCTACGTGATTGCCGCCCGGGCGCACCGCATGAAGGGCCTGCTGTCCGGCGACGCCGCGGCAGCGAAGGCCGGACAGGACCAGGCCCTCGCCCTGCTGACCCAGCGCGATCAGCTACCCGTCGAGGTGGACCAGCTGGCCATGCGCACCGAGGACGGCACCGCCGTCGTCACCGGCATGCTGACGAACCGCTCCGTCGCAGAGAACGCTCCCATCATCGTCCGGCTCACGCTGCTGGGCATCGAAGGCGACACCATCGGTGAGGGTGACATCACCGTCAATGTGCCCCCGGCAGACGCCACGGCGAACTTCGAAGGCTCGATCCCGGTCTCCGGCGACATCGCCGGCTGGAAGTACCGGATCGTGAACTGAACGGAAGCGGAACCGGAAGCGGTGCGGAACCCAAGCACCGCTTCCGCTTCCGCCTTCCGCACCCCTTCCGCTTCCGCTTCTGTTAAAAGAGTGAGAACTTCAGACCGAGCATGCCGAAGGCGTCGTGGCGGCCGAAGTCGTCGTCGCCCTGCTGGGAGATGAAGTCGCTGACTTCGACGACGAGCCCGATACCGCCGAGCATCACATCCGCACCGACGCCGACGTGCAGGGTCAGATCGCTCTGGTCGTCCGGAAAGGCTTCGGCGACTCCTTCCGACTCCCAGTCGTAGTCCGTCCGCTTCAGGCCGACGCCGCCGAGCAGGTAGGGCTGCACGACGATGAGTCGCGGGATCGGCCGAATCACCAGGTCCGCGGCGACTGCGAGCACGTTGCCCTTACCGATTTCACCTTCGAACTCGGGCGAGACGCCCTCCTCCGCATTGATCGTCGTTCCCGACGCGTACGCGAGGGAGCCGCGCAGCCAGCCGAACTCGACGTTCAGGCCGAGGCCGAGAGCGGCCTCCTTGTCGATCGTGACCTGCTCCGCTTCGCCGGCGACGTCCTGGATGTCGCTGCCGGCGACGTAGCCGCCGACCAGCGGCGTCACACTCAACCGTCCCTGCGCATTCGCCGGATTGGCAACGGCGAGTGCGAGGAGCGGCGTCGCAAACAGTGTTATCGTCCTGAGTTTCATCGTCATGTCCTCCGTTGAGGTACGGACGCCCCGATGCGAGGCGCTCGCGGAGGTACGTGCGCGGAGCGATCGGTGTTCCCTGCCTTGTGCCGAGCGGGATGTGCTGCGTAACCTGTGGTATCCTGGTTCGCTTCCGCCACACGGGTAATCCGTTGTCGAGAATACAGGTTTCCGCTGTCCCGCGATCCATCGCGATCCTGTCCACGATTGCCTGGCTCCTCGCGCCCGTGGCGTGCGCGGATCGTGAAACGGCGCCGTCCATGCTTCCTCCGGCAGTGCCGATCGAGTCACCGGCAGCGGCGGGCAGCGGCGAGCCGAACCTGAGCACGGCTCCGGACGGGCGGGTACTGCTGTCGTGGATCGAGGCGGAAGACAGTGGGCACGCTCTGCGCTTCGCGGTGCTCGCCGACTCCGCGTGGAGTGAGCCGCGTACGATCGCGCAGGGTGCGGACTGGTTCGTCAACTGGGCGGACTTCCCTGCCCTCATCGAGCTCTCCGACGGATCGCTCGCCGCGCACTGGCTGCAGCGTAGCGGCGCTGGCGCGTACGCCTACGACATCCGCATCGCCCGCTCGACGAACGGGGGCGCCACGTGGTCCGCGCCGATCACACCGCATCGTGATTCCACCGCTGCGGAGCATGGCTTCGTGACGCTCTACGACGCTGGCGTCGGCGGCCTCGGCGTGGTCTGGCTGGACGGCCGAAGATACGCCGCGGGCGACGAGCAGATGACCCTGCGGCATGCCGTCATCGATGCGGAGGGTGTGCTCGGCGAGGAGGCAGAGATCGACGCGCGTGTATGCGACTGTTGCCAGACGACCGTCGCGCAGACCGCCGACGGCATCGTCGTGTTCTTCCGGGATCGTTCCGGTGACGAGATCCGCGATATCGCCGCCGCCTCCCTCACTGCCGGCGAATGGTCCACACCGCGTCGCGTACATCCCGACGACTGGCAGCTGGATGCGTGCCCCGTCAATGGACCCAAGGCCGACGCGCGTGGTGACGACATCGCGCTCGCATGGTTCACGGCGCCCGCCGATGACGCCCGCGTACACGTAGCGTTCTCGCGCGACGGCGGAGCGACCTTCGGCGACGCGATTCGCGTCGACGACGGTTCACCATCCGGCAGGGTCGACCTCGTGCTCCTGGAGGACGGGACGGCGGTCGTCAGCTGGCTCGAGCGCGTGGAGGGCGAGGCCGAGATCCGGCTCCGTCGCGTGGCTGCGAATGGGACGATGTCCGAGTCCTCGACGCTCACGCGCACGGGGGCAGAGCGTGCAAGCGGCTTCCCCCGCATTGCCCGTTCCGGCTCACGGCTGGTCCTCGCCTGGACCGAGCCAGGCACGCAGCAGGGCGCAACCCGCAGTACCGGTGCGGCGGGGATGCCTGCACGCGTGCGGACCGCAGTCATCGACCTCACGCGCTGAACGCGCCCCGATCCGTCTCACCGTAGTGGCGGGTCGAAGGTGGGTCCCCTTGCCTGTTCCCGCTTTAACGTTCCCACCTCCGTGCGCATCCATATCTGCGGAGCCGCGATGACCGCGGACAGTGCAACGGAGGAGCATGATGAGGAAGACGATGATTGCGCTGGTCCTGGTACTGGTGCCGGGGCTGGTGTTCGCACAGGAGACGGAACGCCGCGCCGAGCGCATGGGCGCACAGGGCGGTTTTGCCGGGATGCTGCTCGAGCAGCGCGAGACCCTCGACCTGACGTCGGATCAGGTCACCCGGCTCGAGGCGCTCGCCGCCGAGCACACCGCGAAACGGGCGGCCATGCGCGCCTCGATGCAGGCGCATCGCGCATCGGGTGAGCGGCCAGCCACGATGAGTGAGGAGCAGCGCCAGGCGATGCGGGCACGGATGGACTCGGTGCGCACGGCGATGAACACTTCGAGAGATGCCGCGCGTGCAATCCTGACTGCGGAGCAGCAGGAAAAGCTCGACGCCATCATGAGCGAGCACCGCGCGCAGCGTCGGCCAGGCATGCGCGCCCATCCCGGGATGCACGGTCGTCGAGGTGAGCGTGGACCGCGCCCACCACGGGATGCGTCACCGCCGGAGCCGCCTGCGCCCACGCCGCCCCCGCTCGATCGGCACTGAGCGCAAAGCGTCGGTCTCACGACGAGGGCGGGCCGGACGGATTTCGGCCCGCCCCCGTTCGTCTTGCCGCATCGCACTGCCGTTTGCGTCGTTACTCCGGCTCGACCGCCAGGCCGTTTCGCCGACGGCAGTCACATGTCGGCGAGCGGCTTCACCGATTACATTGCGCCGCGACATGCACAACCGCCGGCAACGAGGCCCACTGATGGTCAGCAGACTCCTGCTCGCAGCCCTGGTCGCATCCGCGTGTACGTCTTCGGACGAACCTGCGCCCGCCACGACCGATCCACAGGCGGCCTTCTGGTCGGCGCTCACGGATCTCTGCGGGCAGGCGTTCGCAGGGACCGTCAGCGAGTCATCGCCACCCGACACGACGTTCGCCGATCAGATGCTCGTGATGCACGTGCGCGAGTGCGCCGGTGACTCGATCCGCATCCCGTTCCACGTGGGGACAGACCGCTCCAGGACATGGGTCGTGACCCGCACCGATGGCGGGATCCGCCTGAAGCACGATCACCGCCATGCCGATGGATCGGAAGATGAGATCACGCAGTACGGTGGCGACACGACCGCACCGGGCAGTGCTACGACGCAGTCCTTTCCTGCTGATACGTACACCGCCGAGCTCCTTCCCGCCGCGGCGACGAACGTCTGGACGCTCGAGCTCGATCCCGGACGCCGCTTCGCCTACGCCCTGCGACGGGAGGGAACGGACCGCCGGTTCCGCGCAGAGTTCGATCTGACACGGCCAGTCGACCTGCCCCCCGCACCATGGGGGGCGGACCAGTGATCTCTGCAACACGTGACGCGCCTCGTACAATGGGCGCGGACGCCCTCCAGCTCACACGCATCGTTCTGCGCGAGATCCGGCTGCCGCTGCGCGAACCGTTCCGCATCTCGTCGGGCGTCGTGCACGAGCGCCGCATTCTGCTGCTCGAGCTGTTCGACGCGAGCGAGGCCACGACGTGGGCGGAATGTGTCGCCGGTGAGGAGCCGAACTATTCGGAAGAGACGATCGACACCGCATGGCATGCGATCACGGAGTGGATCGCGCCACGCGTACTGGGTCGGATGTTGCCGCATCCGCGCGCCGTCGATCCGCTCCTGCACCGGGATATCCGCGGCCATCGGATGGCGAAGGCCGCAGTGGAGATGGGTACCTGGGCGCTCGCAGCACAGCGCGACGACACCTCGCTCGCACAGTACATCGGCGCCGTACGTGACAGCGTCCCTGTCGGTGTCTCCCTCGGCATTCAACAGACACCCGATGCACTGGTGGAACGCGCGCGTGCAGCGTTCGATGTCGGGTATCGCAAGATCAAGCTGAAGATCGCGCCGGGATCGGACATCGCCTTCGTACGTGCGGTTCGCTCCGCCCTCGGCGACGACGCTCCGCTCATGGCCGATGCGAACAATGCCTACTCGCTCGCCGACGCCGACCACCTCGCCGGCCTCGATGAGCTCGGGCTCATGATGCTCGAACAACCGCTCGAGCACGACGACATCGTTCGGCATGCCGAGCTCCAGCGCTGCCTCCGCACACCGCTCTGCCTCGACGAATCGATCACGTCCGTGGCGCGCGCGGAGGACATGATCACACTCCGCGCCGGTCGCATCATCAACATCAAGCCGGGCCGCGTGGGTGGCTTCTCGCAGTCCATTGCGATCCACGATCTCTGCCAGACCCACGGCATCCCGGTGTGGTGCGGCGGCATGCTCGAGAGCGGGATAGGGCGGGCATACAACGTCGCGCTGGCGGCGCTGCCCGGCTTCACACTCCCGGGCGACATCTCGCCGAGTGCACGCTACTGGGAACGCGACGTGGTGACACCGCCATTCACGATGTCAGAAGGGCTGGTGCGTGTGCCCGAGGGGGCTGGCCTGGGTGTCGAGGTGGACCGGCGGTACATCGAGGAGCTGACCGTGCGCACGCTGGAGGTCACGGCCTGAGCGTCCTTCGCCGAGTTCGCGTTGCTCGCGGTGGCGCCGGCCTCGATGCCCGAGTCCATTTTCATTTCAGGAATTGCGCGGCGGCGCTGCATCGACGCGCGTCCGTCCTCTGCGCACTCAGCGTGCTCTGTGGCGAAAAGTAAATCAGCCCTGTCTGCGCTACTCGTACCGCAACGCGATGATCGGATCCAGGCGGGCCGCGCGCCGGGCCGGCCAGATGCCGAAGAAGACGCCGACCGCACCTGCAAAACCGAACGCGACCACGACTGACAGCGGTGCGACTGCCACGTTCCATTGCAGGAGCCGCTCGGTGGCGCGTGCGGCGCCGACGCCGAGTGCAATGCCGAGTGCGCCGCCGGCCAGGCAGAGGACGAGGGCCTCGACGAGGAACTGGAGCATGATATCGCGGCGACGCGCACCGAGCGCCTTGCGCACGCCGATCTCGCGCGTCCGTTCCGTGACGGACACGAGCATGATGTTCATGATGCCGATCCCGCCGACGAGCAGCGAGATCGCGGCAATACCGGCGAGCAGCATCGTGAACGTCTGTGTCGCCTCACCGAGTGTGGACAACAGCGTCGTCTGATTGCGGACCGTGAAGTCGCTGGGTTCGCCGGGTTGGAGGCGGTGCGCGCGCCGCAGCCGCGCATCGATTTCGGCGACGGCAGGATCCATCATCTGCTCGCTCGTTGCCTGAACGAGGATGCTGTTCACGCGATCGGTGCCGAAGATGCGGAACTGGGCGGTGGACAGCGGCACGTAGATCGTCTCGTCCGGGTTCATCCAGCCCTGCTCACCCTTCTCGGCGAGCAGGCCGATCACCTCGAAGGGAACGCCGCGGATCCGGATCGTGCGGCCAAGCAGCGCCTCGGTCGGCATGTCGAGACGCTCGCCGACCTTGGAGCCGAGTACGGCCACCCGCCGGCGTCCGCGCTCTTCGCCGACCGAGAACAGGCGGCCGCGTGCGAGCGTATGGTTCTGGATCTCGAAGTACGCCGGCCAGACGCCCACCACGGAGTTGTTCGCATTCGCGCCCTCGAATGACACCTGCTGACGGCGCTGCATCTCCGGTGACACGGAGCGGATTGCGGTTGCACTGTCGAGCAGCGCGTTCGCGTCATCCTGCGTCATGCGGTTCTCGCCACGGTCGACGCCGCCGAACATCTCCTGGCCCGGACGCACCGTGAGAACGTTGCTGCCGAGCGATGCGAGCTGGCCTTCGACCTGCCGCTGCGCGCCCTCGCCGAGTGCGACCATCGTGATGACCGCCGCGATGCCGATGATGACGCCGAGCATGGTCAGAAACGACCGCATCTTGTTGGCCCGGATCGCGGACAGCGCGACACCGACCGTCTCCGCCATGAGCATGGCCGAACCCTCAGCGCCGGCCGCCGCCGGGGAACGGACCGCTCGTGCGTTCGCGGATGCGGTCCTGGAACTGCTGCTGCTGCTGCTGCAGGCGCGCAACGGACATCAGGATGACGCGGTCGCCTTCGGCGAGACCACTCACGACTTCCGTGTTGTCCCAGTCGTTCACGCCCAGCATGACGCGGCGCGGCTCCATCGTATCGCCATTCGCGACGAACACGATCCCGGGACGCACGTCGCCCGCACTGCCGCGTCCCGTCTCTGCACTGCCACGCCCCGCGTCTGCACTGCCCCGCCCCGCCTCTGCGCGCCGCGCCGGCGCAGCTGCCGCTGCATCGGCCGCACGGCCCGGGCCGGGCGTGGCATCCGGTACGGGCCCGCCGCCGCCCGCCGCGCCCTGGCGCATCTGCTGGCGCAGCGCCTCGGGATCGAGGCCGAGCACTTCGGCGGCCGTGACGACGTCGCGCGGACTGACGACTGCAGAGTTCGGCACGAGCAGCACGCCGCGCCGATCCGCGATGCGCACTTCGACGTCAGCGTTCATGCCCGGCTTGAGGAAGCCCTCCCGGTTGTCGAGTCGAACCAGGACGGGGAACATCGTAACGTTCTGGTCGACGACCGCCTGGGGCTCGATCTTGAGCACCTGTCCTTCGAATACCCGGTCGGGGAACGCCTCGACACGCACTCGCACGTTCAGGCCGGGCACGATGCGGCCCAGGTCCGTCTCATCGACGAGCGCGCGTACCTGCATCTCGCTGAGGTCGGCCATCGTTAGGAGGGTCGTCCCGCCGGAGATGTTCTGACTCGCTGACGCGATGATCTGGCCGATCTCGATCGCCTCGGCAATCACGGTCCCCGCGATCGGTGCGCGGATGACGACGTCGTTCAGCCGCTCCCGTGCGAGCTGGAGATTCGTCTGCGCCTTGATGTACTGGGCGCGCGCATTTGCCTCGTCCAGTGCTGCCGTCTCGTACTCCTGCTCGGTCACGACATTCGCCTCGCGCAGCTCCACGGCGCGCTGCCGCTGTGCCTCGGCGGTGGCGAGCCGTGCGCGTGCGACCTCCAGGTCTGCGTCCGCCTGGTCGAATGCGTTGCGCACGTCGCGCGGATCGATCCGTACGAGCAGCTGGCCGGCATCCACCACATCACCGGTCTCGACCATGATCTCGGTGATCTCACCGGAGGCCTTCGACTTGACCTCGACCAGCCGGATCGGCTCGACGTGCCCCGCCGCGTCGGCGGTGACGTTCAGGTCACCGCGCGTGACGGCCGCCACTTCCATGGCACTGCCCTCGCTCTCGCTCGCTGCCGTGTCATTGCACGCAGCCAGCGCGAGCGACGACAGCAGCAGGCCGGCAACCGCGTACGACTGCCGGAACCGCTCATGCTTCTTCACCGGACGCCTCCCGTAGTGTCAACGACGCGCGTGCCCCAGCTACGCTCGTCACGCTCGATTACGCCGTCCTTCAGATAGATCTGCCGCTGCGCGTGCTGCGCGACTTCGGGCTCGTGCGTCACGACCACGATGGTCTGGCCCTGGTCGTGAAGTGACTCGAATAGCGCCATGATCTCTTCGCCGGTCTTCGAGTCGAGGTTGCCGGTGGGCTCGTCGGCGAGCAGGATCGCGGGGTCATTGATCAAGGCGCGCGCGATTGCCACGCGCTGCCGCTGACCACCCGACAGCTCGCTCGGACGGTGCGTCATACGGTCTCCCAGGCCCACGGTCTCGAGCATCTGCGCTGCCCGCTCCTTGCGCGCCTTGCCGCTCACGCCTGCATAGACGAGGGGCAGCTCCACATTGTGGAGGGCGGTCGCGCGCGGCAGCAGGTTGAAGGTCTGGAAGACAAAGCCGATCTCGCGATTGCGAATGTGCGCGAGCTCGTCGTCGGTGCGCTGCGAAACGGCATGGCCGTTCAGCCAGTACTCGCCCGCACTCGGCGTATCCAGGCAGCCGATCAGGTTCATGAGGGTCGACTTGCCGGAGCCCGACGGTCCCATGATCGCGATGTACTCGTTGCGCTCGACGAGCAGATCGACGCCGCGCAATGCGTGCACGGTCTCGGTGCCGAGGACGTAGTCCTTCACGAGGTTCTCGATGCGGATGACGAGGTCGCGCGCCCCTGTCACTGCGAGCGGCTTCTCGATGCGATCGTCCGGCTTCACAGTGTCCTCCCGACCAGGGCCTCGAGCTGCGCACGCGCGACCAGGTAGTCGTAACGGGCCGTGACGAGATCGTTCTCGGTCTGAACGAGCGCTGCCTGCGACTGCAGAAGGTCGATACTCGTAGCGGCGCCCAACCGGTAACGCTCCTCGACGACGCGCAGATCCTCCGTTGCGACTTCCACGGCTTCCTGTGCGAGCGTGATCTGCTCCTCCGCCAGCCGCAGTGACGTGAGCACGCCCTCGAGGTCCGCGCGTGCCTGCCGGCGCGCCGATTCCACCTGCGTCCGCGACACGTCCACCTGTACGCGTGCCCGCTCGTTCGCGTCCTCGCGGCTGAAATTGTTGAACAGCGGATAGGAGAGCGACAGGCGCGTGCTCCAGCTCGTGCGGCCGCCCGCGAATGCGGCGTCCTGGTTGAACCAGTCATAGCCGCCACTCGCGCGGAGCGTCGGGAAGTACTGTGTGCGACTCGAGCGCAACCCGGCCTCACTCGCGAGCATGCTCGCTTCGGCCGTCCGGACTGCAGGCGACTGCCCGGTCGCAAGTGCAATCAGCTCGGCGTCCGTCAGGGCAAGTGGCGTTGGCCCGGTCGGACCGTCATAGCGGGCCGCCACCGGCCCTTCCATGCCGACCAGCGCACCGAGCATGTACGCCGCGCTGCGCCGTTGCGACTGCGCCTGGAGCACCGCCTGGCGCGCCTGGTTGCGCTCCAGCTGCGCGCGCAGCACGTCCGAGCGCGTACCGGATCCCACGGCCATGCGTCGCTCCGCAGCTGCCTGGGCCTGGTCGGCGCGAACGACTCGTGCTTCCGCCAGCCGAATCAGCTCTTCGGCGCGGAGCACGTTGAAAAAGGTCTGCTTTGCCTGAAGTGCGACTGCGAAACGCTGTTCGATGACGGCGGCCTGCGCTGCATCCGTGTTCGCGCGTGCCTGGCGCAGCTGGGCGCCGCGGCGACCGGCGGTGAAGACGTCGACGGAGGCCGAAAGGCCGGCGCTGTAGCTGTCGCTCGAGCCGCTGACGGTCGTATTCGTCTGCGGGTTGAAGCGTTCCGTGCTCGACAGGGAGGCGCCCGAGCTGAGGGAGAGCGACGGCAGGAATGCGCCGAGCTGTACGCGCTCGCCGGATTCCGACGTGCGCACCGCACCCTCGCGCTGTGCCAGCGTCGGGCTGTGACGCTGCGCCAGCTCGACCGCCTCTTCCAGCGTAACGACCGGCTCCGGTGACGGTTCGGCAAGCTGAGCCCACGCGAAACCGGGCATCAGTGCGGCAACAGCCAGCACGAGCGGCCCGGTGATTCGCCACGACAGCGCGGCACGAATTGTCGATGTCATTCAGTCCTGCTCCTGCTTCTGCTCCTGACACGCCGCCTTTTCCCGCTGATGGCGCGCCTTGCGCTCCGCACGCAGGCGATCGGCCTCCGCACGCTGCTCCTCGGTGAGCACGATCCGGATCTCGGCACGGGCGGAATCGACGATCTGCTCCATCCGTGGCCCGTTCTCGGTCCAGAAAGCGTCCATCTGCTCTCTGCGCGCCTGCAGGATCGCATCGATCCGCTGCTGCTGCTCGGGCGAGAGGTCGAGGCGATCGAAGAAGCCCGGGCGACGGTCGCGATCGTCGCAGTCGATCCTGTCGGTTTCTGCGGCAGCATCGCGGCCGCCGAACTGGGCATACGACAGCCCGCCTACTGCGCCAACCGCAAAGGTGCCGATCAGCAGGAGCGCGCCTGCAAAGCGCAGGCGACCTGTTCCGTCCGTGCGCGTCATCGCGCGTCTCCAATCAAAGCCATTTCGAGGTCGGAAACCGTCGGCGAACGTTCTTCGTCGAGCCAGTGCGACGCAGGCTCGGCGACGCCGAGCGCCTGTACGACGCCGGTCGTCGGCGCGGACTGCGGCGCCCTCATCTCGCTGAGCAGTGCGCCTGCTGCGATGGCACCGATCACGGCGGCCGCTGCGAGCGCAGGCCGCAGCCATTCGCCGAGTACGACGAGCACGCCGTCGCGCGCCGCGCGCCGCGCCAGCTCCGGCGCCGCCGCACGCATGATCGCGTGCACGCGCCGTTCGAAGGCTTCGCCGCGAAGTGACAGAGGTGAAAGGTCGATGCGTTCGGGCTCCATTCAGCCCTCCTTTTCGTGTTCCGACGCGAGCCGCTCGCGCAGGGCCCGGCGGGCGAGGAAGAGGTGATGCCGGACGGTGCCCTCCGGCATACCGAGCAGCTCACCGATCTCGCGATGCTTCCATTCTTCCAGGTCGTGCAGCAGCACGATCTGGCGTTGATGCTCCGGCAACGTCTGGAGCGCAGCGCTCAGGCGATCCCGCAGTGCGGCGCGGTCCGCGTCGCGGGCGGGATTCGAGTCGCTCGCTGCGTTCAGTGCCCATTCCAGCGGCTCGGCCGACCGGACGCGCTGTTTACGCAGGGTGCTGAGTGCGCGATTCCGCACGATCCGCAACAGCCAGGCACCGAAGCGATGCGGCTCCGCGAGCGTGTCGAGCTGCCGCAGTGCCGCGATGAAGGCGTCCTGGCAGACGTCGTCCGCCTCCGCCCGGTCCAGCAGCACCCCCTGCGCAACGATCAGGGCGGCCGGCAGGTGCCGGCGCACGAGGGCCTCGAAGGCCGCCTCATCGCCCGCTCGGGCCCGGCCCACCAGTCCGGCGTCGCCTTCTGTCATCGCCTGCATATCGACGCGCAAACCTCGCTGAACGTTGGGATCGGCGTATCCGCCTGCACCGGGCGCCGTTTGGACCCCCGCACGCGCACGCGCGTTCCGGGCGAGCCCTTGAGCAGTGACGGGCGCGAGACCTAGCTTGATGGACCCCCGCGTTTCCCGGAGATCGCATGCACCGCCCGGTCCTCGCCCTGCTCCTCTTCCTGCCCCTCCCCGTCGCCGCACAGTGGCAGCCGGTGCACACGGGCACGGCCACAGAGTTCCGGGCTGCCCACGCCCCCAGCGATTCCGTGCTGTGGGCCGGCGGCCGTGGCGGCGTTGTCCTGCGCACGACCGACGCCGGCAGCACCGTCCGCGCCGACACGATCCCCGGGGCGACCGACCTCTTTCTCGTCGGCATCTGGGCTGCGGACGCCGATACGGCTGTCGTGCTTGGCACGGGCTTCGAATCGAGCACCGCACGGGTCTATCGCACCGTCGACGGCGGCGAAACCTGGACCGAGACCCATCGCGACGAGCGCCCCGGCATTTTCATGGACGGCCTCGCCTTCTGGAACGACGGCCATGGGATCGCGTTCGGTGACCCGATCGACAGCAGCTTTGTCGTGCTCGTGACGGATGACGGCGGCGCGTCCTGGCAGCCCGTTCCACCGAACGCCTTGCCCGCGCCGCTCGATGGCGAAGCGGGTTTCGCCGCCAGCGGACGGGCCATCGTCACTGCCCCTGACGGGCACGCCTGGTTCGGCACCGGTGGTGGGGAGCACGCGCGCGTTCTCCGCACAAGCGACTACGGCGCATCCTGGCGTGCGGCCCTGGCCCCGATCGCGTCCGGACCGAGTGCCGGCATCTTCGCGCTCGCGTTCTGCGATTCCCTCACTGGTTTCGCAGTAGGCGGGGATCATACGATGCGGGTGGCCCCGAGCGACAATGTGCTCCGGACCGAGGACGGAGGACGAAGCTGGAGCGTAATGGGCAGTGCACTGCCTGCCGGGGTGCGCTATGGCGCCGCACTCGTCCCGCAGAGCGACCCCGGGACCCTGGTGGCCGTCGGCCCTTCCGGCTCCGGCTACTCGACCGACGGCGGCGCAACCTGGACGACGCTCGACCACGAACACTGGAACACGACCGTGTTCGGGCCCGGTGGCGTCGGGTGGATCCTGGGCACGGACGGTCGGGTCGGCCGCTGGGCAGGCATCGATTGATCCGCCGCGGAGTCCGCGTGATCGCCCATGCCCGGTGCACACTGCGGCGGCTCACCACGCGCCTCGTTCGCCGATCCGCTCGATCACGGTCCGCAGCCGCGCGAACGCATTGTGCCAGTTCGCCTGCAGTGCACGCTCCGCCTCACCCGATGCGCCGGCGCGGAGTGCCTCAATAGCCAGCGCGTGCTCATCGACGGACGTGTGGATCTCCTCGCGCAGAGCACTCACGTACAGGCGCGCATACCGTTCGATCTGCGGCTTGATCGCACTGTGCAGCGCCAGCAGACGCGGCCCCGCACCCGTTTCCACGAACAGGCGATGGAAGTGCTCATCGAGCTCGAAGAGCCGCCGGATGTCGGGCTTCGGCTGCGCTGACTCGGCAGCGATCTGTTCATTGATGCGGGTGAGCGCCTCGACGCAGTCGAGCCGCACGGACTGCGGCTGCTCTGCGGCCCACCGGGCAGCGAGCCCCTCGGCGAGGGCGGTTACGTGGAAGAGCTCGCGGGCGTCGTCCGTGGTCAGCGGTGCGACGGAGAGGCGCGCCTGGACGCCACCGCCGGCCGCCGTGACGTAGCCTTCCTGCTGCAGCTGGCGCAGTGCGTCACGCACCGGCGTGCGACTGACGCCCAGGCGTTCGGCGATGTCGGTTTCGATGATGCGTGAGCCCGGTGCGAGCGAGCCGTGCACGATCAGCTCACGCAGCATGACATACGCCTGTGCGGCGCGGCTGCGCCGCTGCCTGCGTGCGCCTTCGTCTCTGGACTGTGCGTACTCCTCGTCCGGCATTCGTCCGGGGTCGTCAGCCGCGCGTCCGGGGTCGTCAGCCGCGCGTGCGTACTTCGATCACGCCGCCAACGTGGCCAGTACCATAGCGCGTGGTTGCATCACTCGCGCTCAGGTAGCGGATCTCTTCGACGTCGACTGCGCGGATCCCCTGGAGGGTGCCCGGCGAACCGTAGCGCACGCCATTCACGTACACGACCGGAACGCCCGCACTCGGATCCTGGATCGATGCCTGCCCGCGTGTCTGGAGGAAATGTGGCCGCAGGTGCTGGATCGCTTCGTACGCGCTGCTGACGTTGAGCTCCTGGACTTCTTCGGCCGTAATGACATTGCGCGCCTGCAGGCTGCGACTGCCACTGCTGGCGGTAGAACAGCCGGCCACGGCTACGAGCAGCGACACGCACAGGATCCGCCGGATCATGGGGAGCCTCCCGGTAGGTGGGTCTCGCCGATCATACCGCCGCGCCAGCTGCAAACGCAACGGCGCTGCCGTGTGCGAATTTGCATGCTGCCCGAGCAACGTGTACGGTACCCGCGCACCATATCCCATTCGGTGACGGCGTACTGCCGCGGAACTCCCGTCCGCGGCTCCGCCACCAGACCCGACGCCGGAGATCGATGATGCGCGCACCACGCCATGCCAGGGCCGCCGCCTTCCTCCTTCTCGTGACCGCTCATCCTGCCGCAGCACAACGCCCGTCGACGGACGCCCTGAAAGAGGAGATCACCCGGGACGTCGCCGGCATGCAGGAGCTCTCCCAGCAGATCGTCGACATGGTGTTCTCGCTCGGCGAGCTGGGGTTCCAGGAACACGAGACCGCCGACTACCTGACCGGCATCCTTCGGCAGGAGGGATTCGAGATCGCGCCCGGCTGCGCCGACATGCCCACCTGCTACGTCGCAAGCTTCCGCCACGGCACCGGCGGGCCCGTGATCGGCATCATGGGCGACATCGACGGGCTCCCCGAGACATCGCAGAAACCGGGCATTCCCTGGCATGAGCCGCTGATCGAAGGCGGTCCCGGGCACGGCGAAGGCCACAACAGCGCGCCGGCCGTGGATCTCGTCGCGGCCATCGCCACGAAGCGGCTGATGCAGAAGTACGACATTCCCGGCGAGATCCGTGTCATTCCGGGCGTCGCCGAAGAGCTGGTCGCGAGTCGTACCTACATGGTGAATGCGGGCATGTTCGCCGACATGGACTTCATGCTGTCGACACACGTCTCCAGCGCGATGTCCACGACGTACGGCATCAGCGGCTCCGGGCTCGTGTCCACCATGTTCACCTTCGCCGGACAGTCCGCGCACAGCGCAGGGTCGCCCTGGGCCGGGCGCAGTGCGCTCGATGCCGTCGAGCTCATGAACGTCGGCTGGAACTTCCGGCGCGAGCACCTCCGCCTCCACCAGCGCTCCCACTACATCATCCAGAACGGCGGCAGTCAGCCCAATGTGGTGCCGTCTGAGGCGAGTGTCTGGTACTACTTCCGCGAGCTCGACTACCCGCGCATCCGTGAGCTGCACGAGCTCGGCCGGACCATGGCCAATGCCGCTGCAGCCATGACCTCGACCGAAATGAGCGAGCGCGTCCTCGGCTCAGCCTGGCCGCAGAACTACAGCAAGCCGCTCGCGGAGGCGACGTACGCCAACATCGTCGCCGTCGGCATGCCGGAATGGAGTGATGCCGACGTCGCACTCGCGAAAGCGGCGCAGCGCGAGCTCGGAAGTGACACGGTCGGACTGCGCACCAGCGTGCCCGACTCGCTGCGGGAAGCCGATCAGGGAATGGGCGGCGGCAGCGACGACATCGCGGAAGTCTCCTGGGTCGTGCCCACCGTGCGGCTTCGCTACCCCGCCAACATCCCGGGCATGACCGGCCACCACTGGTCCAGCGGCATTGCCATGGCGACACCCATCGCGCACAAGGGCTCCAACTACGGCGCACGCGTCGTCGCACGAACTGCCGTCGACCTGCTGACCGACGCCGAACTGCGCGCGGAAACGAAGCGATACTTCGACGAGGTGCAGACCCGCGACTATACGTGGGAGTCGCTGATCCCCGAAGGAACACCGCCGCCCACGCACCTGAACCGCGAACGCATGGCCGGCTACCGCGATGCGCTCGCGCCACTGCGCTACGACCCCGCGCGCTACGACACCTACCTCGAACAGCTCGGGATCACCTACCCGACACTGCGTCCCTAGGAGACCACGTGAGACGGCGCGGCCCGCGTCGTCTCACCCGCCGCTCGGCTGCTCTTCCATCAACGCGTGCATGTTCCCCTCGTTGTCATAAAAGAACGCCATCCACAGGTCGTACGTCTCCGCCCGGTGCACAACGTGTGGCTCGCCTTCGAAACGCACACCATCCGCACGTAACGCAGCATGCGCAGCAGCCAGATCCGTGACGCGAAAGTACAGCACGGACGACGCATGCTGGTCCGACGGCGGCTCGGGCTCCGTCAGCATGAGGCGCACACCGCTGCACTCGAAGAACGCCAGCCCGGGCGGTGCCTCGAACAGCAGCCGAAGCCCCAACGTGTCCCGGTAGAACGCAGTCGCCCGGCGCGCGTCCACCACGCTCAGCGCGATCTGTCCCAGCCCTTCGATCGTCACGCCAGCCATGGGCGTCTCCTTGAGATAGTTAGCCTCGCTAACTATATTCGGGACGGGGAGCGGAATGCAAGGGCGACGCGGATGAACGAATGAGCGGCGGTACGGAGCGCACGGCACTGGCGGAGCGGCTGCATCGGGCTGCGCTGCACCTGCTGCGCCGTCTGCGCGTGGAGGATGAGGCGCTCGGTCTGACGGCGCCGCGCGCGTCGGCGTTGTCGGTGCTGGTTTTTGCTGGTGCGCAGCGGATGGGTGATCTGGCGCGGGCGGAGCAGGTGCGCGTGCCGACGATGTCGCGACTGGTGCAGGCGCTGGAGCGGGAGGGTCTGGCGCGGCGGGAGGCGGATGCCTCGGATGGCCGGATCGTGTGGGTTCATGCGACGCCGGCTGCGCGCCGTCTTCTGCAGCGCGGTCGTGCGCGGCGTGTCCGCGCGTTGCGGCGCGCCTTGTCGGTGCTGGACGAAAATGAGCTGGGGGTGCTGGACGCCGGAGTTGCGCTGATGGAGGTCGTGGTCGCGTCGGGGGCGGCCGCTCAGCGTGGGGGCAGCGGCTCGTCGTCGAGGAGGCGGGAGTAGCGGTCGTAGCGGCCGTCGCGTGTGCTCTCGAGGAACGTGGTCGCGTGCTGCGCGATCTGCGCGCTGCCGAAGCCGGCCATCCAGTGGTCGGCGATCCTGGCGGAAGCGGACCGGAAGACGGATCGAACGATGACGGCGTCCGGGTGCCAGGGAATGGCGGCCATGTTGGCTGCGTAGGTGTCAAAGGTTCGGTCACGGAACAGGTAGTACTCCACGTTGGACGCGTAGAACGCCCTCACCTCGATGTCGTCACTGCGCAGCTCGGTGGCGATGGCCCGCAGCGCATGCGGACCGGCGAAGTCGCCAACGACGGGAATGATCCGATCTTCGATCTGCATCTGTCTCAGGAACTGGAAGCGGGCGTCGTCGACGAATGCGCCCGCCGATCTTCCCGATCGGTCGGTGGCGAGCAGCAGGTCGCGGAGCGTCGGGTAGTAGGGCATGGGCGCGCGTCCGTGGCTCGTGAACCGGAGTGCGAGTCCATGCTGGCGGAATGTGCGGTGGAAGCGCTCGATGGTGGCGAGGTCGTTGTCGCTGAGCGGGTAGCCGAACGTCCGGATGCGGCGGCGCACGCGCACGTGCACGGCGTCGAAGGACGAAGTCGCGACGGCGGCGGTGTCGAGGTATGCGACGATGTCGGCGAGCGGCCGGTCGATCCACGAAGCGGCGTCGTGCGGCAATGCGCGCGCGGTGAGGCTCGCCAGGTAGTCGAGCCGGTCCGTGGCGTCCTCGAAAAGCGCCTTGAAGAGCAGGTGCTCGAGAAGGTTGTCGCGGCGGATGTCGACGATGAATGCGATGTCCGGCCGAAGGAGCGCGATGTAGGCGAAGTTCTGATCCGGCCCGACACCGAGGTACGCCCCGCCGCCCGCGCGCTCCTCCAGCACCGGCGCCACGTGCAGATAGGAGCGTTCATTCGAGATCAGATTGTCCGTGTCGAAATAGGCGCCGTCTTCGGAGAGACGAAGGATGCGCGCGCCGAAGGACGTGTCCTGCCATGCCGGCGTGACGGTGGCATCGGCCGGGGCGATGACAGCATCGGGTGTGCGCGCCACCGCGATCAGACCACCGCCAAGCACAGTGGTCAGTCCGCCTGCAAACAACAGTACACGACCGCGCATCGTCTCCACTCCCGGTCTCGGGCTGCTCAAGTATACTAAGGACTGGCGTTGCCACGCCTGCGGACAGCGCGTACCATCCGCGCACGCCGCAGGGCTGCGGCGCACGAAACGATCCGGAGGATGTATGCGGCGTCTGATCCGCTCATGGCCCCTTTTCGCGATCGGTATCGCGACCTCACTCGCCGCTGCTCCGGGCGCCGCTGCCGGTCAGGGCGTGGCTCTCGAAGGCGGAGGGACATACCTCGAGAACCGCGAGGAAACGGTGCTGTCCTGGGGCGCTGCCCTGTACGTGCCTACCGGAGAACGCACCATCGCCGCACTCCACTACGTCCAGTGGGAAGGCGCGGAGGGAGACGGCACCCTCGCCCGCTGCGGCGCCGACGGCTGCAGGGGCGGTGGCATGCACCTGCTCTACCGCGTTCTCGGCAGCACCAGCTACGGCTGGTTCCTCGGCGGCGGCCTCGACCTCTACGAACACCTCCAGCCAACCGGCCTCGAAGACGACTTCGAGCGCGAGTACCACGGCGCCGTCTCGGGCGCGACCATGGTCGCCCGCGGCGTGAGCGACAGCGTCTCCCTGTACGCCCGCGCCGTCGTCAGCGCCCATGCATTCGACTTCGACCTCCGGACCGCCTACCTCCACGCCGGCATCGTCGTGCGCCTTTTCTGATGCACCACAGCACATCGTTCTCCCACCACTGAGCATCCCAGGACCGGCGGAGACGGCACCTAGCAGTAGGTCCCGCCCGCCCGGGGCCCGGTCGCCTCCGTTCAGTGTTGACTGTACGTTCTGAACGAATTAATCTTGCAGGCTGCCGCGGCTGGCCGCGGACCCTCTGGAGGGCGGGACAGATGGATGGACGGAGTGAGCGTTTCATCGAGCGGATGGGGCAGCTGTATCAGCACGACGCGATGCCGCGGATCGCGGGGCGCATGTTCGGGCTGCTGTTGCTGACGCCGGAGCCGCTGTCGATGGACGAGGTCGCGGAGCTGTTGCAGGTGAGCAAGGCGAGCGTGAGTGCGAATGCGCGGTTGCTCGAGACGACGCACATGATTGGCCGGGTCACGAAGCCGGGTGATCGGCGCGACTATTACGAGGTGACGGAGGACACGCATCAGCGGCTGGTGGAGCAGCGAATCCAGCGGCTGATCCGGATGAAGGAGCTGTTCGAGGAGGGGCTTTCTACGCCGGCCGCGGAATCGCCGCCGGTCCGGGAGCGACTCCGGTCGTTTCGCGGTTCGTTCGACACGTTGATCGAGTCCATGGGGAGGTTGCGCGCGAGCTGGGCGTCGTCGGCAGACGGAGCGGGCTCGCAGGAGGAGATATGAGGAGACTGGTGCGTGGTCTGGCGAGCGCGCTGTTCCTGGCGCTGGTGCCGGCAGCGGTATCGGCGCAGACCGGGCAGGCGGTGCAGGACACGATTCCATTGAGTCTGGGCGGGGCGCTTTCGAGGGCGCTCGAGCTGTCGGAGGAAGTGCGGCTGGCGCGCACGCAGATCGACCAGGCGGATGCGAACGTATCGGTTGCGCGCTCGCAGCTGCTGCCGCAGGTGAACACGCAGGTGCTGTACACGCGGACGCTTCGCTCGGTGTTCCAGGGTGCGGGCATCTCGATACCGGACAGTCTCCAGTTCGATCCGGACAGCACGGCATCGATCATCGAGCGTCTGCGATACCTGGAGGAGAACGTTCCGAATGCGGCGTTTGGCGCGCTCGGTGGTCTGTTCAGCGATCTGCCCTTTGGCCGGGAGCACACCTGGAACGCGGCGGCCACGTTGCAGCAGCCGCTCTTTGCGCCAGCGGCGTACTCGGGGCTGCAGCTTGCGCGCAACGCGGAGGAATCGGCGCTCGCGTCCTACGAGGAAGCAGTCGGGGATGTGGGACTGCAGGTCGCGGAGGCGTACCTGGGCGCTGCGCTGGCGGAGGAGTCGGCCACGATCGTGGAGGCGAGCGTGGAGCTGGCGGCCGCGCACCTTGCACAGGTGCAGCTGCAGCTGCGTGCGGGCACGGCATCGGAGCTGGACGTCCTGCGTGCGGAAGTGGAGCTGGAGAATCTGCGGCCGCAGCTTGCGCAGGCGCGCAACGCGCGCGACCTGGCTGCATCGAATCTGAAACGGCTGGTGAACCTTCCGGCGGATGCGGAGGTCGCGTTGACGACGCCGCTCTCGCCGGAAGCCGCGGCGCTGCCCGCGATCGGGACGGTAGCGATGCCGACGCTCGCGGAAGCGGAGCCGGTGCTCGAGCGGCGCGCCAGCGTGCGCGCGGCCCGTGCGCAGGTCGAAGTGCGGGAGGAACAGGCAGACATCGCGCGCGCGGCGTATCTGCCCTCGCTGTATCTCCAGGGCAACTTCAGCCGGCAGGCGTTTCCGTCGGGCATGTTCCCGTCCGGCGGTGACTGGCAGGATGACTGGAACGTTGCGCTCGCGGTGAGCTGGCCGCTCTTCCAGGGGATGCGACGGAATGCGGAGCTGGATGCAGCACGGGCGCAGGTCAGACAGGCGGAGCTGCAGACGGCGCAGCTCGAGGAGGGTGTGCGGCTGGAGTACGACACGGCGCTGCGCGAGCTGGAACGAGCGCGGCTGCAGACCGACGCGGCGGCACGCACGGTCGTGCAGGCACAACGGGTTTATGAACTGACGGAGCTGCGGTTCCGCGAAGGCCTGGCCACGCAGCTCGATGTGTCGGACGCGCGGCTTGCGCTCCAGCAGGCCCGGCTCAACGAAGTCACGGCGTATCACGACTACTACCTCGCGCTCGTGCGCGCACAGCGCGCCCTGGGCCGGCCGGTAGGCGCGGTCGTCAACCAATGATCAACCATCGACCGACTCGGGAACTCGTGAACATTCATAGACTCTCATCGCTTCGGCTCCTCGGAGCTGTCTCCGTGCTGCTGACAGCGGCAGCGTGCTCCGGCGACGATGCCGGTGCCGAGAGCGCGCTCGAGGACAGCGCAGTGGTCGCACTGCAGCCGACCGACCTGGTGGCGGCGCGTGTGGAGACGATCGCGGAGGACGTCGTGCTGACCGGCACGCTGAATCCGTACCGTATCGCCGAGGTACGTGCGCAGGTCCCCGGCCTGGTCTCGTCGATCCGCGTGGATCGCGGGGACGCCGTGGGGTCGGGTCAGGTCATGGCGGTGCTGGACGCACAGGGCATTCGCAGCGGTGCCGCGGGTGCGCGTGCGCAGGTCTCGGCGGCCCAGGCGAACCTCGCCCTGGCACAGCAGCGCTACGAGTCCTCGCGCATGCTGTTCGAGGCAGGGGCCATCTCCCGGATCGATTTTCAGACGGCCGAAGCCGGGCTCGAAGCGGCGCGCGGCCAGCTCGCCGCTGCGCAGGCGGCGGCGGCGGGCGCGTCGGAATCCGCGCGTCAGGCGACGATCACGGCTCCGTTCGCGGGCGAGGTGAGTGAGCGTTCGGTGAACGTGGGTGAGGCGGTGAACCCGGGGCAGGCGCTGTTCACAGTCGTGAACTCGACCGTGCTCGAGATCGCGGGTCACATTCCGGTACAGCAGGCGACGCGAGTGCAGCGCGGGCAGACGGTGGAGTTCACGGTCGACGCGTATCCGGGTCGCACGTTCGTCGGCGAGGTCGAGCGGGTCGAGCCGGTCGCGGATCCGGCGACGCGCCGTGTGGGTGTTTACCTGCGCATGCCGAACGCCGATCGCGCACTCGTCGGCGGGTTGTTCGCGACCGGCCGCATCATCACGGGCGCGCGCGACAGTGCGCTCGTCGTGCCGACGACGGCGGTGCGGTCCACGAGTGGTACGGACTACGTGTGGGTCGTCGAGGGCGAGCGGTTGCAGCAGCGGCCGGTGACCGTTGGCGCGAGCGATCCCGGGCGAGACCTGGTCGCGATCGCGTCCGGCCTGGAAGCAGGTGAGCGGGTGCTGGTGGCACCGGGCGAGCCGGAGCCGGGCGCATACATCCGCATGGGCGGCGTACCGACAGCGAGTCCGGAAGAGACGGAGGGTGCGAATGAGTGACGACCAGGAGCCGCGCAACGCGCCGGAGTCGGTCGAGCCGAGGCGCGTCACGCCGGGCATGAGCGAAGCACATCATGCGGCGGCGGGAAGCGGGCTCAGCGGGGTTTCGATCCGCCGCCCGATTTTCACGTTCATGCTCATGCTGGGGCTGATCGTGCTCGGGCTGTTCAGCTACCGGCGCCTGCCGATCGACCAGTTCCCGGACGTCGACATTCCGGTCGTCTCGGTGCAGACGATCTATCAGGGTGCGAGTCCGGAGACGATCGAGCGCGAGGTCACGCGCCGGCTCGAGGAGGCGTTCAACCCGGTCGAAGGGGTGGACCGCATCACCTCGGTGTCGCTCGAGGGCGTTTCGCAGGTCATCGTCGAGTTCGAGCTGGACCGCGACGGCGACCAGGCCGCTCAGGACATCCGCTCGCGCGTCGAGCTGGTTCGCCGGAATCTGCCGCTCCAGATCGAGCCGCCGGTCGTCCAGAAGTTCGACTTCTCGGCCGCCCCGATTCTCTCCCTGGCACTCGCATCGAACAACGTGCCGGTGCCGGAGCTGACGCGACTCGCCGACGAGGACGTGCGGCGTCGGCTGGAAAGCGTGTCCGGCGTCGGCAGCGTGCAGATCGCCGGTGGGCTGCTGCGCGAGGTGCGCGTCCTGATCGATCCCGCGCAGCTCCAGTCGCTGGGTGTGACGACACAGGAGGTGCTCGGTGCGCTGCAGAGCCAGAACCTGGAGATCCCGGCCGGCCGCGTCGAGCAGGGCGTGCGCGAGCAGCTCGTGCGGGTGACGGGCAGGATCAGCGACGCACGGCAGTTCGAGGATGTCATCGTTGCGACTCGCGATGGCACACCGATCCGGCTCGGCCAGGTCGCCCGTGTGGTGGACAGCACCGAAGAGCAGCGGTCGCTGGCGCTCATCAACGGCCGGCGCGCGGTGTCGCTCGACGTGATCAAGGTATCCGGCGCGAATACCGTGGCCGTGTCCGACCAGGTGCAGGAGATCGTCGGCGAAATGCGCGCCGATCTGCCGGCCGGCGTCGAGCTGATCACCGTGCGCGACAACTCCGAGATGATCCGCCACTCGGTGGAGGACGTGATCTTCGAGCTGATCCTGGGCGCGATCCTGACGATCATCGTCGTGATGCTCTTCCTGAACGACTGGAAGGCCACCGCCATCACGTCCCTCGCACTGCCGGTCTCGGTGATCTCCGCGTTCATCCTCATGAACGTGCTCGGCTTCACGCTGAACGTGCTCACGCTCATGGGGCTGTCGCTGTCGATCGGCATCCTGATCGACGACGCGATCGTCGTGATCGAGAATATCGTGCGACACCGCGAGATGGGCGAGGATCACTTCACGGCCGCAGGCCTGGGCACACGCGAGATCTTCCTCGCCGTCATGGCGACGACGTTCTCGATCGTGGCGGTCTTCGTCCCCGTCGCGTTCATGGGCGGCATCATCGGCCGGTTCTTCTACCAGTTCGGCATGACCGTGGCGTGGGCCGTGCTCGTCTCGCTGTTCGTTTCCTTCACGCTCACGCCGATGCTGTCGGCGTGGTGGGGTGTCGAGCCACACACCGCGGAGACGGCGCGCAACCCGCTGTCGCGCGGCATTGCCCGCTTCAACAGCTGGTTCGACCGGCAGGCGGAACGGTATCGCGGGCTGATCGCCTGGGCGCTCGGCCACCGCAAGTCGACGCTCGGCATTGCAGCGGCGGCCTTCATCGGGGCGTTCATGCTGTTCCCTCTCATCGGCGGCGGCTTCATGCCGGAATCCGACGAGGGCGCATTCGGCGTGACGTTCGAGACACCGGAAGGCAGCTCTCTGCCCTATACGGAGACCAAGGCGCGCCAGATCATCGAGATCCTGAACGGCATCGAGGGCGTAGACTACACGTATACGACCGTTGGTGCGGGCGCGACCGGGACCGTAACGGAAGGCACCATCTACGTGAAGCTCACGGAGATGAACGAGCGCGAGCGATCGCAGACGGAGCTGATGGTCGCGGCCCGGGCTGCGCTTGCGCCCCTGTTCGGTGTTTCGACGGCCGTCGGCTCGGCGGACGCCGCGCAGGAGGGCGGCAAGCCCCTGCAGGTACAGATCACGGGTCCGGACGTCGCCGAGCTGCAGCGGCTGTCCGAGGACGTCGCCGCGCGCATGAGACAGATCGCCGGCATCGTGGACATCGAGACGTCATTGGGCGAGCCGCGTCCGGAGTTTCGCATCAACGTGAATCGCGACCTCGCGAACGAGCTCGGCCTGGACATCGGCACGATCGCGACGACCGTCCAGCCTCTGCTCGCCGGCCAGGTCGCCACGACATGGCAGGACCCGTCGGGCGAGGAGCGGGACGTGGTCGTCCAGGTGGCAGCCGAGCAGCGGGAGTCGATCGAGAATCTGGTGCAGCTGCCGATCGCGACCGGCACGCGCGCCGACGATGGTGCAGTATCGACCGTGCCGCTCGGGCAGATCGCCCGCATCGAGCGCGGCGTCGCCCCCGCGCAGATCGACCGCATCGACCTGCAGCGCGTGGCGAGTGTCAGTGCATCCACTGCGCCCGAGCTGTCGATCGCGGAGGCGTCGGGAATGATCCGCGAGGTCACTGCAGAGGTGGCAGAGCAGAATCCCGCGTATCAGATCCGTCTCGGTGGCGAGACGGAGCAGCTCGAAGAGACCGTCGGGTACGTCATCGAGTCGATCCTGCTCGCGGTCATCCTGATCTTCCTCATCCTGGCCTCGCAGTTCGAATCACTGACCCAGCCATTCGCGATCATGCTCGCACTGCCGCTCTCGCTGATCGGCGTGCTGCTCGCACTGCTGCTGACGGATGACACACTGAACATGATGTCGATGATCGGTGTCATCATGCTCATGGGACTCGTGACCAAGAACGCGATCCTGCTCGTCGATAACGCGAACGAGCGCCGCACGCTCGGTGCGGACCGCTACACTGCGCTCGTCGAAGCCGGACGCGTGCGACTCCGCCCGATCATCATGACGACGGCCGCCATGATCTTCGGTATGCTGCCCATCGCCCTCGCACTCGGTCAGGGGGGCGGCTTCCGCGCTCCCATGGCGCGTGCCGTGATCGGCGGCCTCATCACCTCTACGATGCTGACCCTGATCGTGGTGCCCGTCGCCTACACCTATTTCGACGATTTCGGCACATGGCTCAAGCGTCGCGTCATGTCGGAAGAGCGTGAGCGCGAGATCCATGCGGAACAGGAGCACGCCGGCATGGCGCCGGAGCCGGTGTGGGGCGTGGCGGAGTGACGAATTGGTGAACTGGTGAATTGGTGAATTGCATCGACGCCGGATCTGGGCCTGCGGCGGCGGATGCTTCCGGAGTATTCGGGCGCGTCACCTGTACGGCGCGATCGTCGCAGCTCACAACCGGCGCACCGCGCAGCACGACGCCAGCGGAATCCAATTCACCAATTCTCCAATTCACCGTCCGTAAAGCGCGCGATAGACATACGCATTCCGCTGCACGATGCGCACGTAGTCGCGCGTCTCGTCATACGGGATGCGCTCGATGAAGAGGTCGCGGTCGGCGCGCTCGGGAAAGGCGCGCCAGCGGCTCAGGCGGCCCGCACCGGCGT
>CAYSGF010000260.1:0-16709 GCA_964430275.1 uncultured Gemmatimonadaceae bacterium
CGTGATCTCGAGCTCGCCGCGTGCGGACGGCTTCAGTGACGCGGCGATGTCGAGCACGTCGTTGTCGTAGAAGTACAGGCCGGTGACCGCCCAGCTCGACTTCGGCCGCTGCGGCTTCTCCTCGATCGACGCGATCCTGCCGCTCGCATCGAGCTCCATCACGCCGTAGCGCTCCGGGTCACGCACGCGGTAGCCGAAGATGGTCGCGCGCGAGGCGCGCGCCGCCGCGCGGTGGAGTGCGTCCGTCAGGCCATGGCCGTAGAAGATGTTGTCGCCGAGTACCAGGCAGCTCGGATCCGCGCCGATGAAATCGCGCCCGACGATGAATGCCTGTGCGATGCCTTCCGGCCGCGGCTGCGCCGCGTAGCTGAAGTGCATGCCCCACTGTGTGCCGTCGCCGAGCAGCGCCTGGTAGCGCGGCAGGTCCTGCGGTGTCGAGATGACGAGCACGTCGCGCATGCCGCCCAGCATCAGCACGGACAGCGGATAATAGATCATCGGCTTGTCGTACACCGGCAGGAGCTGCTTGCTGACCGCCTGCGTGATCGGGTACAGCCGCGTGCCCGTGCCGCCGGCCAGGATGATGCCCTTGCGTCCGCTCATTCCGCTGCCGCGCCCAGTCCCAGCCGTTCCAGCCGGTACGCACCGGAGAGGATCCGCTCGCACCACGACGGATGGGCGTGGTACCACGCCACCGTCTTGCGCAGTCCGCTCTCGAAGGATTCCTCCGGCCGCCAGCCCAGCTCGCGCGCGACCTTGCGCGCATCGATCGCGTAGCGCCAGTCATGGCCCGGCCGGTCGGCGACGAAGCGGATCAGCTCCGCGCGCGAGCGTCCCTCGTGCGGGCCGACGAGCTCGTCGAGCAGTGCACAGACGGCATGTGCGACCTCCAGGTTCGTGCGCTCGCTGTCGCCGCCGATGTTGTAGGTCTCCCCCACCGCGCCGCGCTCCAGCACCGTGTGCAGTGCGCGCGCGTGGTCCTCGACGTACAGCCAGTCGCGCACGTTCCCGCCCGTGCCGTAGACGGGAATCGTCTCACCCCGCAGTGCGCGCAGGATCACGACCGGGATCAGCTTCTCCGGGAACTGGTAGGGCCCGGAGTTGTTCGAGCAGTTCGTCACGATCACGGGCAGGCCCGAGGTGTGGTGCCACGCGCGCGCGAGATGGTCGGCGCTCGCCTTGCTCGCGGCGTACGGCGAGCGCGGCGCGTACGGCGTCGCCTCGTCGAAGCGGCCCTCTTCGCCGAGCGAGCCGAACACCTCGTCCGTCGATACGTGGACGAACCGGAACGACGACGCCTCTGCCGCGGGCAGCTCCTGCACGTAGCCGCGCGCGGCCTGGAGCAGCGTGAACGTGCCGACCACGTTCGTGCGGATGAACTCGGCCGGCCCGTCGATCGAGCGGTCCACGTGGCTCTCCGCCGCGAGATGCAGCACCGCGCCCGGCCGGTGCACGGCAAAGATCTGCCGCATCCGCTCCGCGTCGCACACGTCCGCCTGCTCGAAGGCGTAGCGCGCATCGTCCGCCACCTCCGCCACGGACTCCAGGTCGCCCGCATACGTCAGCTTGTCGACGTTCACGACACGGTATGGCGAGGCGTCGATGAGCCGGCGCACGAGCGCGGAGCCGATGAAGCCGGCGCCGCCCGTCACGAGCACGGTGTCCCGGCGCCCGTCCGTCATGCCTCTCCCGGTGCGCTGCGCGCCACCAGCGGCAGCCCCGCTACGTACTCGTGCACCGCGTCCTCCCACGCACGGATTGGCCCGACGTGCTCGCGCATCCGGTCATTCGCCAGCACGCTGTACGGTGGCCGCACGATCGACGGATCCGCGGCCGCACTGCGCGGGCGTACCAGTGCCGGATCCGCGTCCGCCGCGGCGAGGGCAGTCCGCGCCAGCGCGTACCAGGTCGCCGCGCCGCCGTTCACGCCGTGATAGATGCCTGGCTCGGCCCGCTGATCGACCAGCGTCAGCAGCATGACCGCGAGGTCGTGCGCAAAGGTCGGCGACATGGTGACATCGTCCACGACCTCGAACGGCCTGCCCTCCGCCGCCCGTGCGATCACGTGGTCCACGAAGTTCCGCCTGCCGCACGTGCCCGCCGCCCGCCGCCCGAACAGCGCCGCCGTGCGCACCACCATCACATCCGGATGGGCGCGCAGCGCGAGCACCTCGCCGAGCGCCTTCGACGCGCCGTACACGTTGAGCGGATTGCGCGCGTCCCGTTCCACGTACGCCGCGCCCTTCCCCCCGTCGAACACGTAGTCCGTACTGATGTGGACGAGGCGGATACCGCGCGCACGACACGCCGTCGCCAGCGCCGCGACCGCACGCGCATTGATCGTGAACGCGTCGCGCGCGTCCCGCTCCGCCGCTGCCGTATCATTGAAGGCCGCGCAGTTGATGACGACATCCCCGTCCAGCGCACGCACCCCCGCCTCGACCGCATCCGGCCGCGCCAGGTCCAGCGACGCACGCGGGCACGCCGCAAGCGACAGCCGCGCAAAGGAACCCGCCGCACCCAGCAGCGCGCTCCCCAGCTGTCCCGACGCCCCCGTAACGAGTACCCGGATCATCGACCCCCGCTCACAAGGTTCCCCACCGCTTCCGCACCGCTTCCGCTTCCGCTTCCGCTTCCGATGCTTTCCTTGCCCCCCCACCCCCCCAACCGTACCATCTCCGCAGCGAGAACCCAACTCGAACCGGATCCACGATGCGCATGCTCATCACCGGCGCCGCCGGCTTCCTCGGATCGCATCTCTGCGACCGCTTCCTCGCCGAAGGCCACGAGGTCATCGGCATGGACAACTTCATCACCGGCTCGCCGGACAACTTTGCGCACCTGATCGGCAACCCGGCGTTCCGGTTCATCGAGCACAACGTCGTGGACTACATCTACGTGGACGGCGCGCTGGACGGTGTGCTGCACTTCGCGAGCCCGGCGAGTCCGGTCGACTATCTCGAGTACCCGATCCCGACATTGAAGGTCGGCTCGCTGGGCACGCACAAGACGCTCGGCCTGGCGAAGGCGAAGGGCTCGCGCTACCTGCTCGCGTCCACGTCGGAGGTGTACGGCGACCCGCAGGTGCATCCGCAGCCGGAAACGTACTGGGGTCACGTGAACCCGGTCGGTCCGCGCGGCGTCTACGACGAGGCGAAGCGATTCGCCGAAGCACTGACCATGGCGTACCGCACGTATCACAACGTGGACACGCGCATCGTCCGGATCTTCAACACGTACGGCCCGCGCATGCGTCCCGCCGACGGACGCGTGGTGTCGAACTTCATCGTGCAGGCGCTGCGCAACGAGCCGCTTTCGGTGTATGGCGACGGCTCGCAGACCCGCTCGTTCTGTTATGTCGAGGACGAGGTCGACGGGATCTACCGCTTGTTCATGTCGGACGAGCACGACCCGGTGAACATCGGCAACCCGCACGAGTTCACGGTGCGCCAGCTTGCCGAGAAGGTCATCGAGCTGACCGGCAGCAGTTCCACGATCACGTCGCTGCCCCTGCCCACCGACGATCCGAAGGTGCGCCGGCCGGACATCACGCGCGCCCGCGAGCGGCTCGGCTGGGAGCCGCAGTACTCGCTCGACCAGGGCCTCGAGAAGACGATTCCCTACTTCCGCAACCTGGTCGAAGGCGGGGCGACCGCGCGCGTCCTCAGCTAGTCGGTGCGCGGCGCGGCAGGTGGGCGGTGAACGTCGTGCCCTCTGCCTCCGAGGATGCGACGTCGATGCGCCCGCCGTGGCTGTAGACGATCCGTTCCGCGATGTAGAGGCCGAGACCGAGATTTCCTGTCGGGCCCGCCCGCCGGGCCACGGCGCGTCGCTCGGTCGGCTTCATCGGGTTGAAGATCCCGTCGAGATGTGCGGATGAGATCGTTCCGGGGTTGTGGACCGCGACCGTGACCTCGTCGTTCGTGCCGCCCACCTCCACCCGCACCGGTCCGTCCTCGCCGTGCTCCACCGCATTCGCGATCAGGTTGCTGAGCGCCTGGCCGATGCGCCCGCGATCCCATTCGCCGTGCTGCTCACCGGGCATCTCGACGTCGATCGCGCGACCCGGGTTTGCGACCGCGATCTCGTGCACGACGTGGCGCACGACGCTCCCCATGTCGATCGCCTCGCGTTCGACCGGAATGCCTTCGCCGAGCCGGCTGCGCGTGAAGTCGAGCAGGTCGCCGACCATCCGGATCGTGCCCGCCGTGCTGCGACGGATCCCTTCCATCAGCTTGCGATGCGTGTCGCTCAGCTCACCGGAGTCGAGCATGAAGGCCGCCGACGTGGCGATCGCGCCCAGCGGCGTGCGCAGGTCGTGACCCAGGATCGCGAGAAACAGCTCCTTCGACTGCTCCAGGTCCTGGTTGTACCGGGTCACGGACTCGGCGAGTGCCTGGTCGATCGCCTCGTGGAAGCGGGTCACGTCGTCCATGTCCGCGACGACCAGCTCTCCCCGGAACTCCGTCCACAGCCGGATCACGCTCGCACGCAGTGCACGGTATTCGGCGACCATCTGTGCGACGGTGAAGCCGCTGCCGGCCCGGCCCGCGCCGTGCTCCTCCGCGGCCGTATCGTCTTCGTCGTCCGCTGCGAGGCCCTTCGCCTTCGCGGCCTGCTCGACATCGCTCTGCGCCGTCTTCAGATCCTCGGCTATGACGGTGAGCATCTCGCCCGCGTGGTCGCGCAGCGCAGTGATGTCCATGGTCGCGCTCGCCGGCGCGCACGTGCGCGCGAACGCCTCCCATTCGCCGAGGATCGGTTCGCGGTGGCTCAGGATGAAGTCGGCGAGTCTCATCGGCGGCTGCTGCAGGATGGTCGGTGTGCTGCGCGGAGTCAGGCTCGGGTCAGCGCGATTCCGTCGGGCGCGGCCGCTCCCGCTCCAGCAGTGCCAGGTAGGCGCGCAGCTGCGGCGATTCGCCGCCCTCGGTGCGGCACGCGTCCCACTCCGCGCGCGCCGCATCGATGTCGCCGCTGCGAAAGAGGGCGAGCCCGAGATCGAGCCGCGCCGGCATGTACGCGGGCGTGTCCAGCACGACGCGCCGCAGCATGCGGATCGCCTCCTTCGTGCGACCCAGCTCGAGCAGTGCGCGCCCCGCCTTGTGGCGGATATCGGGGAACGCCGGCCGCAGCTCGAGCGCGGTCTTGTACTCGCGCCACGCCCGCTCGTACGCGCCCGACGTCATGTACAGGTCGCCCACCCCCGCGTGCGCGTTCGCGATGCGCGCCGCCGCAATCGCCGGGATCCCCTCGAGTGCCGCCTGCTCGCGCTCGCCCGCCCGCTCGAGCGATGCCTTCGCCTCGTCGAACCGGCCGAGATCGTTCAGCACGAGCGCCCGGTTCAGCAGCGCCTCCACGTACTCCGGGTTGATCGCGATCGCCGCGTTCAGCTCCTCCAGCGCCGCCTCCGAGTCGCCCAGCAGCGCCAGCGCGATCCCGGACAGGTTCCGCATGTCCGCATACGCCGGCCGAGTGCTCAGTACCTTCCTCGCCAGGTCCAGCGCGGTCGCGTACTCCGCCTTCTCGAAGGCCGCATGCGCGGCCGCAACGTCCGGTGCTCGTTCCATAGGGGTCAGTATAGGCCCAAACCATACCCGTATGCGAGTGCGCGTTGCGCGGGTGCGCACGCGCGCGCGCACACGGGTCTTCTTCGCTACGCCTCCATCAGGCCTGCTTCCACGAAGGACGTGTAGCGTGCATCGCCGATGACGACGTGGTCCACGACGGGGATCCCGATCACCTTCCCCGCCTCGGCGAGCTGCCTCGTCACGCTGCGGTCCTCGGGCGAGGGTGATGGATCGCCGGAGGGATGGTTGTGGACCAGGATGACGGCGGCGGCGCCCTCCGCGATCGCGGTGCGGAACACCTCGCGCGGGTGCACGAGTGCGCCATCGAGCGTGCCGCGCGTCACGACGACCTCGCGCAGCACGGCGTGCTGTGTGTTCAGCAGCAGCACGCGGAACTCCTCCTGGGGCAGGTCGCGCACGGCGGGGGCGCACAGCTCGAAGACGTCGCGCGGCCCGCGGATCACGGCGCGCGCGGCCGGTCCTTCGCGCGCGAGCCGGCGGCCCAGCTCGAGGGCCGCGCCGATACGCGCCTTCGCCACGGGCCCGACACCGCTCAGCCGGTCGCCCTGTGGCAGGGTCGTCGCGAGCCGACGCAGCGAGCCGTCCGCGCGCGCGAGCAGGTCGCCCGCCAGCTCGGCCGCGCTCGCGCCGCGCACGCCACTGCCGATCACGATCGCGAGCAGCTCGCGGTCCGAGAGGGCGGCGGCGCCGGCATGGAGCAGGCGCTCACGGGGACGCTCGCGCAGGGGCCAGGACGAAATCGGGCGGGCCGGCATACCGCGCAGGGTTGCCGGCCCGCCGGGGCGCTGCCATGGCCGGACGCGCGCTCAGTCGCCCGCGGCCAGCTCCAGCGGCACCCGCTCCACGTCCTCGAGCTCGATCGCGAGCACGGGGAAGAGCTGCTGCAGGTCCTGCCGCAGGATGTGCAGGTCGCCGGCATCGATCGAGCGCTCCCACACCGGCAGCCGCGGCAGCACACGCGCCGGGCCGGTGACGGAGCGGATGATCCGGATCTTGTCGACCGGCGTCGGCGTCGTCTCCTCGTCGGGTGCCGCCAGCTCCTCGTGCAGCTTCTCGCCCGGCCGCAGCCCCGTGTACACGATGCGATCGCTCGTGTCCATCACGCCCGAGAGCCGGAGCAGGTTCTCCGCCAGGTCCACGATGCGCACCGGGTCGCCCATGTCGAGCATCGCCACGTGGCCGCGCAGCTCCGGCAGCAGTGAGGCCTGCAGGATGAGCTGCACCGCCTCCGGGATCGTCATGAAGTAGCGGGTCGTGCTCGCATCCGTGACCGTGAGCGGCTGGCCGGCCGCGAGCTGCCGGCGGAACAGCGGAATCACGCTGCCATTGCTGCCGAGCACGTTGCCGAAACGGACGGCACCGAAGTTCGTGCCGGGGTAGCGCGTCTGCAGCTCGAGCACGATCAGCTCCGCCATCCGCTTCGTCGCGCCCATCACGTTCGCCGGCCGCACGGCCTTGTCCGTGCTGACGAGCACGAACTTCTCCACGCCGTAGTGGCCCGCCAGCTCCGCGACGCGCCACGTGCCGATCACGTTGTTGCGCACCGCCTCGCGCGCGTTCCGCTCCATCAGCGGCACGTGCTTGTAGGCCGCCGCATGGAAGACACGGTCCGGCGCGTAGCGCTCGAAGACACCGCGCACCGCAGCGGCATCCACGATGTCGCACACGATCGGCACGATCTCCAGCTTCGGATGCGCGTGCCGCAGCTCCAGGTCCAGGAAATAGAGATCCGTCTCCGCCTGGTCCACCAGGATCAGCGACGCCGGGCGGTTCAGTGCGACCTGGCGCGCCAGCTCCGCGCCGATCGAGCCCGCAGCGCCCGTGATCAGCACGGTCGCGTCCTCCAGCTCCGCCGTGATCGCGGGCAGCTCCAGCTCGATCGGGGCCCTGCCGAGCAGGTCCTCGATCTGCACCTCGCGCACCTGGTTCAGCCGGACGTCGCCCTCGAGCACCTGGGCAATGCCGGGCAGCACCTTGAACGGCACACCCGCAGACTCGCACTTCGCGACGATCCGCCGCAGGTCCGCCGGCCCCGCCGAGGGCACCGCAATGATGATCTCGTCCGCCCGCACCGCCTTCACGATCGCAACGAGGTCGCGCGTCGCACCGATCACCTCGACACCGTGCAGCGTCGCGCCCCACATCGTCGGATCGTCGTCCACGAAGCCGACCGGCCGGTAGCCCGTCGGGAAGCGCATCATCTCGCGCACCAGCAGGTTCCCCGCCTCGCCCGCACCGATCACCAGCACCCGCTGCTTGTTGTGGCCGTTCCCGTTCTCGTACTGCCGCAGCTTCTCGTAGCCGATCCGGTAGCTCAGCCACATTCCCGCCGTGATCCAGCACATCAGCACCATCTCGGCGGCGACCACCGAGATCGGCACGACCGGACTGAGCGGGAGCACGAACCGGAACGCGACCAGGAAGACGAGCGACCCCGCCGCCGTTGCGAGCACCAGCCGAACGACGTCGTATCCGCCGGCATAGCGCCACCGCTCACGCGTCAGCCGGAACAGCCGGAACACCGCCAGCCGGATCGCGACCAGCGGCCAGACCGTCCAGGCGAACAGCGCCAGGTACTCGGTCGGGGGACGGAAATCGAAGCGGAGCAGGTATGCGCTGAAGTACGCCGCCGTCGCGGCCGCCGCATACAGCAGCAGCGCCAGACGCCTGCGTTTTGCAAACAAGAGCGGAATTATGCCCAAAGTCGTGCTCATCCTTGCCTGACCACGAGAACGGCTGAAAGCGCCATTTTCCGGGCGTCCTGCCGTCCTCTCACCACCCCGCGGCCCAGTTGGAAGCAGCCAGCCGAAACTAGTGCTGGTCCCCCATGCGGGAAATAGGCCATGCTGCCTATTGTCCGGCGGCCGTCGGGGCGCCCGCGGCCGCTGGCCGGCCGATGCTGACGTACTCGAAGCCGAGTCGCCCCATGCGTGCCGGGTCGTACAGATTCCGTCCGTCCAGGATGAGAGGCCGCTTCATGACGCCCAGCATCCTCTCGAACGCGGGGCTGCGGTACTGCTTCCAGTCCGTCAGGATGAGCAGGGCACTCGCGTCCGGCAGTGCGTCATAGTTCGTCTCGACGTACTCGACCCGGTCACCGAAGTGGTCTCGTGCCACCTCGAGCGCGACCGGGTCGTGGACCTTCACCGTGGCCCCGCGTTCGAGGAGCCCCTCGACGACCGTGAGCGAGGGGGCCTCCCTCATGTCGTCGGTCTCCGGCTTGAACGCCAGTCCCCAGACGGCCACGGTCGTGGTTGCGAGATCCGTGCCCAGCCGTTGGTCCAGGTGTCGCAGCAGCAAGCGCTTCTGCGCGAAGTTGACCTCCTCGACGGCCGTCAGGATGGCGGCATCGACGTCGAAATCGTCCAGCGTCCGGATCAGCGCGCTCACGTCCTTCGGGAAGCAGCTCCCGCCGTAGCCGCACCCCGGGAACAGGAAGGAGGAGCCGATGCGCGGGTCGGAGCCGACGCCGCGCCGGACCTCGTCGACGTTCGCGCCGATCGCCTCGCACAGCCCCGCGATCATGTTCATGAAGGAGATGCGCGTGGCGAGCATCGCGTTCGCCGCGTACTTCGTGATCTCGGCCGACGGCACGTCCATGAAGAGGATCGGGTTGCCGGTCCGGACGAACGGCGCATACAGCTCCGCCAGGCAGGTGCGCGCATGCTCGCTGTCCGCGCCGATCACGACGCGGTCCGGCTTCATGAAGTCGTCGACCGCCGCGCCCTCCTTGAGGAACTCCGGGTTCGAGCAGACGTGCACCGGATAGCTCGAGTGCGCCTCGATCGCCGCGCGCACCTTCGCCGCCGTACCCACCGGCACCGTGCTCTTCGTGATCACGATCTTCTCGCCGTTCATGTGCCGGCCGATCGTGTCCGCGACTGCGAGTACGTGCTGCAGGTCCGCACTGCCGTCCTCGCCCTGCGGCGTGCCGACGGCGATGAAGAGGATCTCCGACGCCCGCACCGCCTCCGCGACGTCCGTCGTGAAGCGCAGCCGGTCGTCCGCCTGGTTGCGCACGACGAGCTCCTCCAGCCCCGGCTCGTAGATCGGGATCTCCCCGCGCCGCAGCCGCTCGATCTTCGACTCCACCACGTCCGCACACACGACGTCATTACCGGCATCCGCGAGGCAGGCGCCGACGACCAGGCCTACGTAGCCCGTCCCGATTACACCGACTTGCATGGCTCCTCTTTGCTCATTGGTCTATTGCCCTGCCCCGGCTTCGAGGCGACTTCGAGGCTGCAGAGAACCTGCAGCTGGGAGGCCTCCGTGGACTCAGAGGACACAGGGCTATGCTCGAACTCAACGAAATGACTCGCCGCATCCTGGGCGCGGCGTTCCGGATTCACACGAAGCTCGGACCCGGGCTGCTCGAATCCGTATATGAAACGATCCTCGCTCGTGATCTGGCACAGGACGGGTTCGTCGTCGAGCGGCAGAAGCCCGTCTCGTTCGAGTTCGAAGGAATCCGTTTCGCGGATGCGTTCCGCGTCGACCTGCTCGTGAATGAGATGGTCGTTATCGAGATCAAGTGCGTCCGTGCAATCGCACCGGCCCACAAGAAACAGCTCCTGACTTACGTCCGCCTCCTCGACTGCCCCGCCGGCCTGCTTCTGAATTTCGGCGCCGCTCACCTCAGAGATGGCCTGAAGCGGGTCATCAACACCCACGAACGCCTCTGAGCCCACTGAGTCCTCAGAGGCCTCCCAGCGGCTGTTCTCGGAGGACTCAATTACCTCGGAGCGCCTCTCACCCCCCCGCCCCATGACACTTCTTGTACTTCTTCCCCGACCCGCACGGACACGGATCATTCCGCCCGACCGTCTTCTCGGCCGTGGCCGGCGCCGGCTTCGCGGCCGCACCATCGCCGCCCCGGTTCGTCTGCAGCCGCGACGCGTCCGTCGGCTGGGCACCGCGTGCGACGCCCGTGATCGGCGCCGTCGCGACGCCACCGGCGGCGGCCGCAGGGGCCGGCCGGTTCGGCGTCCGGCGCGCACCGCCCATGGCCGCGGCGATCGCGTCGCGCGGCTGCTCGACCTGCTCCTCGACGGGTGCATGGCCCGGTGACGTGGGTGGCACATCGCTCGGGCCGGACAGCGTGAGCTGCTGCGGCGGCGGCATCGGCCGGCGCTGCTGGCGCGGCACGTCGAGCGTCGCACGGAACGTCAGGGACGCGATCTGCTTGCGCACGTCCTTCATCAGGTCCACGAACATCGAATACGCTTCCTGCTTGTACTCGACGAGCGGGTCCTTCTGCCCCCAGCCGCGGAAGCCGATCGATGCCTTGAGATGGTCCAGGTCGTAGAGGTGATCGCGCCACTTCTGGTCGATCACGTTCAGCAGCACGTAGCTGAGGATGCGCTCGCGCATCTCGCCGAAGCTGTCGAGCTTGCGCTTGAAGGCGGTGCGTGCGCTCTCGACGACGATCTCCTCGAGCGCCTCGCGATCCTCCAGCTCGTGCTCGCCGCCCTCCTGCTGCGGCAGCTCCTCGACCACCAGGAAGTAATCGATCACGAGGCGCTGGCGGAGCGCGGCCAGGTCCCAGTCCTGCGGGTGCGAGCCGCCGGGTGCGTAATCCTCGACCGTACCCTCGAGCGCGGTCTCGACCATCTCCCAGACCTCGCCCTTCAGGTCCTCACCACCCTCGAGCGCGAACAGCCGCAGGTCGTAGATGACCTCACGCTGCTGGTTCATCACGTCGTCGTACTCGAGCAGCCGCTTGCGCGCCTCGAAGTTCTGCATCTCGACGCGCCGCTGCGCACCGCCGATCGAGCGCGTCACCAGCGCATGCGTGATGACCTCGCCCTCCTGCGCGCCCATCCGCTCCATCACGCCGGCAATGCGGTCCGTCGAGAACAGCCGCATCAGGTCGTCTTCGAGCGACAAAAAGAACTGCGACGCGCCCGGGTCGCCCTGCCGGCCCGCACGGCCGCGCAGCTGCCGGTCGATGCGGCGCGACTCGTGACGCTCGGAGCCGATGATGTGCAGGCCGCCGTCCTCGATGACGTCCTCGTCCGTGAGCGTCGCGGGATCGATCTCGCGCGTCGGATCGGCCGTCTGGCCGATGTCGCTCACGTCGATGCCGCGCTCCTTCAGCCACGCGACGTCGCGGTCCGCGACCACGCCCGGTGCCAGCTTGATGTCGGTACCGCGGCCGGCCATGTTCGTCGCGATCGTGACCGCACCGAGTGCACCCGCGTTCGCGACGATGTGCGCTTCCTGCTCGTGGTACTTCGCGTTCAGCACGCTGTGCGGGATGCCGCGCCGCTTGAGCATGCGCGAGAGCGTCTCCGACACATCCACGGACACCGTGCCGACGAGCACCGGCAGCTGCAGCTTGTGCAGCCGGTCGATCTCGTCCATCATCGCATTGTACTTCTCGCGCTTCGTGCGGTAGATCAGGTCCTGGCGGTCGTCGCGCGCGATCGGCTTGTTCGTCGGGATGACCATCACGTCGAGACCGTAGATCGAGTGGAACTCGCCCTCCTCGGTCTCCGCCGTGCCGGTCATGCCCGCGAGCTTGTCGTACATGCGGAAGTAGTTCTGGATCGTGATCGTCGCGAGCGTCTGCGTCTCGCCGCGCACCGACACGTTCTCCTTCGCCTCCACCGCCTGGTGCAGCCCGTCGCTCCAGCGGCGCCCCGCCATTTTCCGGCCCGTGAACTCGTCCACGATGATGACTTCGCCACCCTCGACGATGTACTGCTCGTCGCGGCTGTAGAGCGCGTGCGCCTTCAGCAGCTGGTGGATCGCGTGGATCTTCTGGCTCTTCTCCGCATACTCGCGCTCGAGCGTCTGGATGCGCTCGCGCTTCTCGTCGATCGTCAGATCCGGGTCGTGCTCGACCGCACCCACCGCCTCCGACAGGTCCGGCACGACGAACGCCTCCGGGTCCTCCGGCGACAGCTCGTCCAGCCCCTTGTCCGAGAGATGGATGCTGTGCCCCTTCTCGTCCATCGCGAAATACATCATCTCGTCCACTTCATGCAGCGACTTCTCGCGCATGAACGCGGCCTCGATCTGCTGCACCAGCTTCTGCGTCGCCGGCTGCTCCGCGAACAGCTTGAGCAGCCGCTTGTTCTTCGGGGAGCCGCGCTTCGCCGCCAGCAGCTTCTCGCCCGCCGTCTGCTCGTCCCCCGCCTCCAGCGCCTTCTCCGCATCCGCGATCATCTCGTTCACGATGCGCGTCTGCTTGCGGTACAGCGCCGACACCGACGGGTTGTGCTGCCGGTACTCCACCGACTGCTCCTCGCCCACCGGACCGCTGATGATGAGCGGCGTGCGCGCCTCGTCGATCAGGATCGAGTCGACCTCGTCGATGATCGCGTAGTAATGACCGCGCTGCACCCGCTGCTCCAGCGCGTGCACCATGTTGTCGCGCAGGTAGTCGAAGCCGTACTCGTTGTTCGTGCCGTACGTGATGTCGGCGCCGTACGCGGCGCGCCGCTCCGGTGAGCCCGGTGTGTGCAGATCGATGCAGTCGACGGTGAGCCCGAGATAGCGGTAGATCGTGCCCATCCACTCGCTGTCACGCTGCGCCAGGTACGTGTTCACCGTGACCAGGTGCACGCCACGGCCCGTGATCGCGTTCAGGTAGATCGGCATCGTCGCGACCAGCGTCTTGCCCTCGCCGGTCGCCATCTCCGCGACCTTGCCCTGGTGCAGCGCGATGCCGCCGATGAGCTGGACGTCGTAGGGCACCATGTCCCACGTCATCTGCTGGCCCGTCACCGTGATCTCCTGGCCGAGCAGCCGGCGGCACGCGTCCTTCACGGTGCCGTACGCCTCGGGCAGGATCTCGTCGAGCGCCTCCTGCAGCCGCACCTTGAGCGCGTCCTCGGCCGCGACGATCCGGTCCTGCAGCCGCTCGCGCTCGCCCGGATCCTCGGTATGCCGCTTCGTCTCGCGCAGCTCCGTGACCTCGGCCTCGAGATCCGCCGTGCGCTCCCGCACGATCCCGCGCAGCTTCTCCGTCTGCCCCCGGAACGCCTCCTCCGGCAGCGCCGACAGCTCCTCCGCCCACGCATTGATCTCGTCCACCAGCGGCGCCAGCTTCTTTGCCGTGCGCGCGTGGCGGTCGCCCAGGATCTTGTCGAATATCGTCTTCAGCATCGCGTCCGTATCGCGTTCCAGTCGTCAGTCCGGCGAACCCGTGTCCTACACCTGCCGCGGCGCGCCGTTCGAAATCCCGCGCCAAGCCGTGAAATCTAACAGCCGTCCCACTGTCGTCGCAGGGTCGCGGCACCAGCCAGGCTGGAAACTCCCGTCTCGCCACTCCTTGAACGGGGCCTGCCTGCCGTCTACCTTCACCGCCGCTTCGGCCGATCCCGGCCGGCCGGTCCCCTGCTGCACTGACATGATGACTTTCGATCGCCTCTGGCGGCTCTCGCTGCTTCTCGTCCTCGTTCTCGCCGCGCCCGCCGCGGCGCTGCACGCACAGACTCCCGAGCAGGTGCGTCGGCAGATCCAGTCGTCATCGCCCGACGAGATCCGCCGCCAGATCCAGGCGTCCGGCCTCACGAACGACGAGATCCGCGCCCGGCTCGCCGCCGCCGGCTACGATCCCGGCCTGCTCGACGAATACCTGGCCGGTGCGGTCCCGACCGCGTCGCAGGGCGAGCTGACGCCCGAGATGATGGCCGCGCTCCGTGCCCTCGGCCCCGAGCCGTCCGCGATGCAGGGGATCGAGCCGTTCGCCACGCCGGTGCCGGCAGGAACAGCGGCATCACAGCAGCCGCTGCCGCCCGACTCGCTGCCGCTCTTCGGCGCCGACGTCTTCTCGCGCGGCACCAGCCAGTTCCAGCCGCTCCTCGCCGGGCCCGTCCCCCCCGGCTACCGGCTCGGCGCAGGCGACGTCCTCGTCCTCGTGATCACCGGCGACGTCGAGTTCGTCCACACGCTCGAGATCACGCGCGAGGGCTACGTCGTCATTCCGCAGGTCGGCCAGGTGTTCGCGAACAACCTGACCATGGCGCAGCTCGAGGACGTCCTCCGCCGGCGCCTCGGCGCGGTGTATTCGGGACTGCGCACCGGCACCACCGATTTCGACGTGTCCGTCGCGCGCGTGCGCACGAACCAGGTCTACGTGATCGGCGAGGTCGCACAGCCGGGCGCGTACCAGCTCTCCGCGCTCGCGACCGCGCTCAACGCGCTCTACGCGGCCGGCGGACCGACCGAGCGCGGCAACTTCCGGCAGATCGAGATCCGCCGCGGCGGTGCCCTCGTCGCCGTGCTCGACCTCTACGACTACCTGCTGCGCGGCGAGACCGCCGGCGACGTATCGCTCCAGCAGGGCGACATCGTACGCGTCCCGATCCATGGCACCCGCGCGTCCGTGGCCGGCGCCGTTGTGCGCCCCGCGATCTACGAGCTGCTGCCGGGCGAGACGCTGCGCGACCTGATCGACGCCGCCGGCGGCTTCCGCGCGGATGCCGCGCTCGACCGCATCACGATCCGTCGCATCGTGCCGCTCGGCCAGCGCCTGGAAGGACAGCCGGCGCGCACCGTCATCGACGTGCCGATCCGCCTCGCCGCGACGGAGGACATCGCGATCATGCCCGGCGACGAGGTGCGCGTGCACGCGCTCACCGCCGCGAGCGGCGGGTTCATCACGCTCCAGGGCAACGTCTACTTCCCCGGCACCTACGGCTGGGAGCCCGGCATGCGGCTCTCCGACCTGATCGCCGCCGCCGGCGGGTTCCGACCGGCCACCTACTCCGGCACCGCACACATCGAGCGGCTCAGCCTGCCCGACTCCACGCGCTTCCTGCTGCGCGTGCCGCTGCCCGACTCGGGGCAGGCGTTCGCGGACGACCGGCCGCTCGCGCAGTACGACGTCGTCACGATCTATGGCGAGACCGAGCTGCGCGCCGACCGCACCGTGCGCATTGCCGGCTGGGTGAACGATCCCGGCGAGTACCAGTTCCGGCCGGGCATGACGCTGCGCGACCTCGTGCTCCAGGCGAGCGGCCTGCGCGACGGCGCTCTCCTCGAGTTCGTCGAGGTCGCCCGCCTGCCCGAGCAGCGCGAGCCCGGCGAGATGGCCGACGTCATGCGCGTGCCGCTCGACTCGTCCTACGTGTTCACCGCGGAATCGCCGGGCTATCCGCTCGTGCCCGCGGACGCTGGCGTCAGCGGGCCCGCAGCGACGTTCACGCTCGAGCCGTTCGACCACGTGCTCGTCCTGCGCCAGCCGGAGTTCGAGCTCCAGCGGGTCGTGCATCTCGGCGGCGAGGTGAACCTGCCGGGCAGCTACGCGCTGCGCACGCGCGAGGAGCGCATCAGTGACGTGGTCGCACGCGCGGGCGGACTCAGCACGACGGCGTTCGCCGAGGGCGCCCGGCTCGTGCGCGCGCAGGGCGGCTTCGGCGTGGTGGACATCGAGCTCGACGAGGCGCTCCGGAGGCCCGGTAGCAGCAACGACCTCGTCCTGCTCCCCGGCGACTCGATCTTCGTGCCCGAGTACAATCCGGTCGTGCGCGTGGTCGGCGCCGTCACGAGTCCGACGAGCGTGCGCTACCGCAGCGGCGCGGACCTGGACTTCTACATCAATGCGGCGGGTGGCCTTGCCCATGACGCGGACGAGGGGCGTGTGTCCGTACGCTACGCGAACGGCTCCATTCGCAGTGTCAGGAAGTTCCTGTTCGTGTCGAGCAAGCCGGAGCCGGAGCCCGGGAGCACCGTACAGGTGCCGTTCGAGGACCCGGACGGCGGGATCGATGCGACGCAGCTCTTCACGAACATCGCGCAGATCGCGGCGGCGCTGGCCACGGTCGTCATCGTGCTGACCCGCACGAACTGAGCGATTCACGCACTGTCGTGCCTCAGGTGCGCCTCAGCAGACGGCGCACCATGCGGCTTGGGCTGAGTAGCGACAAGGCGCGATCGCGCGCGCTGACGAACTCGTCGTACTCCTGCGGCCACTCCTCTCGTGTCCGCGCGATGTATTCCCGCACATACGCCGCAAACAGCCCGGCCAGCCCACCTAGCACCGCGCCGAGCAATGCATGCATGATCAGCCCCCGCCCCGCCCTCCGCGCGAACCGCTCCGGCGGATCCAGAACGGTTATGACCGGGATGTTGCGCACTTCGCCGATGCGCGCCTGTTCATAGGCTTGC
>CAYSGF010000261.1:0-45636 GCA_964430275.1 uncultured Gemmatimonadaceae bacterium
ACCGCGCCGAATCCCTGAATGATCCCCTGCGCCCGCGCGGAGAGCAGCGATTGCTGCCGGAACGGCTCGCGCGCACTCAGGTTCGACAAATGCACTTCCACATACGGGCGATCCACACCGACGAGCGCATCCAGCAAGGCCACGCTCGTGTGCGTGTAGCCGCCCGCGTTGACCACGAAGCCCGCCACCCGGCCGGCCGCGTCGTGAATGTAGTCGATCAGCGCGCCCTCGGCGTTGGACTGAAACGACTCCACCTCGACGCCGAGCTCCCGGCCGGTCCGCGCGCACTCCGCGTCGATCTCCGCAAGAGTAATGCTGCCATACACTTGCGGCTCCCGTTCCCCGAGGAGATTGAGGTTCGGGCCGTGCACGAGCGCGATCCTCATTTCTTCAGACTCTGGAGCCACGACCGGAACATCTCCAGGTCGTCGTCCTCGTCCTCCTCTTCCTGGGCGGGCGGCGCCGGCCGCCCGGACGACGACCTGCTCGTCGGCTTCGACCGCGTGGGCGCTGCGACGTCCGCGAGCGCGACCGTCGGGTCCCAACCGCCCTCCTCCTGCTCCTCGACCGCCTCCGCCTCGTTCAGGAACAGCATCTCGCCTTCGGCCGCGGGCTCGGCCGCTTCCGTGGCCGGCTCATCGATCAGGAAGGGGGGCGACGTTTCCTCGTCCGCCCGCTCCACCATGTCGGCTTCCGGCGCGGTCGGCTCCGGCGCGGCCGGGTCCGCGTCCCAGGGCATCCGCGCCGGCACGTCCCGGTCCGCCTCGAAGGACGACGCCTCCGGCTGTCGCTCGAAGGGCAACGGCTCGGCAGGCTCCTCGTCCCGTTCGATGTCGAAGCTGAAAGGCAGCGGCTCCGCCGGCGCCTCGTCCTCCTCCTCCTCGATCTCGAAGCTGAAGAGCTGCGGCTCGCCTGGCTCCTCCTCCTCCTCCTCGGTCTCGAAGCTGAAGGGCAGCGACTCCGCAGGCGCCTCACCGGCCTCGTCCTGCTCGGTCTCGAAGGTGAACGGCTGTGGCTCGGCAGGCTCTTCGTCGGTGACGTCCGTTTCGAACGAGAACGGGGCGGATGGCTCGATCGGCTCGGCCGGTGTGGCGTCCTGCGGTTCCGCCTCGGTCGTCTCGACGTCCGCGCCCTCGAACACGTAGCGCTCCGTCGTCGGCTCGTCCGCTTCCTCGACGACCTCCGGCTCGATGTCGAACGTGAACGGCGTGCGCGGCTCCTCGGCCTCGTCCGGCTCGATGTCCCAGACGTGCGGCTCCTGGTCCGCCGTGTCCGCGGGTGTACCGTCGAACGTGAACGGACCGGCGTCGGGCGCAGCCTCTACCGGCGACGCAGCGTCCGCAACCGGCGCGGGTTCCTCGATCGGCGCGGCATCCGCGCTCGGGTCAGTCGCCACGGTCGCGCCGTCAGCGATGCTCGGCCGCCAGGCGAGGAGCTGTCCGAAGTAGACGCCGATGGACGATCCGATCCCTTCCTCCTCGGCGTCGGCATCCTCGTCCCAGACGTGTGTCGCGGACACGCGCTCGTCCGCATCCCAGGTGTCGGCGCCGCCGCTCACCCAGACTTCACGCGTCTCCTCGACGTCCGTCTGGCGGGAACGCTGCGCGAGCGCCTCATCTTCCATTGCGCGGGCGCGCTCGCGCAGGTCACTGTCGTTCGGCCGCTCGCGGAGCAGAGCCCGATACACGGCGGCCGCTCGATCCGGGAACCCCTGAGCACGGTAGAGTGCCGCAAGCGTCTCGGTCGGAACACCCAGCGCCTCCTCGGCACTGCCTCCGCCCGACAGTACGTGGGCCGACTCCGGCTCCTCGGCGCCGTCGTACGGCGCGTCTTCGCCGCGCTCGTCCGCATCTTCCTCGATCGCTTCGTATGCTGTCTCCGCGAGCTGCTCGCCCGCGGACTCCCCGGCCGGCTCGAGCGCGGGCTCGTCGAACGGCTCCGCTTCGAAGGCCGCACCGCTCGGCGCGGCCTGGTCCTCGCCGGTGTCCGGCCAGGTCGGCGCGACGTCCGATGCCGCGGGCTCCGGGGCGGCGTCCGCTTCCGGCGCCAGCTCCGCCTCGAGCGCCTCGCTGCGCACGTCCTCGACGTCGCCATCCGGCAGGCCGCCGGGCCATTCGCCCCAGCCGTGCGGATCCTCGACCCCGTCGTCCGATCCCGCGCCGCCCGACCCCACGGGCTCGGGCTCCGCGGCGCCGGCGACGAGTTCCGACTCCGCCAGGCCGGCCCCCGTCACCTCATCGGCCTCCTCCCGGCGCGCCTGCTCCGCCTCACCCGGTTCGGCGGCGGTCGGCTCGTCCTGTCCGGTGGCATCGCCGAAGTCGGCAAGGGACAGCCCTGCATCTGCCGGCGGCAGCTCCCCGCCGCCGAAATCCACGGTCCCGAGGTCGAATGCGCCGCCAGCCTCGTGGGCGCCGCTGTCGAAGGACACGCTGTCGAGGGAGAGCGGCTCGTCGAGCGGTGCCGGCTCGGTAGCGAAAGGTTCCGGTTCAACGGGCTGCGCTGGCACACCACCGAACATGGACGGGTCGATGGACAGCGGCTCGGGTGCCATCGCATCGGAGCTGAGCGGCTCCCAGCTCTCCTCGGCGTGCGATGCCGCCCATCCCTGTTCCGCGGGCGGCGGTGCCGCAGGCCGAGCGGGCGGATTCAGCCGCGTCTCCAGCTCGGCGACCGTCGCGCGCAGCTCGTCGTCGGAAGGATCGTGAGCGAGCAGCTCCCGGTAGTGGACGAGTGCTTCGGCGTCCCGGCCGCCTGCGCGGTCGCTCTCGGCGAGTGAGCGGCGGGCGATCAGGTTCTCGGGATCCAGCTCGAGCACCCGCTTGAACGATGCGGCGGCTTCGCTGTCGAGTCCCTGGTCGACGAGGGTGCGCCCGAGCACGACGTGGGCACTGGCGTAGTCGGGATGGCGCTGCAGCCCGCGGGACAGGATCTCACGCGCGCGGCCGAGCTCGCCGGCGCGCCGGTAGGCCTCGGCGAGGTGCGTGAAGACGCGACCATCCGGATTGCTGGCGTAGAGCGCCTCGAGTTTCGCGATTTCGTCGCGATGGGACTCGGCCATCCTGGGAATAGGCTCCGGGGCTGAACGACATACGGGAGAACGGGTGAGTGTACCAAATTAGACGGGTGCGCGCGAGGGTGTCAACGAAACACGATGGAACGGGGCGAATCGGCGCGGCCACGCCGGGTTGAACCGACGCCGGCGCGCCTGTACCTTTCTGAGCTTCTTTTCCCTGTAATTTTCCCGGTGTGCGTCGACGGCGGAGCAGCAGTCAATGGTAATGCGACAGATGCGCGAGAACACGAAGTGGATCATGCTGATCACAGCATTGGCCTTCGTGGCGCTCATGGTGTTCGAATGGGGCATGGATGCGACGGGTCGCAGCGGCGCGCAGGTGAGCGGCGGCGAAGTCGGTCGCGTCGAGGGCACGCCGGTGCTGTACTCCGAGTACATGGCCACGTACCAGAACCTGTACAATCAGCAGCAGGCCGCGATGGACGAGCCGATCACGACCGCCATGAACCGCCAGATCGAGGAAGCGGCATGGCAGCAGGTCGTGATGGAGAAGCTGATTGCACGCGAGCTGGAGCGGCGCGGCATCGTCGTGACGGACGAGGAGGTGCGGCAGGCGGCGCGCAACATTCCGCCGCAGGAGTTCATGTCGAACCCGATGTTCCTGACGAACGGCCAGTTCGACATCAACAAGTACCACCAGTTCCTCGCCTCGCCCTCCGTCGACAACCAGCTGCTGCTGCAGCTCGAGGCGTACTACCGCCAGATGATCCCGCGCAGCAAGCTGTATTTCCAGGTGGTCGCCGGCACGCACCTGACCGACGGCGACCTGTGGGAGATGTACCGCGACGCGAACGAGACGGCGACCGTGCGTTTCCTCGCGTTCGATCCGAGCCTGCTCGTGCCCGATGCGGCCGTGAGCGTGAGTGACGCAGAGATCGAAGCGTACTACCGCGAGCACGAGGAGGATCTGCAGCGTCCCGCGCAGGCGACGGTGCGCTTCGTCACCATGTCGCGCCTGCCGACCGCAGCCGACTCCGCAGCCGTTCGTGCGCGCGTCGACTCGCTGCGCGCACAGATCGGCGAAGGCGTCGACTTCGGTGAGCTCGCAGCCGAGTACTCCGCCGACTCCGTGTCGGCCGTCGAGGGCGGGCGGCTGACACTGCGCCGCAACCAGGCCGTCGTGCCGTTCGACGAGGCGGCGTTCTCGCGGCCGATCGGCGCGGTCGGTGAACCCGTCCTGACCCAGTTCGGCTGGCACATCCTGCGCGTCGAGGAGCGCGGCGGCGACAGCGCCGTCGTTCGCCACATCCTGCTCCCGATCGAGCGCTCCCTCGCGTCCGAAGACGCACTGCTCCTGCGTGCCGACTCGATGGACATGCTCTCCGAGAGCCGCTCGCTCGACGACATCGCACGCACGTTCGGCCTCACCGTGGCCGAGGCGACATTCAACGAGGACTTCCCCTTCATTGCCGCCGTTGGCGAGGTCGACGAGGGCGCGGAGTGGGCATTCGACGAGCAGCCCGAGCCCGGCGCGGTCAGTGCCGTGCTCGAGAATCCGACCGCGTACTACATGTTCGAGCTCGCGCAGCGCACGCCCGCCGGCACGATCCCGCTCGCCGAGGCGCGCAACGCGCTCCGGCAGCGCATCATGACGCAGAAGAAGCTGGAACAGGCCCGACAGATCGCGAACGGCGCCCTCGAGCAGCTCAACGGCGGCGCCACGCTGGAGCAGGTCGCCGCAGCGAACGACCTGCAGGTGCAGGAGCAGGGCCCCTTCTCACGCGGCGAGGCCGTGCCCGGTCTCGGTCAGGTGAATGCCGCCGTCGGCGCTGCCTTCGGCCTCGCGCCCGGCGAGCGCAGCGGCATCGTGGAAGCCGACGAGATGCTGTTCATCCTCGAGTCCGTCGCGCGTACATACGCGAGCGCCGAGGAGTTCGCCGCGCAGAAGGAGATGCAGCGCGCACAGGCGACGACCGCGCTCCAGGAACAGCGCTGGAACCTGTTCCTCGCGGCGCTCGAGGAGGACGCCGAGATCATCGACGGCCGCACCGAGTTCGAGAACGCGGCTGCACAGGCGCCGCCGCCGGGGCCGTTCGGGTTCTAGCGGCGGGCGTCTTCGTTCGCGGGCGTCTTCGTTCGCGGCGGGGCTGCGTGCCGGAACTTCGTTTCACGCAGAGGATGCGAAGGTACACAGAGGCGCAGAGGGCGAGCTGGGTTGGCGGTGTGTAGCGTGCCGGCGTCCTTCGGGGCGCCGGTTTTTTTTGTTGGATTTTCCGGGAAGCGGGAGGCTCGCGGGGCGCAGCTGGGGGACCGACGCGCGCCGACCCCCGCATGCGCCCGGCAACGCGAGCGGCCTCTGCGCCCTTCGCGTCCTTTGTGTCTCTGTGTGAAAAGAAGAAACCGCAGCAGCCGTGAGTACCGCTCTGCCTGTCGGCCGGACGTGCGCGCGCCCCGGATCCTCGACCGGCCAGCCTCTACCCCTGTGGCGTATCCGTGGTGCGCGGCTCCTCGACCGGCTTGCGCGGCTCGGCGGCGGGGATGGTGCCGCCCGTGGGTGGCTGATGGATCTTGTTGGGCTCGTCGGTGCGCTCGATCTCGCCCTTGATGTCGCTCATGGAGCGCTTGAACTCGCGGATGCCCTTGCCGAGGCCGCTGCCCAGCTCGGGCAGGCGCTTGGCGCCGAAGAGCAGGAGCAGGACGATCAGCACGAACACCAGCTCGAACGGGCCCAGGTTGAACGGGTTCATCTTTGTCTCCGATTGGTCAGAACCAGGACCGCATCACGAGTGCAACGAGCAGGATGCCGACCAGGCTCAGGGCATTCACCGTGATCGTCAGCGGACCGAACACCATGGCGATGGCGATGAGGTCGATGCTGAGCGGTCCGAGCGACGCGGACACGGCGGTGGTCAGGAACTCGCGCGCCGCGCTCTCCGGCATGAACAGAACTGCGATCTTGGTGAACAGGGCCCCGAGAAAGAGTCCGACGATGAGGGCCCAGAACATCCGCGGAACCGCTTGCCGGTTCCCTACCATGCTACCGTCCGCTCCATAGCAGGTTCCTCGTCAGTGGTGTCGTTCGATGACGTACGTGATCGCGTCGCGCAGTGCGTCGACGGCGGCGCATGCAGGCAGCGGCGCGAGCGCGGTGGCGGCCCGCTCGCCGAACTCCCGCGCGCGTGTGCGGGCATACTCGATGCCGCCGTGTGCGGTGACGAGCTCGACGACGCGCTGGATGCCGGCGTCGGTCGGAACGGGGTCGGCAAAGAACGTCTCGACCTCTTGCCGAGCGCCCGCATCGAAGCGGCCGAGTGCATGGATCAGCGGGAGTGTGACCTTGTGCTCGCGCAGGTCCTGTCCCGCCGGCTTGCCGGTGACGGCCTCATTCGACGTGTAGTCGAGCAGGTCGTCGGCGATCTGGAAGGCCATGCCGAGTGCGTGGCCGTAGCTGCGCAGCGGCTCGCGCAGTGCCGGCTCGCCCGCGACGGCGCCCATCTCGCACGCGGCTGCCATGAGCGACGCCGTCTTGCTCTCGATCAGCCGGTCGTAGTCGCTCTCCGTGAAGCGGAGCGCATCGCACGACGCGAGCTGGCGCAGCTCGCCGACGCTCATCTCGTTCGCGGCGCGCGAAAGCACGCGCAGCAGGTCGACGCGATCGAAGTACGTGAGCTCGGTGATGGAGCGGCTGTAGAGGTAGTCGCCCATGATGACGGCGGTCTGGTGGTTCCAGAGCGCATTCACCGTCGGCATGCCGCGCCGGAGCACGGAATGGTCCACGGCGTCGTCGTGCACGAGGGTGGCGAGGTGGGTGAGCTCGACGACGGCGGCGAGGGTGGTCGCCTTGGGGTGTGGCCGGTCGCCGATCTGGTTCGCGAGCAGCAGCAGGGTCGGCCGGAACAGCTTCCCGCGCGACCACAGCAGGTGGTCATTGACCTCGCCGATCAGCTGATAGTCCGTCAGCACGATCCGGCGCAGCTCGTCGAGCACCCCATCCAGGCGAGCCCGGATCGGGTGTTGGATCTGCGACAGCTTCGGCAGGGTCGTGCGCAGCATGAGCGCTCACCGGTCGATTCGGGTAAACGCCGGGAAGCTAGGGACTTGCGCGAAGGATGTCAAAGAGATTCGAGGCGCCGCGCGACGTCCCGGAAATTGATGTCCAGACTCATCACGCGCTCGAATGCATCACGTGCGTCGTCGATCCGGCCGAGCTGCTCGTAGGCCGTGCCGAGGTGGTAGTAGACGCCGATCCGATCGATCTCGTCCTCGACCGGCATCTCCAGCCCGCGCCCGAGCACCTTGGCGGCCACCGTGTACTGCTGCTTCAGCAGGAAGCAGTGCCCGAGCTCCTCGTAGATCTTGAGACGCTCGTCACCGGCGCGGAGCGCGACCTGGAACTCGGCGATCGCTTCGTCGACCAGACCCATCTCCTTGAAGGCGATGCCCAGGTCGTAGTGCGCGGCCGCTTCCTCGGGCGCGACGTGCTCGGCCAGCTTCGCCTTGAACTGCGACAGGATCGCGGCGAAGTCGTTGTCCTCGTCACCCGTCGGCTCCGTCTCCTCGACGAAGTAGCGGGTCTCGCCGCTCGGCGCGTCGAGGTCGAACAGGGACTTCAGATCGACGTAGCCGTCGGCCGGCGCCGGACGCATCGCCGCGAGCGCCTCGGTCGCGTCCGCATTGCCCGGATCGAGCTCGAGCACGTGCTCGTACATGGCGGCCGCCTTCTGTGGTGCATTCGTGCGCTCGAGTGCACGCGCCAGGTCGATGTAGGATCCCAGCCGCAGGCTGCGATCGCCCGAACGCTCCGCGAACTCGACACGGACCTGGTGCAGCCGGATCTCGTCCGGCGCCTCCAGCAGCAGGGCCGCGACGCCGCGCACCGCAAAGCCGAACGACGTGTCGTCCTCGAGCCGCGTGTGCAGCTCCTGCAAGCGTGCGACGGCCGTAGCCGCATCCGCGACGGCGAGTGCCGCGCGCGCATCGCTCAGCGCGTCCTCGATCACGTCCAGCGGCGTCTCGATCTGCACGTGGGGCTCACCACCCGCGTCCGGGGTCGTCTCCCCGTCCGGATGCAGCAGCGGCAGGTCGAAGCCGCTGCCGGCATCGTCCTCGTCCAGGTCGAACGTGTCGGCCGTCGGCTCCAGCTCCGGCAGTGTCGTCGCGTCGCCCTCGAGCAGCGGCAGCTCGCCCGGCTCGACGCTCGTCGGCTCCAGGTCCGGCAGGTCGATCATCGCGTGCGCGGCGGCCTCAACCGCCTCCTCACCCGTCGGCTCCAGGTCCGGCAGCTCGACCGCGCCGTAGTCGTCCTCCGGCTCCGTGTCGAACGACGTCGGCTGGAATCCCTCCAGCACGTCCGCTTCGTCCACCGCGTCGGCATCGTCGCGCGCCGTCGGCATCAACCCCGCGAGCTGCTCGCCGTCACCCAGCGCCTCCGCATCCGCGTCCGCATCCGCCAGCGCTGCCCCGCTCTCGAACGCGCCCCCGGCATCCGTGCCCGCACCCGATCCTGTGCCCGCTTCCGCTCCCGCACCGCCTTCCGCTCCCGCTTCCGCTTCCGAATCCGTTCGATCCGGTCGCATGATCGAGGCGCTGTAGGAATCCGGCTCGTGCGTGCGCTCGACCGGCAGCTCGGGCACTTCGCCCTCGAGGGAGACGGCGGGTGCGATCTCGGCGAGAAACGCGCGCACGCCATCGGCCTTGTCGTCGTTCTCCTCGCCGAGGTACATGCGGTACGCGCGGCGCAGCTCGGTGATGGCCTCCTCTGCGTGGCCATACTGGTGCAGCCGGCGGCCGAGCAGCTCGCGCACTTCGGGATCGTCGGACGTATTCGCGAAGCTCTCGAGGGCGCCGAGCGCGTCGTCGATGCGACCCTGCTTGGATGCGCGTTCGGCGAAGTCGAGGAACCAGCGGCGCGCATCGGTGAGGAACCCCTGCGACGCGCTGAACTGGCCGAGCTTGCGGATCAGCTCGAGGTGATCGGGTGCGTAGCGCAGCGCCTTGTTGCAGAGGGCGATCGCGTTGTTGAAGAGGCCGGCCTCTGCGTAGCGGTCGGCGGCCTGCTCGTAGTAGAGCACGGCGTCGTCGGGCTTGCCGACGCGCACGTACAGGTCACCGACGCGGTTGTAGAGCGGCAGCTCCAGGTCCGCCTCGCCCTGCTCGCCGATGCGAATGACCTGGAGATAGACGGCGATCGCCTTCTCCCAGTCTTCCCGCAGCTCGTGTCTGCGTGCGTCGTCCTTGAGCTTCGTGACCGACTTCATGCCTCTCTCGTCGCGGGTCCGGCCTCGCCCGTCAGATGGCGCAGCAGTTGATTCGACAGCAGCCGCTCGGTCGTGCCCGGCCGCAGGCGGAGCCGCTCGGCCGCAGCCTCCAGCACGAGCGCATCGGGCAGCAGTCCGATGACTTCCGTCTCCGTGATGCGGCCGCCGCGTGCGGCGAGCAGTGCCTCGAGCATGCGAAACACCTCGAGTGGTGAGGTCCGGCTCACGTCCTCGAGGTTCATGGACACCTGCACGGCGGCGCGCCGCGGCAGGTGCAGTGCGAGGGCGCGCACGCCGCGCATGCCGCCGCCGCTCTCGCGCAACTCGCGTGCGATCTCCGCCGCTTCAGCGCGGCTCACGCCCTCGACATGGACGTTCCATGCGAGCAGCAGTGGCCGCGCACCGACGCACGTCACGCCCGCGCTCGGATGGGCACCCGGATACGACCAGTCCGGCGGCAGCAGGTCGGGCGCGCGATCCGTCGGCCAGGCACCGACGAGCGCTTCGAACCCCCCGCTCCGCAGCTCGGCCAGTCCCCGGCCGACAGGCTCGGATGCCTGCGCATAGAAGTAGACGGGAATGCCGACCTCCCGGACCAGGCGTTCCCCGACGCGCCGGGCGGATGCGACGGCATCCGCGGGCGTCAGCCCCAGCAGGGGCACGAAGGGGAGCACGTCGAGCGCACCGATGCGCGGATGAATCCCGTCGTGTCGTCGCAGGTCGATGCGCTCGACGGCAATGCGCGCACCTGCGACCGCGGCGTCCTCGACGTCGGCCGGTGTGCCGACGACGGTCACGACCGCTCGATGATGATCGGGATCGGCGCTCCAGTCGAGCACGTCCGCGCCGGCGGCGCGCATCGCGTCGACGATCGCCTCGACCACAGGGAGGTCACGACCTTCCGAGAAGTTCGGCACCGCCTCCAGCAGTCGGGCCGTCATCGGTTCGAATGATACACGGGCGTTCCGTGGCTCACAAGCGTCCCGCGGCTCGCTCGCCGCTCACCCACACACCGGCAATCGGTGGCAGGCCATACCGATACGCGATCTCCGGATAGCTCTCGACCTCCCACAGCACCACGTCGGCGGGCGCACCGACGCGCAGTGTGCCGCGGCCGTCGTCCAGGCGCAATGCGGCGGCACCCCCGGCGGTCGCTGCGTGCAGCGCTTCGATCGGCGCCAGCCCCATCTGCGAGCATGCCATCGTCATCACGAGTGCCATGTTCGGGGACGGCGAAGAGCCGGGATTGTAATCACTGGCGATGGCGATGCGCGCGCCGGCGTCGCGCAGCAGCCGCGCGGGTGCATAGAGCGTGCGGCCGAGGAAGAACAGCGTACCGGGCAGGAGTGTCGCGACCGTATTGGAATCCGCGAGTGCCTCGATGCCGGCCTTGCTGATCGCTCCGAGGTGATCGGCCGATGCCGCGCGCACGGTCGCGGCCAGCTCCGCACCACCGGAATACTCGAGCTCGTCCGCATGCACCTTCGGGATCAGCCCGTGCGTCAGGCCTGCCTCGAGCACGCGCCGCGCCTGCCCGGCGTCGAACACGCCCGGCTCCATGAACACGTCGCAGAAGCGGGCGAGGCCGCTGCCTGCAGCTGCGGGGATCGTCTCGTCGCAGACGAGATCGACATACGCATCGCGACGGTTGCCGAACTCCGGCGGGAACTCGTGCGCCGCGAGCAGCGTCGGCACGACGCGCAGCGGCGTCTCCGCCGCGAGCCGCTGCACGGCGCGCAGCTGCTTCAGCTCGTCGGCAGTCGAGAGGCCGTAGCCGCTCTTGATCTCGGCGGTCGTGGTACCGAGCCGCAGCATCGTCTGCAGCCGCGGCCGGTTCAGCTCGACGAGCTCGTCCTCCGAGCGCGCGCGTACATCCCGCACCGACGCCTGGATGCCACCGCCGCGCCGCGCGATCTCCATGTACGGCACGCCGCTCGAGCGCAGTGCGTACTCGTCCGCGCGGTAGCGACCGAACAGCGCGTGCGTGTGCGAGTCGACGAAGCCCGGCGTCAGAACCCCGCCCTTGCCGTCGACGCGCGTCGCAGTCGGATGCGCTGCCGCCAGTACCGCCTCCTCGTCCACCGCCGCGATGCGACCGTCCAGCACGACGACCGCCGCACCCGTACGCACGCATCCCTCGTCCGCCGTCTCGCACGTGACGACCTGCGACAGGTTCGTGAAGAGGGTAGCGGTGCTGGTCATTCGGTTAGAGACCTCGGGTCCTTTCCGGTTCGTGGCAGGGCTGGGAGAGACCTCGGTTCCTTCCGGTTCGTGGCAGGGCTGCGTTCTTCAACAACATCTTCACCACTGAGCCCTCGGAGCGCACGGAGGCGCTGTGCTGGCGACTGTCCTTTCCTGCCGTGAACCTGGCCAATCCGGTTCCCGACTTTTTGTTTTCTCGCGGGGCTGCGATTGCGGACGCGTCGATGGCCCCACCGCGTACGCGCGCTCGCCGGAACAAACCAGAACACGGCACTGTCGATTCACGCAGGACGATGGGCGCACGACATCCGCCAATCCGCTTATCCCCGCATCCGGCCGGCGCCGCGATCGCAGACGCGGACGCGTCACCCGGCCAGCGCCGCGACGGCAGACCATGCACGCCAACCGACCGCCACCGCGACCCCTCTGCGCGCTCTGAGGGCTCGGTGGTGAAAAAAGGCCTCACCCTCGCACCAGTAATCAAATCCCTCCGCAGATCATACCGCCGCATAGACTCCACTGCGCACCTGTGCCTCGACGGCAGCAATGTCGGGTGCGAGCACGCGGTCGCGGACGAGCGGGTCGACGACGGAGCGCACGAGTGTGTACGCGCGCTCGACGCGCCGGCCAGGGCGCAGCGGCTTCAGGAACTCGAGTCCCTGTGCGGCGGTCATCAGCTCGAGTGCGAGCACGGTCTCGAGCAGGCGCACGGCTTCGCGCGCCTTGAGCGACGCGGCAACGCCCATCGAGACGTGGTCCTCCTTGTTGTTGTCGGTCGGGATGCTGTCGATGCTGGCGGGGTGAGCACGCAGCCGGATCTCGTTCACGAGTGCGGCCGCGGCGATCTGTGCCATCATCAGGCCGGAGTTCACACCGGCATCCTCCACCAGGAAGACGGGCAGCCCGGAGAGTGTCGGGTCGACGAGCCGTGCGATGCGCCGCTCGCTGATGGCGGCAAGGTCCGCACACACCATGGCGACGAGGTCGAGCACCTGCGCGACCGGCTGGCCGTGGAAGTTGCCGCCGCTGATGACGAGCTCGTCGTCGGGGAAGATGAGCGGGTTGTCCGTCGCGCTGTTCGCCTCGATCTCGAGTACACCCCGCGCGTACGCGAGCCCGTTGCGGGCGGCGCCGTGCACCTGCGGCATGCAGCGAATCGAGTACGCGTCCTGGACGCGCGGATCGTTGTCGCGATGGGACTCGCGGATCTCGGAGTCGGCGAGCAGCGCGCGCAGCCGCTCGGCGCTCCTTGCCTGGCCGGCATGCGGCCGCACCGCCTGGATCTGCGCGGCGAATGCGTCGGGTGTGCCGCGCAGCGCCTCCAGGCTGAGCGCGCCCGCCACATCCGCGGTCTCGACCGCGCGCTCGGCCGCGAGCAGTGCGAGGATACCGACGGCCGTGTGCACCTGCGTGCCGTTGTTCAGCGCGAGGCCTTCCTTCGCCTCGAGCACGATCGGCTCCAGTCCTGCACGCTGCAGTGCTGCCGCACCGCTCAGCTCCTCGCGGCCGAAGCATGCCCTGCCCTCGCCGATCAGCACGAGCGCCAGATGCGACAGCGGCGCGAGATCACCACTCGCGCCGACACTGCCCAGCTTCGGAATGACCGGCTCGACGCCGGCGTTCAGCAGGTCGAGGAGCCGCTCGATGACGACCGGCCGCACTCCCGAATGGCCGAGGGCGAGCACGTTCGCACGCAGCAGCGTGATCGCCCGCGTCTCCTCGGCCGGAAAGGAATCGCCCACGCCGCCCGCATGACTGCGGATCAGGTTGACCTGCAGCTCGCGGATCCGCTCGGCCGGGATCACGACTTCGGCCAGCGCGCCGAAGCCCGTCGTGATGCCGTAGACGACGCGCCGCTCCGCGACGATGCGGTCGACGAGCGCACGCGCCCGCTCGACGCGCACACGCGCGTCCGGTGCCAGCTCCACACGCACCCCGCCACGCGCCACGCGCTCGACATCCTCGAGCCGCAGCGAGCGGCCGTCGATTCGGATCATGAGGGATTCTGCGGGCGCGCGGCCATGCCGGTCAACACTGCCCGCCCTTCCACTAGAACTGGCTCGCCTGGTTCAGGTCGCGCTGCGTGTAGTCGACCTTCAGGTCCGGGCTCGCCCGCAGCTGCACGCGGAACATGAACAGGAAGTTGCCGTTCTGCGATTTGATGAAGTCGAAGTTCGCGTCGAAGTCGTGCAGCCGCCGCGTCAGCGTGAGCACGTGATCGCTGAACTCACCGTCCGTGAAGTCGTAGCCGGTGCGCCAGCTGAGTGCCCAGTAGCGCGTCGGCTGCATGCGGAACGTGCCGCGCACCGTCTGGCTCGCGTCGCTCTCGTCCAGCGTGCCGTCCACGTTCCGGATCGGCCGCCGCCGGCTGAGCACGTAGTCGAAGCTCGCGTTCCACGTGCCGACCTGCTCGTCCTGCGGGCTCGGCCGCTGCGACGGGTCCTGGCCGCTCGGCCCGATCACGCCCGCGTCGGGCCCATCCTGGTTCCAGTCCTGGATGTCGCCGCGCGGCAGGTCGTCACCGCCCGGACCGACCGTGCTGTCCGCCTTCACCTCCGGCTCCGCATCGACCGAGCGGCCGATGCCCAGCGTGCGCGCGATCCATGAATCACTGTCCAGCCGGAACCCGAACGACGCGCCCGTCAGGAACGGCCTGAAGCGACGCTCCCCGACTTCGCCCTCCGGCGCGCCCTCCCCGACCGGCGCCCGCTCGAACAGGTCGTGCGAGATCCGGATCGAGAAGTTCGACAGCAGGTCCGTCGACAGCGTGTTGTTCAGGGTCGTCTGCGTCAGCCCCTCGAGCGGATCATCCTCCTCGCGCGCCCGCACGAAGTCGTACGTCACCGCACTCGTATTGATCGACAGCAGCGTGATGATGTCCGCCTGCTCCATGCGACGCGGCCCGCTCGTCGTGTCCGCCCCCGCTTCCTGTTCCGCACCCGGTTCCGCTGCCGCTTCCGCACCGCCTTCCGCTTCCGCTTCCGGATCCGTTCGATACTTCGCTTCGAAGGTCTGGTTCAGGTTGATCGTGAGCGCATTGTTCTCGCGCAGCCCCGTCTCCGTCAGGCCGAAGAAGTCGCGCTGCTCGTCGGTGATCGTGGGCCGCGGCGAGTACGTGTAGCTGAACGTCGGCGAGATGCGGTGCCGGAGCCGCTCGAACGGGCCGAAGCCGGGGAAGAAGCCGTAGAGGTCCGTACCGAGCGAGGCGCCCATGCTGATGCGCAGCGGCCGCGCGACCTGCCGGTCGCCCCGGGTGACCGTGCTGCCATTGATCGAGACGTTCGGCGTGATCGTCGTCTTCGCGAAGAGCCGCTGCTGGAAGCTGAGCGACGTCTGCCAGTCGAGTGTCCGGTTCGTCGAGTCCTGCAGCTCCACGAGCGTGGTGTCGTCGCGCTGCACGTTGCGGCCGAGCCGCTCGTCCTGCGTGAAGTCGATCGACTGCGACAGTCCAAATGCGCCCAGCTGCATCCGGTGGCTCGCGCTCGTGTCGTACACGCGCGTGCTCTGGCGCAGATCCGGATTCGCGTCGGCAATGTCGGTGCGACGCGCATTGAAGCGGCCGGTACCGCTCCACGTCATGTTGCTGTACCAGCTCTCCTGACCGGGTCCCGCCTCGAAGAACGTCACGGTGGGCAGGCTCACGGTCGCGCCCGGCAGCGTCCACTGCACGGTCTCGTCGTGCAGCGTCTGCTGGCGCGAGCCGCCCAGCGACACGGAGCCCCAGTCGAAGCGCCGGCTCAGGTTCGCGTCCGAGTCGATCGAGCGGTTCAGCTCCGCCGGGTCGTAGCTGCGGTCCCGCACGAACGCTGACGAGCTCGCATACGACGCACTCAGCGACACGTTCGTGCGCTCGTCCGGCCGCCACGAGTTCGTCGTCCGGAACGCCAGGTTACGACCGCCGTCGTTCATCCAGTAGCGGTTGATCGTGATGCCGCCCTGCAGGAAGCGGCGCAGCATGTTGTACTCGAAGCCGAGCTCCGCACTCGTGTGGTTGTTCGCTTCCCAGCCGCCCGAGAGGCGCATCCCCATGTAGTCGTTGATCGCCCAGAACGCACCGACATTGCTGATCCGGCGGTTGTAGCCGGAGCTCGTGCGCGCGATGTCGCCAATGCCGAACTCCGGGAACAGGATGCCGCTGCGCCGGCCGCGCTCCAGACTCTGCATCATCACCGGCAGCCAGAAGACGGGCACGTCGGCGAAGTTCAGTGTCACGTCGCGCGCGACCAGCACATTCCCGCGCACGATCTTCACGTCCGCCGCACGGAAGTGGTAGTGCGGGTGCGGCTCCTCGAGGTCGCAATCCGTGAACATCGTGTCGTGACAGTAGAGCCGCTCGCCCACGGTCCAGCACTGCCCCTGCACGTACCACGTCGCGCTCTCCGTCACCGACGTCGCGACGCCATAGCCGCGGCCAATGCCGCGCTCGACGTCGTAGCACAGCGAATCGCTCGCGATCGGCGCGTCCATCCCCTCGCCCGTCAGCTGCGGCGCGCCGAAGCCGCACGCGAACCCCGTGTTCTCGTAGTACACGATGCTCGAGTCCGCATTCAGCACCTGCCCCTCGCGCGCGACCGCACTCGCGCCCGCCAGCCGCAGTGTCGCCGAGTCCGCGTCGTAGCGGGCATACGGCGCACTGTACTCCGTGGCGACGTAGCCGGAGAGTCGCATGAGCTGCCGCGCGACCGAGTCCTCGTTCGCGAGCCCGATCCCCTGCTGCGGCGTCCGGCGCGCCGAGTCGCCCTCGATCTCGACCAGCTGCGGCGGTGGCGGCGTGAGCGAATCCGGCACGGCGAGCGTGTCCACCCGCGCCGTATCCGGTGCAATGAGCGGCGCGCGCGCGCGCAGCCGCTCGAGCGCGGTGGAGTCCGGGCGCTGCCCCTGGAGTGCAGTGGCAGGCAGGACTGTCAGGCCGATACTGACGAGGGCGATGCGCTGGATTCGTCGTGGCCACATCGCGTTCCTCGCCAAGCCCCCTCCGAACAGCTTCACCACAGAGTCCGCAGAGGGCACAGAGGCGCATCCGCGCGCGAACCTGCGCCACGCAGCAGCCCATCCGCGCAAATTTTCTGGTTTGGTTCGTCGCGCCGGCACGTTCGCAGCGGATAATCCAAACCAAAAACGGAACGCAGCCCCGCCGGTGACTGGCGCTACTCCTCTCTGTGAACTCTGAGGGCTCCGTGGTGAAAAAGCCGTTCTCCGAGCCCTCCGCAGCGTAGCGCCGGCACCCATCACACGGCCTCCGGCACAGCATCGTCGCTCTCATCCCGGAGGCGGCGCCGCTCCACCAGCTTTGCGAGCCCGATGCTCAGCTCGTAGAGCAGGACGAGCGGCACCATCATGAGCAGGGTCACGGTGATCGCGTCGCCGGGGGAGATCAGGGCGGCCAGGATCGTCATGCCGGCAATCGCATAGCGTCGTTTCTCGCGCAGGAACTTCGACGTGACGAGGCCCATCGCGGACAGCACGAGCACGACGACGGGCAGCTCGAAGATCGCGCCGAAGGCGATCAGCATCTTCACGACGAGGCCGAGGTAGTGCGGCGCGATGATGTTCGCCTGCAGCGCCTCGGTCTGGAAATTCGTCATGAAGAACTTGAGCGTGATCGGCAGCGCGATCGTGTATGCAAGGACGACGCCTCCCGCGAACAGCACGAGCCCGAGGTAGAGGGCGGGCACGATCGCCCGCTTCTCGCGCGGCATCAGGGCCGGCGAGACGAAGGCCCAGATCTGGTAGAAGACGACCGGCGAGGCGAGGATGAAGCCGGCGGTGAGGCCGAGCCGGAGCGTCAGGAAGAACGGGTCGGAGGGGCTCAGGTACATGAGCCGCCCGGTCTCCAGGTACGGCCGGATCGGGATGATGAGCAGCGCCAGCACCTCGAAGTGCATGACGAGCCAGATGCCGACGCCGGAGCCGATCGCGAGCGCGAGCAGCGCCCACAGGATGCGCCAGCGCAGCTCCTCGAGGTGATCGAGGAACGGCATCTCGCCGCCCGGCGAGCGGGTTCGCTGTCGATCGAAGAGTGCGGCCATTCCCGGAGCTACAGCGGCAATTCGCCCTGACCCTTGCTTGCGGCGGCACGCGCACGCCGGGCGGTCAGGTCTCGCAGCTCCTCGTAGAACTCGTCCAGATCCTGGAAGTTCCGGTAGACGGAGGCGAAGCGGACGTAGGCGACGTTGTCCATCGCCTTCAGCCGCTCCATGATCAGCTCACCGATCTGCCGGCTCTCTAGCTCGTCACGGCCGCTCCGTGCGATCGCGTCCTCGAGGCTGTCCACCAGCTCCTCGATCTCGCCGCTCGCGATCGGCCGCTTCGTGCACGCGAGCCGCACCGCCTCCAGCACCTTGCGCCGGTCATACGGCTGCGACGAGCCGTCGCGCTTCGTGACCAGCAGCCGCTTCTCCTCGATGTACTCGTAGGTCGTGTAGCGACGCCCGCACTTCAGGCATTCGCGACGCCGCCGGACCGCACGCCCCTCCTGACTCGTGCGCGAGTCGACGACCTTGTCCTCAAGGCCGTTGCAGTAGGGGCAGCGCATCGCTCACGAGATCTCGCGCAGCCGCGCCTGCGCCTGGCGCGCTTCATCCGAATCCGGATAGCGCTGGCGAACCTCCTGGTAGTACTCGCGCGCCCGCGACCGCTCGCCCATCTCCTCGGCGATCACGCCCGCCCGGTACAGTGCGCCCGCCGCCCTGGCCGAGCTCGGCCACTGCCGCGGCACCAGCTCCAGCGCCGAGAGCGCCTCGCCGTACTCCTCCTCCGCGTAGTACGACTCCGCGATCTGGTACTGCGCATCCGCCGCGCGCGGATCGTTCGCATACTCGCGCAGCACCTGCTGGAATGCCGCACGCGCCGTCGCATACGCACCCTCGCCCAGCTTCTGTACACCCAGCGCGTAGTACTCCTCCGCACTGCCGCCGCCCGCGGATGGATCGCCGCCCGACGGCGGTGCGCCCGCCGACGGCAGCCCGCCCGGCTGCGCCGCGACACTCCGCGCCAGCTGGTCGTTCAGCTGGTTGATGTACTGGATCGTCTGTCCGACGATCTCCTCCATCCGCGCCAGCGACGTCTCCAGCTGCTGGAAGCGGTGGCTCGTCTGCCCCGCCGCATCACGCTGCAGGTCCATCGCGTTCCGCATCGTGTCGAGCAGCAGCCGGTTCTGGCGGGCCAGGTCCGCCAGCGACTGATCCTGATGCTGCTGCATCGCGACCATGTCCTGGCGCAGCGTGCGGATGTCGCTCTTCGTGGCGCAGGCACCCGTGCCGACGAGGGCTACTGCGATTAGGGTCAGCCGCGCCGTGCGCGCGAGTGTCCCTCGTGAGGTCAGCGTGCTCGTGTTCATCGATTGCTCCTGCTGTCTCGGGCGTGCATGCGTTTGTCGCTGCCGGCTATTCCGCTGCGTTCGTCGCTCATCCAGACTTCATTCAACAACGTCTTCACCACAGAGTCCGCGGAGAGCACAGAGTGAAGGACGATCGAGCTGCCGGAGTACACCTCACTCGAGCTGCCGGACTCGACTTCGATCACCTTGCCCGGCTCAATCGGGTGACCGAGACGATCATTGGCGCCGCGATTTCCGTGCACCGGGAGCTCGGACCCGGGCTGCTCGAATCCACCTACGAAAAATGTCTGACGTTCGAGCTGGCGGGCCGCGGCATCGCCTTCGAACGCCAGAAGCTGCTGCCCATCAACGATCGCGGCGTGCAGATCGACGCCGGCTACCGCATCGATCTCGTCGTGGAGCGTAGCGTGATCGTCGAGATCAAGTCGATCGCCCACCTCGAACGCATCCACACCGCCCAGGTCCTGACCTACCTCCGCCTGTCCGGCTGCCCCCTCGGCCTGCTCATCAACTTCCACGTCCCGCTCCTCGAGGACGGCGTCCGCCGCGTCATCCTGGACGCGTCACGAAGGGCTTTCCCAACATCGCGCGCAGCCGGCAAGCATCGCTACTCGACGAACCAACCAGAAAACCGATGATCAGCCCCAGCCCGGGAACTCTCGCTACTCCACGAACCCAACAACCAAAAAACCCGGCTCACCCACGAACTCCCGCTACTCCACGAACGCCTCTGTGCACTCCGCGGGCTCTGTGGTGAAGATGTTGTTTCTGAACACAGCCGCGCCGCGAACGAACGCGAACCGAGAAGAAAAGGACCGACGCTCTCCCACGAGCGCCGGCCCTCCCCTCACTCAGTTCCCGCCAACCAGCCGATCCCCGCCACCCGTGATCGCGAACTCCGCGCGCCGGTTGCGCGCCCAGGCGGACTCGTTGCTGCCCGGATCCAGCGGGCGGTCCTCGCCCATCGTCTCCGTCGAGAAGCGCGTCGCCGTGATGCCGAAGCCCGCGAGGTAGTCCTTCACCGCGTTCGCGCGACGCAGGCCGAGCGCGAGGTTGTACTCGATCGAGCCGCGCTCGTCGGCGTGACCGGTGATCCGCAGCGTCACGTTCGGGTTCGCACGCAGGACGGCGACCTTGCGCGCCAGTGTCTCCTGCGCGTCGGAGCGGAGATCCGACTCGTCGTAATCGAAGAACACCATCTCCTCGAGCGTCGCACGCGCCCGAGCGGTCTCGGCGGCTTCGCGCTCCGCGCGCATCCGCGCCTCGTCCTGCGCCCGTCGAATCGAGTCCTGCCGCGCCTGTTCGGCGGCACGCCGCGCACCCTCTCCTGCCGTATCCGGCAGGACGACCGGCGCGGGTTCTGCGGGCGGCTCATTGCTCGAGCATGCAGCCCCGGTCACAACGAGCATCGAGAACAGCACAGCGCGTCGAAGCATCTTCACTCCTCGATCTGGTGGATGGTGTTTGCTGCTCCCCTACTGCCCGCTCGAGAGCCCGCTAGTCCTCACGAGCGACGGCGACCAGTCCGCCATGCGCAGCCCCGCACCTCGCGCGAGCTCCCGCACCCGACCGGTCACAGTATCAACAACATACAACCCATTGCGGCCACCGCCAGATGCAGTATACACGATATGGCGTCCGTCGGGGGCCCAGCTCGGATCCTCGTTGTTCCCTTCCGTCGTCAGCTGACGGATCTGCGAGAGCGGCCGATTCGCGTCGGCGACGAACACGTGATAGGTGCCGCGCGAGTTCCAGTGCCCGTGGAACGTGATCGCTGTGCCGCTCGGCGCCCACTGTGGTGACGTGTAATAGCCGCGCTGGCCGGAGACGAACGGCGTGATCAGCGTTGCACCGCCGCCGCCGGACGGCATCACGTAAATGTGCGGATTGCCGAGGCGGTTCGAGTTGAAGGCGATGCGGCTCGCATCGGGCGAGTAGGACGGCGAGAAGCTGTAGGCCGGCCCGCGCGTGATCTGCTGGAAGCGGCCACTGCGGACGTCGGCCTCGAAGAGCTCGACGCGGTCGCCGATGTTTGCGCCGAAGGCGAGCTTCGTACCATCGGGGCTGTAGGCGGGCGTCATGATGAGCTGGCTGCGCGGCGTGGAGACGGTCGTGACCTGGCCGCTGCGCATGTCGCGCTCGAAGAGCTGCGAGGTACCCGAGCCCTGGAGCGTGTAGGCGATGCGGCCGGCGTCGGGCGCCCAGATGGGCGAGTAGATGAGGCCCTCGGTGCCGGTCAGGCGACGCAGGTTCTCGCCGTCGCTGTCCACGATCATGAGATCGTTGCTCTCGCGGTTCTGCCGCACGAAGACGACGCGCGTCGCTGCGTTCCCGGGCTCGCCGGTGATCTGGCGCGTGATCTCGTCGGAGACCGCGTGCACGGCCATGCGGAAGCTGCCGTCGCTCGGTGGCGGCAGCGTGAACTGCCGGGTCGGCTTCGCCTCGCCGTACGGCACGTCGTGCACGGTGACGCGCAGCGATACACTGCCGCCGTCAGCAGGCGTGATCTCGCCGGTGACCACGTACACGACGCGCGCGCTGTTCCACGCGCCGTAGTCGACCGGCCCGCTCGCCAGGCTGGCCGGCGTCTCGAAGATGCGGAAGCGATCGCTGTAGTCGAGGTCCTGCCGGATCACGTCGACCACCTGCTGCGCGACGGCGACGTCCTCGACGGCCGCGCCGAACGGCCGCACCGCCAGCAGCGGCTGCGTGCGCGTCTGGTACTGCGCGGCGAGCTCGATGCCCTTGGGCGGGTCGCTGGGCTCCTGGGCGTGGCCGGCGCCCGCGGCGAACAGCGTGAGTCCTGCGAGTGCGATCAGAATTCGTTGCATGGGTCCGCTTTGCGCCCGGGAATGGTGACGGTCGAAGCTCATGTTGGTCGCCCGGGCATGTTTATGGTCAATGATCATGTCACAGCACGTTCATGGGTACGGCCACGGTCGTTCGGGGTACGGGCACGGTTTTCGTGAGTGGGCAGGGTCAGGGCCATGTGTACGGGCCGGAACACCCCCACCCGCCTTTTCACCCGCCGTTTCCCCACCCCCACGCTCACCCCCACCCACACCCGCCGTCCAGTTCCCCACCCCCACCCGCCGTCCAAGGTTGTCAGCTCAACCCGGCGGCAAAAACGTAAACCGCAGCCACAGGCGGTCGCCCTGGAATCCGTCCGGCAGCGGTCCGAAGGCGCCGCGGCGGCCGGCCTGCTCGACGGCACTCATGGCCTCGAGGTCGAAATTGAAGTTGCCGCTCTGCTGGTCGAGGCGCAGGCCGCCGACCGAGCCATCGGACGCGATGTAGAAGATCACCGTGGCCGACAGGTTGCTCGCGCCGCTCCAGCGCAGGTAGCGCGGGAGCTGGAGCACGATGTTCTCGAGGTAGTCCGGGAAGGGGAATTCCTGCCCTTCGATCCGGACGTTTGCGTTCTCACCGCCTACCTCGACGGGTTCGGGGTTGTTCCCCTGCGCGGGCTCGGGCTCATCGACGACGCGCGGCACTTCCTGCGGCACGGCCGACTGCGTCTGCACCTCCGGTTCCGGCTCGCTCTGCTGCACCTCCGGCTCCGGTGTCGGCACTTCGACGACCGGCTGGGTCGGCGTGACCGGTTCGGGCTCGCCCTGGACCTGCGGCGGTGGTGACACGAGCTCGACGCGATACACCTCGAACTCGGGCAGCTCGTCCGTCAGCGTGATGCCGGCCAGCCACATGCCCAGCACGACGAGGCCATGCGTGAACAGCGAGAACAGCACGGCACCGGTGCCGGGGCGCGCTCGCCGGCGCTGCAGCACGGCCCCCAGGCGAGCGGCGCCGCCGGGGCCGACGTCGATGTCATCGAAACCGGAGCGCGCTGCCGGTGCCACGCTACGGATCCCGCGCCTCGACGACCATCGAGACGTTGCGCACGTCCAGGTCCTTCAGCATGCCGAATACCTCCATGACACGACCGTACGGCACATTGCGGTCCCCTTTCACGAAGACCGGCCGGTTCGCGGCCGCATCGCCCATGAACGCGGCGAACGCGGTCGGGAACTCCTGCTCCGTCACCTCCACCTGGTCGAGGAAGACGCGGCCATCGCTCGCGATCGACACGATCACGGCCTCGGACGCCGTGATCGGCGATGCCGACGACTCCGGCAGCTCGACCTCCACACCCCCCTGGAGGATCGGCGCCGTGATCATGAAGATGATCAGCAGCACGAACGCGACGTCGATCAGGTTCGTCATGCTGATCTCTGCGTTCACCGGCAGATGGCGCTGCCGGCTGCGCCGCATGTGCAGCATCGGCTACAGCCTCCCCTCGCGCGCGAGCGTGCCGATGAACTCGCTGGCAAACCCTTCCATCTCGCCGCTGAAGCGGTTCAGCCGGTTGCTGTAGTAGTTGTACGCAATCGCCGCAGGAATCGCCGCGATCAGGCCGGCCGCCGTTGTAATGAGCGCCTCGGCAATACCGGGTGCGACCGCGGCGATGTTCGCACTGCCGGTCGTCGCGACGCCGTAGAACGAGTTCATGACGCCGAGCACGGTGCCGAGCAGACCGAGCAGCGGTGCGGTCACGGAGATGACGGCAAGCCAGATGAGCCCGCCGGAGAGCGCGTCACGCTCCTCGTCCTGCACCTTCTCGAGCACGAGCCAGAGCGCGTTCAGCTGCGCCTCCGAGAGGCCCGGCTGCGGCGCTGCGTCCTCGCGCAGTGCGCCCGGCCGCAGCTCGCTGAAGAAGTTCGCACCCTGGCGGAAGACGCGCGTGTACGCGGTTTCCGGCAGGCGCAGCACTGCCTTGTACGCGTCCTCGAGCCGCTGCGTACGTTCGAGCGCCTTGCCGAAGCGCACGCCGTCGCGCCGCGTGCGCCGGAACTGGCCGGCCTTCCACGCAATGATGATCCAGCTCACGAGCGAGAAGAACGCGAGCACACCCACGACCACGATCGTCGTGGGCGAGTTGAAGAAGAGCTGGATCCCGCCGCTCCCCGGGGTGGCGCCCTGCAGCAGCGCGATCAACGCACCACCTCCGCGGCGATGTGCCGATACGTTCGTTCCAGTCCCTGTTCGATCGTGACGCCACAGCGCCAGCCGAGCGACTGCAGCTTCGTCGTGCCGATGCAGGAGTGCTGCACCTCGCCCGCGCGCGCGGGTGCGTGCCGCACCTCGACACGCCGGTCCGATACCTTCATGAGCAACTGCGCGAGCTCGTTCACGCTCGTCTCCGTGCTGGTGCCGACATTGAATGCATACGTGTCCAGGCTGCTCGTGCCGTTCGCCGACGGCAGTGTGCGTGCGATCGCATCGATCGGTGCGGTCGCCACGAGCAGGTTCGCGGCTGCGACGTCGCCGACATACACGTAGTCGCGCGTCTGCTCGCCGTCGCCGAAGATCGTGACCGGCTCGCCGTCGCGCAGACGGTTCGAGAAGATCGCCACTACACCGGCCTCGCCGTGCGGGTCCTGGCGCGGACCATACACATTCGAGTAGCGCAGCGCGACCGACTCCATGCCATGCGTCTGCCGGTAGTAGTACAGGTACTGCTCCGCGATGAGCTTCGTCACACCATAAGGCGAGAGCGGCAGCTTCGGCGCCGTCTCCGGCGTCGGCCGCTCCTGCGGCTCGCCGTACACCACACCGCCCGAGGAGACGAACACGAACCGGCCGCAGCCGAACGCGCGCGCGCACTCGATCACGTTCAGGAACCCGTCCACATTGATCGACGCGTCACGGCGCGGATCCGACACACTTACACGCACGTCGATCTGCGCCGCGTGATGACTCACGACGTCGAAGCCGCCCGCGTCGCGGAACACGTCCGCGACCGCGTCACTGCGGATGTCCGCCTGCACGAGCGTCGCCGCGGGCGGCACGTTCTCCGCCTTGCCCGAGGACAGATCGTCGATGATCCAGACGGCGTAGCCTTCGTCCAGGAACCGGTCGGCGACGTGGCTGCCGATGAAACCGGCGCCGCCGGTGATGAGTGCGCGTTTTGGGGTCACGGGTGAGTCTCGTCTCCGATGGAAGTCAGCTTCGTCGTCGGTCCAGTGTCACCGTTCAGGGCGAGGACGAGCGCTGGCGCTCGTCCTCGTCCTTCCGTTCCTGATCAGCTCTACCAGCGTCCCTGCCATTCACATGATCCAGCCCGAAAAGATACCGTGCCGCCTCCGAAACTTCGCTTTCCCTTCCCGATGCGGCCGCTTCCCGCAACCTGGTCGTCGGTTCATGCAGCACCTTGTTCAGCAGCTGCTTCGTGAGCACGTCCACGGCGGCTTCCGCTTTCGGGTCGAGGCCGAGGGTACGGAGCGCGCGCTCGAGCTCGGCGCGGCGCAGCTCCTCGACGCGGCCGCGCAGTGCCTGGATGACCGGCACGACGGTGCGGGCGCGATACCAGCTCGTGAACTCCATGACGCCCTCCCCGATGATCTGCTCTGCCGCCTCGATCTGTGCGCGCCGCTGCGCCATGGTGCCGTCGACGACCTGCTGGAGGTCGTCGATGTCGTACAGGAACACACCGCCGAGCGCGCCGACTGCCGGGTCCACGTCGCGCGGCAGTGCGATGTCGAGCAGGAGCATGGGCTCGCGGCGGCCATCGCGAAAGGCACGCGCGATCATCGGCTCCGTGATGATGTGGTGCGGCGCGGCCGTCGCGCAGGCCACGATGTCCGCGGTTTCCAGCAGTGCGGGCAGCTGCTCGAACGTCGCTGCCTCACCACCGTGGCGCGCGACCAGGTCGCGGGCACGCTGCGCGGTGCGGTTCGCGACGACGACGCCGCTCGCGCCCGTGCCGAGCAGGCACTGGAGCGTCAGCTCGCTCATCTCGCCGGCGCCGAGGATCACCGTGCGACGGCCCTTGAGCGAGCCGAAGATCTTGCGCGCGAGCTCGACCGCTGCCGACGGGATGGACCCGGCACCGGCGCCCAGCTTCGTCTCCGCGCGCACCCGGCCGCCCACCGCGAGTGCGGTCTCGAAGAGGCGGGCGAGGATCGGACCGACGGAGCGCGGGCCGCCGTTCTGGATCGTCGCTTTCTCGTACGCGCTCCGGACCTGCCCCTGGATCTGCGGCTCGCCGAGCACCAGCGAATCGACGCCGGACGCCACGCGGAACAGGTGGCGGGCAGCATCCGCCTCACTGTGCGTGTAGACGTAGCGATCGGCGTCTGCCTCGCTCAGCCCGCCGCGCGCGCGCAGGTATGCGCGCGCCGCGCCGGCCGCGGCCTCGTCCTCGTCGTCGCGCGTGTAGATCTCCGTCCGGTTGCACGTGGACAGGATCACGGTCTCGGCGCTGCCGGCGCCCTGCAGCGCATGCAGCCCCTCGACCAGGTCCTCGCCCTCCACCACGCACCGCTCGCGCACCTCGAGCGGTGTCCGGTGATGGCTGAGTCCGATCACGTGCACGGCCACGCTGACCCCTACAGGAACGAGTGGCCGCCCGTCATGGACAGGCGGAGCACGACGAAGCTGATGACGACGAGCGCGAAGCCGACCACGCTCACGAGCGCCGCGCGCCGGCGGCTGCGTGGTCCACCAATGCGCGCGCCGAGTGCGATGGCGAAGACAATCCACGTCAGCCCGCCCCAGATCACCTGCGGATCCCCCATCGCGAGCGTGCCGCGGAAGCGGATCGTCCACGCCCAGCCGAGCGCGAGCGCGACCGTGAACGCGCAGAAGCCCACGAGCGCCGCGCCGCGGCCGAGCGTGTCGAGCGTGTTCAGCGGCGGGAAGAAGCGGAAGATGCGCCCGAACCGCTTCGACTTGAGCTCGTGGAACTGCATCAGGTAGAGCAGCCCCGCGGCGAACGCGAACACGAAGCCGGCCAGGCCGATGAACGCGAGCACCGCGTGGAAGGCGAACCACACGCCCTGGAACGCCAGTGCCTGACCGGCCGGCCGCACCCCGACGAGCAGGGCGGCCCCGAGCAGCAGCGAGATGACCGGCAGCAGCACCAGGCCGACCGGCCGCGCGTCCCTCGCCAGCGCCGTCAGCAACAGGAACAGCGCGATCAGAAACGTGAGCGTCGACAGCGACGGTGCAAGGCCGACGAGCGGCAGCTCCCCGAACTGGATGCTGAAGACGACGAGCGCCGCGAGCTGGACCAGCGCCGCGGCCCCGATCAGGAGCACACCGCCGCGCGGCACGTTCGCCCGCCCGCCCGCGAACGTGGCTGCCAGCAGCCCGCCCGCGGCGAGGTAGCCGAACAGCGCCACCCCGTGAAGAATCGTGACCAATCACCCTCCCTGACGCGGATACGGGCGCCACCGGGCGCCCGTATCGCGATCACACTTCCCCGATCCGATCACCCTACTGGATCGTTCGAATCACGCGAACCGGCAGCCCCGCGTCCAGTCCCGTATTCTCGATCGACAGCACCCGCACCGTGGCTGTGCCTCCGTCCACGCGGACGACGCGCACCACGCCGACCCGCTGCGGCGGTGCACTGCCGCTCACGCCCATGCGGCGGTCCGGCAGGTAGACCTCGAGCTCGTCCCCGATCGCGACCGCCGTCGCACCCAGGTTCACGAAGCCGATATCGGTGGTGCCGTAGAGCGGCTGTTCGTCGAGCATCGTCAGCAGATGCCCCTCGGCGCCGTTCTCCACCGCCGTCGGTGTGCCGCGCCCGAACTGCGGCACCGCGTACACCGTCACGACCAGGTCACCCTCGCGCGCATCGCCGTAGAGCTGCACGACCTGCGCGACCACCACTTCGCGCGCCACGGAGTCCACGCGCAGCAGACCGAGCGGCTCGACGATGTGATGCCGCGCGTCGACCCCGCGGCTGATCGCCACGATCTGCAGGGTATCGCCCACGGCTGTGGCCTGCCGCATGTCCCCGAGATGCACCTGCTGATACGGCTTCAGCATGCCCGCCAGCCGGTTCCGGTTCACGGCCGGATCGGCAATGCGCACGATCCGCCCGGCCCAGCTCAGACGCGACGTGTCGGCGATCCACGGTGTGCCCAGGTACTCGCCGCGCCGCATCACCGGCTCGCGCAGGTCGATGTCCGCGATCACCGTCGCCTCCGCCTCCGCGGCGACGTCCGGCCGCTCGCGCGCCGGCTCCCACGTCCAGGGCGTCCCGAGCACGCGCGGCGCCAGGTCCGTGCGCAGCAGCGAGCCCGGCAGCACCAGCTCCTGGTTCGGATAGATCCAGTGCGGGTCCTGCACGATCCCCGTGTTCAGATCGTAGATGCGCGGCCAGTCGAAGGGATTCGCGAGATACTCCTGCGCCAGGTCCCACAGGGTATCCCCCCGTCGTACCACGTGCGTACGCGACTGCAGCGTGTCCTGCTGCTGCGCCAGCACCGGCGTGGCACTCAGGATGACCAGAACCAGGGAGACGATCAGGCGGGTCCATCCACGGCGCTCGTATGCGATCACGTGCTCTCTCCGAATCGAGGGATGTGCAACACTGCGTCGTCGTCGCACGATCTGCACGCCGCGAGCGGGGAACTCTTCGGGTGGCATGAATTTAGGGCCGGCGACGCCGCTCGCGCCAGCACATAGTTTTCCGGGGGTTGCGCAGAATTTTCCCGATTCCGCTCGCTGGTGCGCTCCGGGCGCGAGCGGCGAATGCATGAATGAATGAATTTGTGAATCGGGCCCGGGCCGGGGCCCTGGGCCCGGGCCCGCCGTTCCAGTCGCCTCTGCCAATCTCTCTCTATGCAGCACATATCTCCCGCTTGCACCCCGCCTTGCCGCCCTCCGGCGCCGGGGGCACTTTGCCGCCTCCAGTTCCTCAACGGGTTCGTCTCTATGCGAGCACGGTCCGGCCGCCGGATCGACAGCGGCAGCATCGGTGTGCGCCGGGCGTCTGGCGGGCAGCGGGCGCACGTGCGGAGGCTGCTGCCCTGAGCCGCACGATCGTCGTCACGGGCGCTGGGGGATTCCTCGGACGACACGTCTGCCTGGAGCTGTGCGAGCGCGGCTTCACCGTGCGCGCACTCGTGCGCGCACCGATGCGCGACGAGGGGGTCGAGCAGGTGACCTGGAGCGGAGTGGACGACGTTGCTGCCATCCGCCGTGCGCTCCGCGACGCCGACGCCGTCGTCCACCTCGCCGCACGCGTGCACGTGATGCGCGACCGCGCGGCCGATCCGCTCGCAGCGTTCCGGCGCGTCAACGTCGACGGCACACGTACCGTCGCAGGTCTGGCCCTCGAGGCGGGCGTGCGGTCCTTCCTCCTCGCCAGCAGTGTGAAGGCCATGGGGGAGGAGACGACCGCTCGGCCGTGGACGGAGCAGGACGCCCCGGCGCCGGTCGATCCGTATGGGATCAGCAAGCTCGAAGCAGAGCACGCTCTCGCGGACCTGGGCGCGACGGGCCGCATGACCACGTCCGCGCTGCGTCTGCCCCTGGTTTACGGCCCCGGCGTGCGTGCGAACATGCTGCGGCTGTTCCAGCTCGTCGACCGCGGCTGGCCCGTGCCCTTCGGCGGTATCCGCAACCAGCGCAGCCTCGTGTACGCGCGCAATGCAGCCGCTGCGGTCGTGTCGCTGCTCGGGCGCGACGGCGGACACGAAGCGTACTTCGTGAGTGATGGCACGGACGTATCCACACCGGAGCTCATCGGGCGCATCGGCGTTGCACTCGAGCGGCGGGTCCGGCTGCTGCCCGCGCCGGTGATGCTGCTGCGTGCGGCGCGTCGCTTTCGCATCCCCGTCGCAGCCGGCGCCGCTGCGCGCCTGCTCGGGTCGCTCGCCATCGACAGCAGCAAGCTGCGCGCATTCATGGGGCCGATGCCATACACACTGGACGACGGACTCCGGGCGACTGCGGTGTGGTACCACCGCAGGCACGGGAGTGAGTCGCGGGCATGATCGCAGCGCTCGTCCTCGGCTCTGTCGCACTCGTGGCGCTCATCGGGACCTGGCTCGTGCGCAGCTACGCGCTGCGCCACGCCGTGCTCGACATTCCGAATGAGCGAAGCTCCCACGATGCACCAACCCCGCGCGGCGGCGGCATGGCCATCCTCGCCGCACTCCTTGCCGGCCTGGTGGCAGCGCGAGCCCTCGACTGGATCGAGCCCGCCCTCACCGACGCGCTGATCGCCGGCGGCCTGCTGATCGGCGGCATCGGCTTTCTCGATGACCACCACCGCCTGCCTGCCTGGCTGCGCGCCGCAGTGCACCTCCTCGCGGCCGTCGTCGCGCTCACACTGCTCGGCGGCCTGCCGCACCTCGATCTCGGCACAACCACACTCGAGCTGGGCGCACTCGGCTGGCTGCTCGGTGCCCTCGGCATCGCCTGGTCGATCAATCTCTACAATTTCATGGACGGCATCGACGGCATCGCAGCGTCCGAAGCGGTCATCGCCGGCGGTGCGGGCGCGATGCTCGCGCTCATGAGCGGGAATTCGTCGGTCGCGTTCGCCACCGCACTGCTCGCCGCGTCATCTGCCGGCTTCCTCGTCTGGAACTGGGCACCCGCGAAGATCTTCATGGGCGACGTGGGCTCGGGACTGCTCGGCTACGGCCTCGCAGTGGTCGCCATCGCAGCGGAGAACACGAACGGACCGCCGCTGCTGATCTGGCTCGTTCTGCTCGGCGTGTTCTTCGTCGACGCCACGCTCACGCTGCTCCGTCGCATGGTGCGTCGCGAGAAATGGTTCGTTGCACACCGCAGTCATGCGTATCAGCGGCTCGTCCAGTCCGGCCGCTCGCACGCGCAGGTAACGGGCGCGGTCATCGTGCTGAATCTGCTGCTGGCTGCGGCTGCGTATGCCGCCGTACACTGGCCGGGCCACGCACCGATCATTGCTCTTGGCGCGCTGGCCATGCTGGTGGGATGTTATGTAGTGGTCGAGCAGGTGCGGCCGATGAGGCGACATTAGTGAATTGGTGATCTTGAATCCGGGCCCGGGGCCCTGGGCCCGGGCCCGCCGTTCTCCAGTCAGCGCGGACCATCGGTAATGCGCGCCGACTAGCCGGCAAGATACCGCACCATCTCCCGAGCCCAGTACGTAATCACCACATCCGCCCCCGCACGCCGGATCGAGGTGATCGACTCGGCCATGGCGCGGTCGGCGTCGAGCCAGCCGAGCTGGCCGGCGGCCTTGATCATCGCGTACTCGCCGGACACGTGGTAGCCGGCGAGCGGCCAGGCGAACTCGTCCTTCACGCGGCGGATGACGTCGAGGTATGCGAGCGCCGGTTTCACCATCACCATGTCGGCGCCTTCCTCGATGTCGAGTGCGACTTCGCGGAGTGCCTCGTCGGCGTTCGCGCCGTCCATCTGGTAGGCGCGCCGGTCGCCGAACTGCGGCGCACTGTCGGCGGCCTCGCGGAAGGGGCCGTAGAACGCGGACGCGTATTTCGCGGAGTAGGCGAGGATCGCGACGTCGGTGAAGCCCTCTTCGTCGAGCAGGGCGCGGATCGTGCCCACGCGGCCGTCCATCATGTCGCTCGGCGCGACGATGTCCGCGCCCGCGCGCGCATGGTGCAGTGCCTGCTTCGCGAGCAGCTCGAGCGACTCGTCGTTCACGACGGCGCCGTCGCGCACGATGCCGCAGTGCCCGTGCGACGTGTACTCGCACAGGCACACGTCCGTGATCACGAGCAGCTCGGGCAGCTCCGCCTTCAGTGCGCGCACCGCCTGCTGCACGACGCCGTCACTGCCGAACGCGCCGCTCGCGTGCTCGTCCTTGTGCGGCGGGATGCCGAACAGCAGCACGGCGCGGATGCCGAGCTCGTACGCTTCGCGGGCGTCGCGCAGTGTCTCGTCCACAGAGGTGTTGAATACGCCGGGCATCGAGCCGACCGGCCGTCGCACGCCGCTGCCCGGCACGACGAACAGCGGCAGCACCAGGTCGTCGGCGCGCACGTGCGTCTCACGCACCAGGCTGCGCAGCGCTTCCGTGCGCCGCAGCCGGCGCGGACGGTGGATGGGGAACGACATGCTAGTCGTGCAGCGCGCGTCGCATCACGATCGCGTCCTCGGTGGGCCTCACGTAATAGTGCCGGCGGCGACCGACCTGGACGAAGCCGAGCCGTTCGTAGAGCCGCTGTGCCGTCGGATTCGACGGCCGCACTTCCAGGAACACCTCGCGCGCGCCGCGCCGGCGAGCACGCACGAGGACGGTGTGCACGAGTGCGGCGCCGATCCCCTGCCCGCGCGCGACCGCCGTGACTGCGACATTGCCGAGCTCCGCCTGATCGGCCACCCACCAGAACACCGCATACGCGACGACCTCGCCCGCGCGCTCGGCGACGAGTGCCTCTGCGTCCGCGCGTCGCAGCAGCCCGCGGAACGTCTCGTCCGCCCACGGCATCGTGTAGCTCGCGCGCTCGATGCGACCGACCTCGTCCAGGTCATCGTCGCTCATCGAGCGGATGACGAGGTCCGGCGGCAGCGTGCGCTGCGGTGTTCTTTCGATCGTGCTCATGCGTCTCCTCCGGCCAACCGCTCCGCGCGTGCCGTGTCGCGCCAGTCCTTCGGCACGCTCACGTTCGGTGCCCGAACATAGCTCGGCTGCCAGCGCGCGGCGTCCACCGGCTCTGCATCGCCCCGGGCGAGGAGGCGGATCAGCGCACCCGCACAGCCGGACGTCGCGCCCGGCGGCGCCAGGCGTCCGCCGACCTCCTCGATACGCGCGCGGTTGCGCGCGGCGCCATCACCGACGTACAGCGGATCGTGCCGGCTCAGCTGTGCGACGATCGCTGCGACGTCGCCGGCGGTCGGCTCCAGGATCGCGTCCAGGGACTCCCCCACTCTCCAGCATCCCGCATACGCCTCGCCTCTGCGCGCGTCGAACAGCGCGCACACCGGCTCCTCCCACGAGCGCGCCGCCGCTGCCGCCGCGGCCAGCAGCGATGGAAACGCGTAGAGCGGTACGCCGCGCGCATGCGCGAGCCCCTTCGCCGTCGCGGCCGCAATGCGTACGCCCGTGAACGAGCCGGGCCCCGCACCCACGACGATCGCGTCGATCTCCGCGATCGTCGCAGCGGACGCGCGCAATGCGAACTCGATCGCCGGCAGCACGAGCTCCGAGTGTCGCGACGCATCACCGAGCACGATCTCGGCGAGCACGTCGCCGCCCGCGCCGACCGCGACGCCGCCGGGTGCGGTCGCGGTGTCGAGCGCGAGCACGATGCGCTCGCCGCTCATTGCTGCTCCGGCGCGAACAGCCGGTCGATCTGCTCGCGCGGGAACGGCCGCGCGTCGCCCACGCTCGTCACGCTCAGGGAGCGCAGCTCCGGCAGCTCGCCATGCATCAGGTGCGCGTCCCAGCGGTCGGCAGGCAGCAGCGACTCCGCCCGTTCCGGCCACTCGATGAGCGTGATCTCGTCGCCGCCGCTCAGCTCCTCCCACCCCAGCTCCCAGACGTCGGCCGGGTCCGTGAGCCGGTAGAGGTCCAGATGCGCCACCGTCCGGCGCGCCGGCGTCTCGTAGCGGAACACCAGGTTGAACGTCGGCGACGGCATCGGCGCCGTCACGCCGGCGCCGCGCGCGATCGCGCGCGCGAACACGGACTTCCCCGCGCCCAGCTCGCCGCGCAGCCCGATCACGAGGCCCGCCGGGTCGGCGGCCAGGATACCGCCGAGCGCGACACCGAGCGCCGTGAGCTCGGACTGCGTGAGGGCTGCGAAATCGTGGGGCATTGGGTGGATACTAACGCGATGAGCCGGGAGGGACGAGCGGGTGGGTACTGGCGGTGAGGCGGGCCGGGGCCGGCGCCCGGGCCCGGCCCGCCGCTTACGCCACCGCCGATGCCCGCTTGTCACCCGGCCCGCGCCCCGGCCCGGCCCCGGGCCCGTTCTCTCCGACGTACCACGCGTACGTCTGCCGGATGCCTTCCTCGAGGGCGATCCGCGCTTTCCAGCCGAGCGCCTCGAGGCGCGAGACGTCGAGCAGCTTGCGCGGCGTGCCGTCGGGCTTCGTCGTGTCGAAGACGAGATCGCCCTCGAAGCCGACGATGCGACGGATCAGCTCCGCAAGCTCGCGGATCGACACGTCCGCGCCCACGCCGACATTCACGAAGCTGTCGCCGTCGTACGTCTGCATGAGGAAGAGCAGCGCGTCGGCAAGGTCGTCGACGTGGAGGAACTCGCGGCGTGGCGAGCCGGTGCCCCAGATCGTGACGCTCGCGGCGCCATCGCGCTTCGCCTCGTGGAACTTGCGGATGAGCGCGGGCAGTACGTGGCTGCTCGCGAGGTCGAAGTTGTCGTTCGGTCCGTAGAGGTTCGTCGGCATCGCACTGATCCAGTGGACGCCGTGCTGGCGACGGTACGCTGCCACCGTCTTGATGCCGAGGATCTTCGCGATCGCGTAGGCCTCGTTCGTCGGCTCGAGTGGACCGGTGAGCAGGTGTTCCTCCTTCATCGGCTGCGGCGCGTGCTTCGGGTAGATGCACGAGCTGCCGAGGAAGAGCAGCCGCTCCACACCGCTGCGGTGCGCGGCATCGAGCACGAGCGTCTCGATGAGTGTGTTCTCGCGGATGAAGTCGGCCGGATACGTGTCGTTCGCCAGGATACCGCCGACCTTCGCAGCGGCGAGAAAGACGTACTGCGGCCGCTCGGCGGCGAAGAAGTGATCCACGTCCTCCTGGCGCGTGAGGTCCACCTCGCTGCGGGTCGGCAGCAGCAGCTTCTTGAAGTGGTCGCGCTGCAGGCGACGCACGATCGCGGAGCCGACCAGGCCGCGGTGGCCGGCGACGTAGATGCGTGCGTCGCGCGGAATCGGCACGATCGACGTCGCGGCCGTCACAGTGCTGCAGCCCCGCGCGAGGTGACGGTATGGCCGGCGTCGCGCAGCGTGCGCTCCTGGCGGGCGAGCTCGACGTCGTGATCGACCATCATCCGGACCAGCTCGTCGAAGCCGACCTCCGGCTCCCAGCCGAGCTGCGTGCGCGCCTTCGTCGCATCGCCCTCGAGGTGATCGACCTCCGTCGGCCGCAGGTAGCGCGCGTCCGTCTCGACGTGCTGCTGCCAGTCGAGATCCACGTGCCGGAATGCCGCCTCCACGAACTCCTGCACCGAATACGCCGCGCCCGTCGCGACGACGTAGTCGTCGGCCGCGTCCTGCTGCAGCATCAGCCACATCGCCTTCACGTAGTCGCCGGCGAAGCCCCAGTCGCGCTTCGCGTCCAGGTTACCGAGGTACAGCTTCTCCTGGAGGCCCGTCGCGATGCGGCCGACCGCGCGCGTGATCTTGCGCGTCACGAACGTCTCGCCCCGCCGCGGCGACTCGTGGTTGAACAGGATGCCGTTCGCGATGAACAGGCCGTACGCCTCGCGGTAGTTCACCGAGTACCAGTGCGCGGCGACCTTGCTCACTGCGTAGGGACTGCGCGGGTAGAACGCCGTCGCCTCGCTCTGCGGCGGCAGGGCCGCACCGAACATCTCCGACGAGCCCGCATTGTAGAAGCGGATCGACTGCCCCGTGCCGTTGCACTGGTCGCGCAGCGCCTCGAGCAGCCGCAGCGTGCCGACCGCATCCGTATTCGCCGTGTACGACGGCTGCTCGAACGACACCTTCACATGCGACTGCGCGCCCAGATGGTAGATCTCGTCCGGCTTCACCTCGCCGATGATCCGGCGCAGCGCGGCACTGTCCAGCAGGTCACCATAGTGCAGGAACAGCCGCGTGCCCGGCTGGTGCGGGTCCTGGTACAGGTGATCGATCCGATCCGTATTGAACTGCGACGCCCGGCGGATGATGCCGTGCACCTCATACCCCTCCGACAGCAGCAGCTCCGCCAGGTACGACCCGTCCTGGCCGGTGATGCCCGTGATCAACGCACGCTTCATTCAGCTTCCTCGAGGAGATCGAAACAGATTCGGGCAGGCACGACGCGGTACCGCGGCGGGTGGCCCTGCCCGATCGACCGGCCCCGGCGGGGCTTGCATCGCCCGGCACTTCGCGGGCGCCCGCCAGGTTTCGCCTTGCGATAGTAACGCCGGTCCGAGCGGAGCAGCAATCCGCGGCCGGGAATTATCCGGCGAGTCGACGGGTAGGCGAAGGCGCAGCGACCGGCGGCGAAGGCCGTCGCTCACGGTGGAGGCGTGGATCGGCGTGGGTGGTTGCGGTCGGATCGGGGCCGTGGTTCGGCGCGGGTGTGGGGCGTTGGCGCGGCGGTGGGGCGGGGATCGGCGCGGGTGTGGTGCGTGGATCGGCGGGCAGGTGGGACGCGCGCGCGGGACAGGCGCGGCCCGTGCCGTCCGGCGGTGCATGATTGCCGGTCAGCGTACACTCGGCGAGAACAGCGCGCCGAGGTGCCGTTTGGCCGGCAATAATTGCCGGCGACCGTACCGTCGCGGCCGCACTCCGCACTCCGCACTCCGCACTCCGAATTCCGAATTCCGAATTCCGCACTCCGAATTCCGAATTCCGCACTCCGCACTCCGCACTCCGCACTCCGAATTCCGAATTCCGCACTCCGCACTCCGAATTCCGAATTCCGAATTCCGCACTCCGAATTCCGCACTCCGGATTCGAACCCTACCGGTCCGCCGCCTGCCCGCTCTCGCGCACGAACGATGCGCCGAACAGGCGCACCGCGCTGATCCTCCCCGCCCCATCCGGGTCGAACACCACCGAGTACCCTGCGCCCGGCGGTGCATCGGCGGTGCGGAACGCCTCGTAGTCGCGATGTTCGAGGGTGTAGGCCGGGTCGTCGTTGAAGCGGGCACGCAGGGTGCCGCCGTCGTGGCTCACGTGCAGCCGGCCGTAGGCGCCGTGGCTGTAGGTGCCGGCGTAGCGCTCGAGGGGGAGTGATGGCGGAGTCGCGCTCTCTGCCACGGTCGGCGCGGCGCGCTCCCCGCGCTCCTGCATGGCGAGCACGTCGGTGCTCCAGTCGCGCCCGATGCTGCCCGCGGCCATGTCGAAGGCGCGGTACATGAGTGCGTGGCGGACTTCGGCGTGGTCGCGGTTGATGAGCACGACGACGCCGAATTTCCGCTCGGGCAGCAGCCCGACGATCGCGCTCATCCCGTTGATGCTGCCGGTGTGCATCCACACGATGTCGTCGCCGAAGTCGTGGACGAACCAGCCGAGCGCGTACGTGAGGAGTGTCGGCTTGACGAGCTCGAGCGAGCCATAGATCGAGAGTGGCGCGCGGATCTGGGGTGCGACGATCTCGCGGAACGTGGCCGGCGCGATCAGCCGCGTGCCGTCGACGCGCGCGCTGTCGAGCATGAACCGCATCCATTTCGCCATGTCGGAGACGCTCGACCACACCGAGCCGACGGATGCGACCGCATCGGTGGACCGTTTCGGCACGGTGTAGACGCTGTCGCCGGTCGCGCCGTGCGGGATGGCGACGTTCGGCCTCTCGAGGATGCCGGCGTCGAGCGGCTCGGTCTCGTTCATGCCGAGCGGTGTGAAGATCCGCTGGCGTACGAAGTCGTGCCACGTCATGCCGGACAGCTCTTCGACGAGCGCACCGCCGATCGCGTACACGACGTTCTGGTAGTTCCAGGTCGTGCGGAAGGAGGAGACCGGCTCGACGAAGCGCAGCCGGTACATCATCTCGTCGAGGTCGTAGTCGAGGCGCCCCCAGAACACGTCCGTGCCGGGCAGGCCGGTGCGGTGCGTGAGCAGGTCGCGGACGGTCAGCTCGCGCGTCGCGTAGGGGTCGTGGAGGCGCAGCTCCGGCAGGTGATCGATCACGCGATCGTCCCAGCTCAGCTTCCCCTCGTCGACCAGCATGGCGAGCGCGGCGGTCGTCATCGCCTTGGTCGTGGAGCCGACCGCGAAGCGCGTATGCTCGTCCACGCGCGCCGGCTCACCGACCTCGATCACGCCGTAGCCCTTCGCGAAGATCGTCGCGTCCTCGTGCACGAGCGCGATCGCGAGCCCAGCCAGGTTCCAGTCCTCGACCGCATCCGCGACGTACGCATCGAACGCCGTCAGCTCACGTGCGTCGAGCGGCGCCTGTGCCAGCGCCTCCGACGCCGGCAGCACGACGAGCGCCGCGCCCATGACGAACGCGACCACGCCAGCGCTCCATGAACGAGTCCGCTCCATACGTCCGGCCCCGGCCCGGGCCCGGGCACCCGGCCCCGGCCCGCCTCTCCCCATTGAACCCATCACATCCTCCATCCCAGCAGATTCCACATGTTGAGTGACCAGAGGAACACGATGCTCACGACGACGACCGCGCTGTAGCGGATGCGCGCGCCGCGCGTGCCGGTTCCGCTGCGCCAGTGACGGAACGCCATGTAGAGCGCGCCGAGCGTGAGCAGTCCGGCGAGCACGGGCAGCAGCAGGGCCGCCTTGAGGCCGGTTGCCGGTCCGCTGAGCAGTGCCCAGAAGTCGGCGCTCAGGATGGCGAGTGTAACGACGAACGCGACGTTCAGCACGGCGATGCCGACGATGAACGCGCGGCCGCGGAGTGCGTCCTCGGGGCGCGGCTGGCCCCAGCGGCGTCGCACGAAGCGGTTCACGGCGGCCACGATCGTGGCGGCGAAGACGAGCAGCGAGATACCGAGCAGCACCTGATGCAGTGTCGGCGAGCCGTACCAGGGCAGTCGCTCGAAGGCCATCATCGGGGCGGCGCCGAGGAACGCGTGTGTGACGTCGCCGTTCTCGTCCTCCTCGAAGGCGACGAGCTCGTGGCCGAGCTCCTCGCGGTAGAGCAGCGGGCCGACGGGCACGAGGCGGATCGGCTCGTCCATCATGCTGAAGAGGAGTGAGCCGTCCTCGTCCGCGCTCACCTTCACGGCTGCGGCGAGCCCGGCGGCCTTCTGCCACGTCGTGTACGACATCCGGTTCATCTGGTACGAGCCGGCCACGCGCTGCGCCTGCTCGAGCGCGTCCTCGGGCAGCGTCACGGGCGGCGGCGGTGCCGGATAGTAGTGGTCGAGGAACGTCTGGAGGAACGGGCCGAAGTTCAGTGCCCCGCCCGTGTCCGTGTTGTAGGAGACGAACACGCCGAGCTGTTCCTCGGGGATCAGCGCGAGGTCGGAGTGGAACCACTGCGTGTCGCCGCCGTGGCCGACGATGCGCACGCCGTGGCTCGACTTCTCGTAGAAGCCGAGTGCCCAGCCCGGCAGCCGCGGGTCGTGCTCGAAGCCGCGCTCCTGCATCTGCAGCGCGGTCGCCTCGTCGAGGATGCGCGCGTCGCCGAGCGCGCCGTTGTTGAGGTGTGCAATCATGAACTTCGCCATGTCCGCCGCGCTCGAGCTGATCGAGCCGGCGGGCGACGCGCCCGTGATGATCTCGAAGTCCTCGTCGTCGTAGCGGCCGGCGCTGTAGCTGTATCCATTCGACATGTCGCCGGCGTGGTTTGCGGGCAGCGGCTGGCGACCGGTCGTGTGTGTCATGCCGAGCGGGATGATGATGCGCTGCTCGATGTAGTCGTCCCAGGACATGCCGGATGCGCGCTCGACGATGTAGCCGGCGAGTGCGGTCGCGTAGTTCGAGTAGGACGAGTACCGGCCGGGCGGGCGGACGCGCGTGGGCAGGTGTGCTTCGAGCCACTCACCGAGCGGCACGATGCCCGTCGAGTCCTGTGCGAACAGGTCGCGCGAGTCCTCCTCGAAGCCCGGCGTATGCGCGAGGATGTGGCGCAGTGTGATCGGCTCCTCGAACGTCGCCGGGATCTCGAAGCCGAGGTACGCGTTCACGTCCGTGTCCAGGTCGAGCACGCCCTCTTCCACGAGCTGCATCACGGCGGTCCACGTGAACAGCTTCGACACGGAGCCGATGCGGAACATCGTGCTCGCGGGATCGACCCGCTCGCGCGTCTCGACGTCGGCCCAGCCGTAGCCCTTCGCCAGCATGACCTGCCCGTCGCGCACGACGGCGACGGTCGCGCCCGCGACGTTCTTCTCCGCCATCTGCGCGGCCATGACCCCGTCGAGAAACGCCTCGAGCTCCGCGACGTCGGTCGGTCCGCGCACGCCCGACACGCTCAGCTCCGGCGTCTGCGCGGCGAGTGCGCACGGCGCGGCGGCGATCATGAGAAGTGCGCCGACCGCAGTCAGCGCTCCGACAGTCCGGCAGTGCCGCATGGCTCTCTCCCCGATGGGGCAGGTGGTCGGCGGCATCAGCGCTCCGCCCGCTGGCGCGGCGGCACGCTCCAGATCTCGTTCAGCACGCGCGCGAAGTTGCCGCCCAAAATTCCGATGATCTCGCTGTCACTGTAGCCGCGCCGGATCAGCGCCTCGGTCGTGTCGAACACGCGCTTCGGATGATCGATACCCTCGATGTCGATCTTGTCGCGGAACGCGTAGCTGTCCTTGTAGCCCGCCTTGAGCTGTGCATAGGCCTCGGCCGGCATGTCGTCGTAGCCGTCCAGGTCGATGTCGCTGCCGATGCCGAGGTGCTCGACGCCGATCAGCTTCTTCACGTAGTCGAAGTGGTCGATGTAGTGCTCGATCGTGGTCGGCTCGCGGTCGCGCACGAAGTTGCGCACCCCCGTGATGCCCATCACACCGCCCGACTTCGCCATGGCGAGGATCGCCTCGTCCGGCTTCGTGCGCGGATGGCCGCCGACGAGTGCGCGCGCGTTCGAGTGCGTGATCAGCACCGGCTTCTTCGAGAGCTCGCACGCCTCGATCGTCGTGCGGTCGCCGCAGTGGCCGGTATCGACCGCCATGCCGACCTCATTCATGCGCTCGATGATGCGCACGCCGAAGTCGCTGATGCCGTCGTCGTGCCGCTCCGTCGAGCCGTTGCCGATCAGGTTCCGGCTGTTGTACGTGAGCTGCGACACCCGCTGGCCGAGTGCGTGGAACTCGTCCACATCATCGGGCCGGCGGAAATGCGACGCGTTCTGCACACCGATCAGGAACCCGATCTTCCCCGACGTGCGCGCGCGCTCGAAGTCCGCGGCACTGTCGATCCGCAGGAAGCGCTCGTCCTGCCCCGCAATGAAGCTGTTCTGCGTGGCCATGTGGCGCAGCACGGTCGTGTAGGCGTCCGAGCCGCCCATGCCGTACGCCACGTGGAAGACGTTGATCCCGGATTCCTCGAAGCGCGCGAAATGCTCGTCCGTGAAGTTCTCCGCGTTCCGGTTCCACTTCCCCTGCAGCTCCCAGTTCAGTGTCAGCGGACTCAGCATGTCGATGACGAGGTTCTCCGTCACCAGCCGGATCGTGCGCGCCGAGTACTCCGCCTGCTGCTGCGCGAACAGCCGGTAACGGCCGAGATTCAGCATCGGCGCGAATGCCGCGAACGCAGTCGCCGACGCGGCCGCCCTGATTGCTTCCCTGCGCGTCACATTCGACGGCGGCTTCTTCATTTCCGACCTCCCGTGCTGGTATGCTGGTGCCGATTGTTGTGGCGAATCAGTTGATCGCGTGCATCACCGTGCGATGCAGCCGCACGTTCGTGTAACTTCTTTTCACACAGAGGACGCAGTGGTCACGAAGGCACAGAGTCTGGCCTTGTGGCTTTGTGGCATGCGCCCGGCGGAATCAGGCTGCCGTTCTTTTTGGTTTCTACTCGCCCGGAAGCCGTCCGCAGCCCGGCGACGTGCGCACGCCGGCAACCAACTACAAAAAACGAAAGGTTGCTCACGCCGCGCGCCGCGCGCCGTGCCACGACCGCCTCTGTGGCTTCGCGCTCCCTGTGTTCTCTGCGTGAACCGAGGCAGCTCTACCCTCGAGAATGCCAGCGCCCACGAGAATCCCGCCGCCTCACGACGACCGCCTCCAAGCCACTGAGCCCACCGCGGCCTCTCAGCGGCTGTTCCCTGCGCCTCAGAGCGCGCCCTCAGTTCCTCGCGGCCTCACCGCGGCGGCGACACCCGATCGATCGGTGCCGGCCGTGGCACGTGCCGTACGGGCTGCTGCTCGAGCAGTCGCAGTGCTTCCTGCACCGCGCGCTCGAGCTGCGGGTCGCGGCCGGCGATCACCGCGGCGGGCGTGTTCTCCACTTCGATGGTCGGCTCGACGCCCTCGTTCTCGACCGACCAGCGGCCGTCGAGGTCGTAGAAGGCGAGGTCGGGTGCGGTGATGCCGCCGCCGTCGATCGTGGCGGGCACGCCGAGCGTACCGACGAGGCCGCCCCAGGTGCGCGTGCCGACGATCGGGCCGATGCCGCGCTGCTTGAAGTAGTACGGCAGCGCGTCGCCGCCCGAGCCGGCGGACTCGTTCACGATCATCACCTTCGGGCCGTACAGCCCGGCCATCGGTGACGTCATGACCCCGCCCGAGCGCCGGGCGAAGTAGCCCATGAGCTTGCGGTCCATCTCGTTGACGATGTAGTCCGCGACCATGCCGCCCTGGTTGTAGCGCTCGTCGATGATCGCGCCCTGCTTGTGCTGCTGTGCGTAGTAGTAGCGCGTGAACGACTGGTAGCCTGCGCCGGCCGTGTTCGGCAGCCACACGTACGCGAGCCGTCCGTCCGACAGCTCGTCGACGAGCCGGCGGTTGTTCTCGATCCATGCGCGTGCGCGCAGGCCCGCTTCGCTGCGGATCGGCACGACGGTGACGATGCGCGAGCCCTCGAGCGTCGGCCGGTCGTTCACGCGGATCAGCGTCTGTCGTCCGGCCGTGCCCTCGAACGCGGCGTACGGATTCGTCGGCGGCGCGAGCGGCTGCCCGTTCACCTCGAGCAGGTAGTCGCCCTCGCGCACGTCGATGCCCGGCGCACTCAGCGGTGCCTGCAGGTCCGGGTTCCAGTTCTCGCCCGTGTAAATCTTCTCGATGCGGTAGCGCCCGTTCGCGACCGTGAGGTCCGCACCGAGCAGCCCGACCGGAACCGGGTCGTCCTCCGGGATGTCGCCGTTGCCCGTCAGGTAGGAGTGGCCGACGGTCAGCTCGCCCGCGACCGTCGCGATCAGGTAGCCGAGATCACTGCGGTGACCGACGTGCGCGAGCAGCGGCAGGTACTTCTCGCGGACCGCGTCCCAGTCCGCGCCGTGCATCTCGGCGTCGTAGAAGAAGTCGCGCTGCTGGCGCCACGTCTCGTCGAAGATCTGCGCCCACTCCGCCTGCGGGTCGATGCGCGTCTGGAGCTGTGCGACGTTGATCGCGCCGTCACCGACCTTCGCAGCGCCGCTCGTCGCGACGACGCCCCAGCGGTCGCCGCGCGCGCCGTACAGCAGCTTCTTCCCGTCCGCCGACAGCGCGTACGACTGCACGCCCTCCAGGAACGGCGCTGCCGAGCGTTCGCTCAGCTGGTAGCGCTGCAGCCGCTGCGACGGCGGCCCGCCCACACCCGGCACTGCCTCCAGGTAGAAGATCGAGCCCGCCGGCCCCGCCTTCAGCTGCGCATACTCGCCCGGTGGTATCGCAAGCGCGAGGATGCGCTGACCGATGTCGTCGAAGTCGATCGTGACCTGCCGGCCCGCGCCCGCACCCGCTTCCGCTTCCGCACCGCGTCCCGCTTCCGCACCGCCTTCCGCTTCCGCTTCCGCTTCCGCCGACGGCTCCTCATCGCTCTCCGGCAGCAGCGGCGAGGGTTCATCCTCGTCGAGCACCACGAGATAGACCGCGCGCGTGACCGGCCGGTCGAGCGAGCTCATCTCGAGCCAGCTCGTGCTCGGTCCGTAGTCCGTGCTCGCGAGGAAGTACAGGTACTTGCCGCCCGCGTCGAATGCGGGCGAGACGGCGTCGGACATGCCGTCGGTGACCTGGTGTGCGCGGCCGTCGGCGACCGAGTAGACGAACACCGCGCGCATCTGGTTGGCGAGGCTCTTCGAGTACGCGATCCAGCGCGAGTCCGGCGACCACACCGCATCGAAGTCGCGGCCCGGATCGTGGAACGTCTCCGTGTCCACCTTCGTGGCGCGGCCGTTCGCGACTGCGACCGTCCACAGGTTGAGGTGGTTGTCCTGCAGCAGGAGGTGGCGGCCGTCCGGCGACCATGCGGGCTCGGAGTAGAAGATCGACGCCGGCAGCGCGATCGCGCGCGGCGCCTCGATCCCCATCGGGTCGCCGATCATGAGGCGGTACTCGCCGCTCGCGTCCGAGAGCCAGGCGATGTCCGCACCGTCCGGCGACCATACCGGGCTGCGGTCGTGCGCGCCCGAGCTCTGTGTCAGGTTGCGGAAGTCGCCCTTCTCCGTCGGCACCGTGTAGATGTCGCCGCGCGCCTCGAACGCCGTGCGCACGCCGGTTGGTGACAGCGCCGCGTCGCGGATCATGCCCGCGACCCGCTCGAAGTGCGGCCGCGCCCACGGCAGGTCGCCGCGCACGTCGATCGACAGCCGGCGCGCCTCGCCCGAGGCGACGTCGAACAGCCAGACGTAGCCCGCCTGCTCGTACACGACCGCGCCCGCACCCGCCGACGCGTTCATGACGTCGAAGTCGTCGTGCGAAGTGACCTGCCTTACTGCCCCGGTGCCGAGGTCGTGCGCAAAGACGTTCGCCGTATGGTTCCGGTCCGACACGAAGTAGATCGTGTTGCCGAGCCACATCGGATCCGAGTCATTGCTGTCCGTCCACGGCACGAAGGTCTCCGAGTAGAGCTCCCCCGAGCCAGTTCCCCCACCCGCTGTGAACCCCGCAGTGCCCCCACCCCCACGCCCACCCTCACCCACACCCGCATTTCCCGCCGTCCCCAGTTGCATGATCCGGATCGGATGCGTGCGTCCGCCGCGATAGTGCCGCCACTGCGAGACCTCGTCCCAGTCGGCCATCATCGACGTCGAGAATTCCTCGTAGGCGAAGCGCGTTCCGTCCGGCGAGTACGTCCCCGTGAAGGCGCGCGGCATCGGCATCGCGACGGGCAGTCCGCCGTCGGTGTCGATCGTCCAGAGTCGCATGTAGGACTGGTGCGGTGCGCTGACGCGTGCGGAGCCGAAGATCACGGCACTGCCGTCGGGCATCCATCCGCGCACCCGGTCGACGCCCGGGTGGTAGGTGAGCCGCTGCGGCGTACCGCCCGCGGTCGGCACGACGTAGACGTCCGTGTTGCCGGCGACGGTCGCACTGAATGCGATGCGCGCGCCGTCGGGCGAGAAGCGCGGGTCGCTCTCGGCGCCGGGCGTCGCCGTCAGGCGGCGGGCGCTGCCGCCCGCGCGACCGACGGTCCACAGGTCGCCGGCGTACGCGAACGCGACGAGGTCGCGGCTCACGGTCGGCTGGCGCAGCAGGCGTGTGCCCTGCGCGTGTACGGGCGCGAGCGTGCTGCCGGCCGCGACGAGTGCGCCCAGCAGCATGACGGACAGGTGTCGAGTGTTCACGGCGAGAGTCCTCCGCGCCGCTCCCCCGCACGTGCCGGGGAGCGCGCGTCGTTCAATGAAATCAGAAACCCGGACTGCGGATCAGAGACTCGGGATGTTCGGGTTGTTGTTGCGCTCCACGTCCGGCAGCGGGAAGCAGCGCTGGTCGCCGTACGTGCCGCCGTTCGGGAACGGTGTGCCCGCCGCCGGATAGAGCGGCAGGTTGTAGCGGTTCGCGTCCGCGAAGCGGTGCCCTTCCAGGAACAGCTCGTGGGCGCGCTCCTCGATGATGTGGTCCATGACGTCGTCCGCGGTCTGGCCCGTGACGTCGTAGTCCGGCAGGCCGGCAGCGGCGTGCAGCTCGTTGATGATGTCCTCGGCGCCCTCGAGGTCGCCGGTCGCGACCAGCTGCTCGGCGACGATGAGCCGCGCCTCCGCCGTGCGCGCGATCGGGACCGGCGTCGCGACTGTTGGGAACTTCGTCTGTGCCAGGACCGTGGTGAAGCCGTTCGAGCCGGAGGTGCCAGTGTTGATCACGTTCACGCGCGGATCCGGCACGCCCATGTGCGTCGCGTTCTCCCAGATGTCCTCGATGGACGAATACGCGTTGCCATCGACGCCGAGGTGCCTCCACAGCAGGTTCTCCACGCGGCCGGAGCCGCCACCCGTCACGGCATTCACGACGAAACCGTCGGGAATCGTCGCGGCATCCGCGGCGGCGCCGGCGAGGTCACCGAGCTCGAGGCGGGTGCGGGCGCGCCCGAGCGTCGCGAAGTTCGCCACCGTCGCGTCGCCGGCG
>CAYSGF010000262.1:0-14096 GCA_964430275.1 uncultured Gemmatimonadaceae bacterium
CAGCGGGCTGGCACGTGGCATCACGAACCCGGATGTCTTCTGGACCCACAATGACTCGGGCAACGAGCCGGAGCTGTACGGCGTCGACGCCTCGGGCCGGCTCGTCATGCGCGTCCGGCTGGACGGCGTCCGTCTGATCGACTGGGAGGATATCGAGGCGGCGCCGTGCGCGGCGGGATCCTGCCTTTACGTATCCGACACCGGCGACAACGATGGCGACCGGGAGCACGTCACCATCTATGAGGTCAGCGAGCCGGCTTCAGAATCTGACCGCGCAGCGCCAACCGCCTTCCACGGCCGCTACCCGGACGGTCGGCACGATGCCGAATCCCTGTTTGCCGTTGACGGCTCGTTCTATGTCGTGACGAAAGGGCGGCGCGGGCCGATCCGTCTCTACCGCTTTCCGCTCGAGGCTGGAGGGACGGCGACGCTCGAGCCGATTGCCGAGCTGGCGGGCGAGCCGGGAGATGCGGGCGAACGCGTCACGGCAGCGACCGCATCGCCGGACGGGCGCTGGGTCGTGATCCGCACCCCAGCAGAGCTACGGTTCCATGACGCCGCCCGGCTGCTGGCCGGCGACGTGAGCGTGGTTCACCGCTACGATCTCGCGAGTGTCGGGCACCAGCAGGGGGAGTCCGTCGCGATGGACGATGCCGGCACTGTCTGGCTGACGAGCGAGGCGGAAGGCGCGGGCGCAACGCCGGCCTTCACGCGACTGTCCTGTTCACTGGACTGAGATCGAGGTCCTGACCCCAGCTCGCGCGGCCCTGCCTTCCTGACCTGCACCTCATCCGGACTGCAGGCCACTCCTGACGGCGGCTCACTCGCAGCCATCGCTCAACCGTCGCGCCTCCCCCGCGTTCGGGTAGAGCGCGTGCGCGGCACGCGCGTGCTCGCACCGCTCGGCGCGATCGAGGCCGCTGCCGCCGCGTGCGAGCTGCAGCCGGATGCGGAAGTTGCCCGGGTCGAGGAGTGCCGCACGATCGAGCCACGTTGCGCCGTTCGTTTCATTGTGTATGCCCATGGCCACAATGGCCGAAGTGCTGCGCAGCGCGCCGAGCCCGGCAACAACGACGAGCGCGCCGAGGGCAGCGGTACGCAGACGCGGCGGCAGCCCGCCGCGGCTGGCGACCGGGTCGTGGAGCGCACCGAGGGCAGCCCAGACGAGCAGCGCCGGAAGTGCGAGGAGAAGCACGGCATCGAAAAGGCCGGCGACGGCGGTCGCGAGCAGCGTCGCGAGCAGCGCGGCCGCACGCAGCGCGTCCTGCGCCGCGGGTGCGGTAAGGAGCTGCCGCAACCCGTGCACTGCGATGCCCATGATCGCGAGCACGAGCAGCAGTGCCGCCGGCACGCCCCGTTCAGCGATGACTGCGACCCAGTCGCTGCTCGGCCAGGGGTTCGACGTCATGCCGGACGTACTGCGGTCCATCGACGGATCATTCGGCGCCGCGAAGTCCGCGTACTCGACCGCCCAGTTGCCGGGTCCGACGCCGAGCAGCGGGTTCGCCGCGGCCATCGACAGGGACCGGCGATACTGGACGAGTCTGCCCCGGCCGCTACCCTCCTCGTAGTTGGCGACGTCGCGCATCGATTCGAGGTAGGGACTGTCACTGCGCCAGTCGAGCGTGTTCGGCACGAGCAGCGCGGCGGCGATGCCGGCCGCGGCGAGCAGTGCGACACCCCCGAGGCGGAGCCATGTGCGCGTGTCGCGACGCAGGGCGGGCGAGAGGAACAGTGCGGCGACGATCACGAACAGGACCGCACCGCATGCGAGCCACGCCGCGCGCGAGCGGGTCAGGAAAAGGGTCGCGAGCACGAGCGTGGCGCCGAGCACACCGAGCAGGTACCTGCCGGCGCCGCGTGCGCCGACCGTCACCAGCAGCACGACGGGCAGACCGAACGCCGCCATGTGCGCGACGAAGTTGCGGTTGCCGAAGGTGCCGCCCGGTGCGCGGTTGATCGAGAAGAAATCGCTTTCGACGCCGTAGGTCTGCAGCAGTGAGGTGATGCAGCCGATCACGACGGCGAATGCCACGGCACCGAGCAGCGGCCGCTCGAGATCGGCAGTGCGCAGCACACGTGCCACCCAGAAGATCGCGACGGCGGACGCACTGATCGTGAATGCGCGCAAGGCGAGCCACGGATTCGTCGAGAGTATGCCGGAAACGACGCCGAGCAGGAGGTACAGGACGAGGAGCGTATCGATCCAGGTGAAGCGCGCCTCGCGCACGCTGCGCAGGGCGAGCCCGGCGCCGATGCAGGCCGCCAGGTGCAGGACCAGTTCTTTGGGGATGAAGAAGCGGTCGAGCTCGTAGGTCTTCCAGGTCAGCGCAACCAGCACGACGAGGACGGCCGCAGTCTGGAGGATACGCAGCGCGCGCCGCTCCGGCGGCGTTGTGCCTGTGGTCGTAACCTGCACAGGCGCGCCGGTTTGCGCGACTGTTCCCGGGTTTGTCGAGTCGATCATGATCCGCGGGCCTGGAGTGCTTCGGCGAGCGGCGCTGCACCGCACGTACGGTGCCGGTGGGCGCCGCATCCCATTCGGCGTTAGCTTCCATGCAGGCGACACGGTGGCAGCCATACTCGCTGCCACAACGTCCCTCTTGCCGCCGGACCATCCGACAAGCAACTGTGGAGTCGACCTGCACCTCCCGGAATCGCACATGATTGTCTCCTCCGTATCCCTTCCCCAGGTCGCGAGTGACCTCGATGCCGGCGCCGGCGCCGCCGTCGAAGAGATCCTCGCAGCCGTTGTCTTCGGCGCGCAGGACTTTCTAAACCGCTCCGACTGGGCGGAGGTGCTCGACACGTGGCTCGAGCGGCTCGGTCGGGCGACGGGCTCGCACCAGGTCGCCGTCTATCAGAACGATGACGCCTCCACGCTGGAATCGCTGCGAGCCAGTCTCGTGGCAGAGTGGAAAGTGCAGGGGATGGCCAGAGGTGCGCCGACGCAGGCCACCCGGGGAGTCGCCTACAGCAGCGCCGGATGCGCGCGCTGGCCGACCGTGCTCTCCCGAGGGGAGACGATCGTTGGCACGCTCGAGGATTTCCCTTCCTGCGAGCGTCCGACGCTGAAGTCGCAGGGGATCGAGTCCGCGGCCATCGTACCCGTGTTCGTGGGCCCGCATTGGTGGGGCTTCATGGGATTCGCCGACTGCGCCGCGCCGAGGCGCTGGAGCGAGCCGGTCCTGCATGCACTCTCTGCAGCCGCCGGCATCCTGGGCGCCGCCCTGGCGCGACGCGAGATGGAAGAGCGGATCGGCGCCTCGCTGACACAGGAGCAGCTCGCGGCGGAGATCGGTGAGGTCCTGACCGCTCGCTCCATGACGCTGGATGACAGCCTCCACTACTGCGCGGCAAGTGTAGTGCGCCACCTGCACGCGGATCTCGTCCGGATCTGGCACATGAGCGACGACGGCGCCACGCTGATCGCCAGCCCCTCCGCCGGTCGGGCGTCGCGACGGATCCCCGTGACTTCGGTGGATGTCGGGGCGTACGCTCTCGGGCGGATCGCCGAGCGCGCGGAGCCGGAAATCTGGACGGATGGCATCCCGGAGCTGTGGCCGGGCAGCCTCGAAGCGGCAGCGGAGGAGGGACTGCACGGCGGCGCCGGCCATCCGCTGATCAAGGACGAGCACGTGGTCGGCGTGGTCGTGATGCTGCTGCGGGATGCGCCCACGCGCGCGCAGCTCGAGGCACTCTCCTCCGTCACCGACGAGCTCGCGCTCGCCATCGAGCACAGCCGCGCCCAGATCGCACTGCACCGCAGCGAGGACCGCTACCGGCTGCTGGTCGACGCGACGGTCGAAGGCATCGTGATCCATGACGGCCGTGTCGTGCTCGACGTGAATCCCAGTCTGGCACGGATGATCGGCTACGAGATCGAGGAGCTGATCGGCACGAACCCGTTCGATTACCTGCATCCGAGCTGCCATCCCGAGGTGCGACGGCGCCTGGCCGATCAGTCCCAGCAGCCGTATGAAGCGTTGATGGTGCGACGGGACGGGACGGTATTCCCGATCGAGATCAAGGGCAGCGACTACGAGCGCGACGGCCGCAAGATGCGCGTCGTCGCGATCCGCGATATCACGGAACGCAAGCAGGCCGAGCGCTCTGCCGAACTGCTGATCCAGGAGCGCACCGCGCGCGAGACAGCGGAGCGCACGCGGCGACAGGCGGAATTCCTGCTCGAGGCGAGTCACATCCTTGCATCGTCGTTCGACACGTCCACGACGATGAAGCAGCTCGCTCACCTCTCCACTCGCTCGCTCGCGGATTTCTGCGTGGTCACGCTCTACCGCGATGATGAGACCGAGATTGCAGCGGAGGTGCACGCGGATCCTGCGAAGCAGGACCTGCTCGAGCGCACGGTCGTGCAATGGCGCGAGCACTGGAAGAACACGCACCCGCTCTCGCGCTCACAGGCGGCGGGCGAGCCGTTCGTGATGCCGACGGTCACGCCGCATGATCTCGATCGGATGGCCGGCGACCCGGAACACCGCAGGCTGCTCGGCGAGCTGGGTACGCGCTCACTCATGTCCGCACCGATCAGCAGCGGCGGCGAGCTGATCGGCTCGATCATGTTCGCGTCCAGCCAGCCCGGCCGGACGTATGCTACGGAGGACCTCGCGCTGGCGCAGGAGCTCAGCCGTCGTGCCGCCCTCGCGATCCAGGCCGCACGCTCCTACAACGACGCGCGCGCCGCCACGCAGGCGCGCGACGACATGCTCGGCGTCGTTGCGCACGACCTGCGGAATCCGCTCAACACCATCACCATGGGCAGCAGTCTCGCACTGGAGATCATTACGGCGTATCCCGGCGAGCCCGGTCGCCGTCAGCTCGAGATCATTCAGCGCAGCGCGGATCACATGAACCGGCTCATCCAGGATCTGCTGGATGCGAGCCGGGTGCAGGCCGGACAGCTCGCGCTGGAAGTCGCCCCGGTGCGGCCGCAGACGATCGTCGAGGAAGCCTTCGAGATGCTGCAGCCGCTCGCGAATCACGCCGGGATCCAGCTCCAGGCGGACGTGCCGGCGGATATTGGCCACGTGCTCGTCGACCGCCAGCGCGTGCTGCAGGTCCTCTCGAACCTGATCGGCAATGCCCTCAAGTTCACGTCCCGTGGCGGACGAATCCTGCTGAGCGTGCAGCGCGAAGGGAACACCGTACGCTTCACGGTGAGCGACAACGGGACGGGGATTCCGCAGGATCAGCTGCCCCACATCTTCGGCCGGTTCTGGCAGGCCCGCGCGACCGATCGCCGTGGCCTCGGCCTCGGGCTCTCGATCGCGAAGGGCATCATCGAGGCGCACGGCGGTGAGATCTGGGCGGAAAGCACGGAAGGCGTCGGCAGCACGTTCGCGTTCAAGCTGCCCGGCTGAGCCGGCGACGCACCCCATGTTTGGCGACGGGCCCGGCGGGATGCCCGGGCCCGTCAACGTCCGGCGACGATACTCAGGTCGCAGCCGCTGTCTGTGGCTCGAGTGACTGGAGGTACTCCCAGATCGCGCGCAGCTCCGTGTCCGTGGCCTTTCCGATCGCCGTCCATGGCATGAACTGCGGGTTGAGTGCGCGTCCCTCCGGGTTCGTGCCGGTGCGCATCGTCTGCACGAACTGCTCGTACGTCCAGTCCGACAGGTAGCCGGCCGGGGTCAGGTTCGGCGCCGGCGGCGCATCCGGCTGCATTGCGGGTGCACCCGCGAGATCGGCCCCATGACAACCGGTGCACAGACGAGTCAGGTAGTAGCCGAACTCGTGCGTGGGGGCTTTCTCCGGCGCGGGGAGGTGGCGCGCATCCGGGAGCATCAGGTCAGTGGCGAACGGGAACCTGCCGAGCGTGACCATGGCACGCCCGATCGGGCCGAACGCGCGTTCGGGCAGATCGTCGTGTACGGGCGGGACTGTGCGCACGTACGCGACGATGTCCGCGAGGTCCTCGTCGGACAGGTACACGTACTCCGCGGACGGCATGATCGCGAGGGCGCGCCCGTCGCTGCCGATGCCATGGCGCACGCCGAGCTCCCACTGCGCATCCGTGAGCGCTCCCGATGCACGGCCGGCCGTGAGATTCGACGCTGGAATGCGGGCGAACGGCATGCCATCGATCAGCAGAGTGCCGCCGAGGTTCTCGCCATGACAATCGGCGCAGCCATAGGCGACGGCGAGGTGCGCCCCCTCCGCAGGGTCGCCGCTGGCGGCATCGAAGTCGTGTACGGTGCCCTCGTGCTTCTCGCCGAGTCGCACCGAGCTGACCGCGTACACCGCGCCCGCAGCGAGGACCACCACGGTGACGAGGCCACCGACGACGATCGCAGTACGACGGACCCAGACACTCATGGAACCGCTCCTGAAGTATGAGAATCACTGGCAATGGCCCGCCTGGAGTGGCGGCCAACCCTGCAGCAGACAGCTCGTCGAGGTAGAACGGACAGGTCGGGAGCTTCGTTTGGCGAAGCCGATCATCAGTCTACATTTCCTTCCGCGCGTGTGCCAAGACCTTTTTCCCGGAGAACGGGCATGATCACGTCTGGCAGCATACCAAGCGGCGCCCTCGCACTCGCTCTCCTCACGGCCACCGGCGTCGCCGCGCAGGAATCCATTGCAGGTGGCGGCGGACTCGAGCTGGCGGTGTACGAGACCGGCAATCCCGAGGGGAGGCCCATCGTATTCATCCATGGGTTCGGACAGAACCACATGGCCTGGGATCTCCAGCTCGATGCGCTGGACGACGAATTCCGGCTGGTTGCGCTCGACCTGCGCGGCCACGGCGCATCGGCGCAGCCGCTCGACGCCGCGCACTACACGGACGGTGCGCTGTGGGCCACGGATCTGGCGGCGCTCATCGCGGCGAAGCAGCTCGATCGACCGGTGCTCGTCGGCTGGTCCTACGGTGGATTCGTGATTGCGGATTACCTGCGCGCTCATGGCGACGATGCGCTCGGCGGCATCGTTTTCGTCGCTGCGCCGGCCGCGCTCGGCACGCCCGCGGCGCAGCGCTTCTTCGATCCCGGGGTCATGCAGGGGTTGACGAACCTCATGGACCCGCACGTACGCACGCGGATCGAAGCGTCGCGCGCCTTCCTTCGGGCGATGCCCGCAACACCCATGTCCGACGAGCGGTACGAGGTCTCGCTCGCCAGTCTCATGATGATACCGCCGGAGGTGCGACGGGCCGTTTTCAGCCGACAGATCGACAACGACGACGTGCTCTCACGCATTACGGTGCCGACCCTGGTCATCCAGGGCGGCGCGGATCCGATCGTGCTGCCGGCCACAGGCCGGCACATCGCCCGCATCGTGCCTGGCGCACAGCTGAGCGTATTCGAAGGCGTCGGTCACGCCCCCTGCTTCGAAGATGCGGATCGATTCAATCGCGAGATCGCGCAGTTCGTGCGAGGTTCGTGATGGACGGACAGCTCTACCGTCTCGCGGCCTTCGCCGATCGGCCCGGCGGCGGCAACCCCGCTGGCGTCTGGGTGGGCGACGCATTGCCCGATGCCGCCGGCATGCAGCGCATCGCAGCCGAAGTGGGCTACTCGGAAACCGCGTTCGTCGCGCCGACCCGCGGGCGCGAGCGCACGGTGCGCTACTACAGCCCCGAGGCGGAAGTCTCGTTCTGCGGCCACGCGACCATCGCGACAGGCGTCGTTCTCGGTACCGCGGAAGGCGACGGCGCGTATCGACTCTCGACAGCCGTGGGCGACGTGGCGGTCAGCGTGCGTACGCGTGGCGGGGTGCGCGAGGCGTCTCTCACCTCGGTCGAGCCGGATTACACGCCTGCCGGCACCGCGCTCCTCGATGAGGCGCTCGCCGCCCTCGGCTGGGTCGCGAGCGACCTCGACCCTGTGATCCCCCCGGCTCGCGCCTATGCCGGCGCGTGGCATCTCCTCCTCGCCGTCGCGCGGCCGGAGCGCCTCGCCGATCTGCACTACGATTTCCACCGATTGAAGACGCTCATGCTCGACGACGGGCTCACGACACTGCAGCTCGTCTGGCGCGAACGGCCCGACGTGTTCCATGCGCGCGATCCGTTCCCGGTCGGCGGCGTTGTCGAGGACCCCGCTACCGGGGCGGCGGCCGCCGCCCTCGGCGGCTACCTGCGCGCGGCGGGACTCGTCGCGGCGCCCACGAGCATTCTCATCCGCCAGGGTGAGGCAATGGGACGGCCGAGTCGTCTCGTGGTGGAGATCCCGGCTGCCGGCGGGATCGTCGTAACCGGCACCGCGCTGCCGATCGAGATCGAGCCCGTGCCGCCGGCAGCATGATCAGGGGCGTCGCTGCCACGACGCGAAGGAGGGCGAGCTCAGCGGGGAAGCCAGCCAAGCTGAAGGAAGAGCAGTAACCCTCCCATCGATTCGACCGAGTTGAAACTCGCGAACGCCTGTACACCGATACCTGCCACCGGCAGGAGACGCAGGGCGGCTTCCGCAGCGATCGGCACCGACACGGACTGCTCGCGGTCGCAGGAGGATGCACTGCCACTGCAGCGGAACGCGGCACCGAGGCCCGCATTGATCGACATGTGACCTGCGGAGCCGGTGATCACGCGGCCATAGAGCGCCCCCAGCTCGTTGACCGATGTGGTGCTGAAGAGATCGGCGAATCCGACGAAGCGGACGCTCACCTGGTGCGGCTCGCGCTGCCAGGCGAGCTGAACGAGGCCGCCGAACCCGTCGGTCTCTGCGCTGCCCGCCAGCCCGAGGCCCGCCGCCACCCAGGTCCGCATCGGATCGCGACGCGCCTGTGCATGCGCAGAAGCGGGTGCGACGAGGCAGACCAGGAGGGTGAGCAGCGCGCACGCGCCGGGCCGGCTCATCATCTGCCTGCTCCCCGCCGTTGAACCAACGCCCATCGGCTGCTATCAGCTTCCACTCAGTTCATCCCGGTGATCCAGTCCGGTGCGGCCGGCTGCTCGCCCGGCTCCCTGCCCTGCGTGAGTGCCCAGCGCTGGAGCCATGAAGGCCCGGTTCGTCCCACGTACCCGTCGGGCAATGCGTAGGCGGGATCCTGTAGCGCCCGCTCGATCGAAACGAAGTGGTAGCCCCGGTCGCGCATCATGACGGCGAGCTCATCGAACCAGTCGCTGTTGAGCGCGTTCGCGTGTAGCAGCAGCACCTGGGCTGGTTCCCGGCCGAGGAGGTCCTGTGACAGCTCTTCGTAGAACGCGAAGACCTCGTTCATGTAGCGGAGGTAGTCGACGCCGATCCGCTGCATGAGAGCGCTGTCGCCCCGCGTGGTGGCGGCCGTGTATGCTGCCGCGTAACGCCACTCGTCGTTGTCGATCGTAACCGGCGCAATCGTATAGCCGTGCTCCGTCAGGAACTGCTCGAACGCGGCCTTCGTCTCGAGGTCCGGACCGGTGTTCAGGAACGGGTGGCGGAAGTAGCGCGGCCGCTCGCCTCGCCCGGCAAGGAGCTCACGGGTGACGCGCTCGCCGCGCAGCACGTCCGCCTGGTATTCGGCCAGTGGTGTGCTGTAGAACGAAGGATGCGAGTACGTGTGGTTGCCAAGGTCCAGCCCGGCGTCCAGCCACTGTTCCAGCAGTGCCGTGCGCTGCGCTTCCTGGCCGGGCACCTCCAGCATCTGCTCGTTGACGAAGCCGATCGCGGGAATGGCGGCGGCGCGAATGTGCGCGAGCAGACGGTCTGTGACCGCCTGAAGTGCGGGCATTCCGCCGCTCACGATGCCGGGCAGGTCGTCGAACGTAACTGCCACCATGCGTGCGGCTGACGGTTCCGGCGTCGCCGGCGAGTCGGCCGGTGTCGCGGACGATGGCGCAGTGTCGGGTTCCTGGGCGCATCCAGGCGCACCGGCGGTGCACAGCGTGATCCAGACTGCGAGAGCTCTCATGCCGCCTGTCAGCGGGAGGCGAATACGATCGGGATCTCGACCCTCATCAGCCGCGCCGCCGCTCCAGCATGATCATCGTGACGGCGGCGATGACGAGCAGGCGCTCGTCTTCCGCATTCAGGCGAGCTTCGAGCCGGTCGAGCGTGAACCGGCTCTCGAGGAATGCTGCCTGCTTCGTCGCGCGCACGGCATGACCGCTGCTCGCGGACAACAGGTAGCGTGGGTGGAACACATAGCCGCTCAGCGCGCCGAGCACGGGAATCCCTTCGAACAGCCCGTTCGCGAACTTGGACCAGGGATTCTCCTCCGTTGCGGTGAACAGCACGTCATTCCCGCGGACGATCTCGTAACGAGAGCGCCACAGTGAGCGCATCCCCTTCTCGCGGATCGCACCCATATAGGTGCCGTCCGCATCGCTGATGGTATACGTCGCGGCGAAATCGATTACCCGGTCCGCAGCGATGCGATACAGCGGCTGCGTCTGTGCTTCGTCGGCGAACACGGTGATCGCCTCCTTCAGCTTGAACGCCTTCTGCTTCACGTACATCATCAGTTGCTGGTTGGAATCCTGCACCCAGACCTGCTGAGCAAGCGCAAGGATCTTGAACCGGAGGGTAAGCGGATAGCTCACACGCATCTCCACGTGGAAGATTGACCGGCATCAGTCGGGAGCCGTCGCCACCAGGGGTAGCGCCGCCCTGGACGCTGACCATATATAGAACGGGCCGGCGGCGCATGCGAGAGCCGCGACCGCTCACCCTCTGATCCGGACCGCCACAATGCGTAAGCTCCCGAGCGCCGCCGTCATCCTTTTCGCCCTGACCTGCCCGGGCGTGCTGCGGGCACAGGACGCCTCTGCGACGGCGGAAACGACGATCGCGATCCAGGCCGGTGCCCTGGTCGACGGCAGGACCGGCAGCCTCACGAGGAACGTCACGATCCTCGTGCGCGGTGACCACATCGTCGCGGTCGGCCCGGACGTGAGCGTGCCGGCGGACGCCCAGCGCATCGACCTGTCCGCCTGGACGGTCATGCCCGGCTTCATCGACATGCACACGCACATCACGGGCGGACCGGAAGACCTGTCCGCGCCGCCAGGCTCGCAGCTTTACACGACGTATCCCGAGTATGCGACGCTGAAGGGCGCGGTCAATGCGCACACCACGCTGCTCGCCGGCTTTACGACGATCCGCGATTTGGGTGCGCCCGCAACGACCGCGCTCGCACTGCGCGATGCGATCGCGAACGGGCTCGTGCCCGGGCCGCGCATGGTCACTGCAATCGGCCTGGGCACGACCGGCAGCCACTGTGATCCGACGACGGGCGTGCGTCCCGGACACGTGAACATGGACGCGGCCCGCGCCTTCGTATACGACGGCCCCGCAGCGGCGCAAACCGCAGTGCGCGCGGCGGTGCGCGATGGCGCGGACGTCATCAAGGTGTGCGCGACGGCAGGCGTGCTGTCCATGACCGACGAGATCGGACCGGCGCAGATGACGCCGGCAGAGCTGGAGGCCGTCGTGCAGACGGCCACCATGCTGAATCGGCGCGTCGCAGCCCATGCGCACGGCATCGAAGGCATCCGCAATGCCGTGCGTGCCGGCATCACCACGATCGACCACGGGAGCGTGCTCGATGACGAGATCGTGGCCGAGATGAGGGAGCGCGGCACCTGGCTCGTACCGACCATGATGGCGTTCGAGGGCGCGATCGCCATGGCAAAGGCCGGTGTGCTGCCGCCGGGACCGACACAGAAGGCGCTCGCCATCGAGCCACTCGTACAGGAGTCCCACCGCCGCGCGATCCGCGCGGGTGTGCGCATCGCATTCGGCACCGATGCGGGCGTCTTCGCACACGGGCGCAATGCGCGCGAGTTCCAGCTCATGGTCGAGGCCGGCATGACCCCCGCAGCCGCATTGCTCGCCGCCACACGCAATGCCGCGGAGGCACTCGGGATGAGCGACGAGCTGGGCGCCGTGCGACCCGGCTACTACGCCGACATCGTCGCGGTGCGCGGCAACCCGCTCGAAGACATCACGCTGCTGCAGGACGTCGGATTCGTAATGAAGGACGGTGTCGTGTACAAGCACGAGGGTCGGGAGATCTGGTAAGCCCCCCTCCGTAACGGTTCGGCGCCGCCGGGTCCTGCATCCCACCTTTCGGAGGTTCTCATGCGCTCCCCCCACTGCAGCGCCTTCGCCATCCTTCTCACCACGTGCAACGGGGCCCTCCTCGCCTGCGACAGCGCACAATCGACCGAACTACCCCCTGCGCCGACGGCGGATCCTCTGGTTTTCCTGGAGATCATCATAGCCGGGAACGTGTTCCCTGTCGTCGATTCGGTGTGGTTGCCCGAGCCCGGCGATTCCGTCGCTCTGCGCGCGCGCGCGCTGGACGCGGCCGGCCATGTCACCATTGATTCGCAGTGGGATGGACTCGAGTGGACCTTGCGGGATCCGCAGTTTGCACAGATGCGAGGTGCCCACGTCCATGCGATGGAGCATGGCAGTACACACGTGTACGCCCGGGTGGGCGACCTCGTGGACAGCCTGGTAGTCACGGTCGGTGCGTGGCCAGGGGCGGGTGCAGATGTCGCACTCGTCGCGCTGGGCAACGCTCCCGAAGTGTTTGCCATGGACACGTCTGCGATGACGGCCACTAGTGCCTTCGGGTACGGCTGGTTCCCGATGCTCCTGGAGCTGTCGCCCGATGGGAACAGGCTCCTGTACGGCGGCGATCAACGCGATGGGCGCTACCTGTTTCTGTTCGACCTGCGCACCCGCACGGCGCATTACCTTGCTCCTCCCGCAAACGAGAACAGAGCCCATCCGCTGAACGGCGGCTTTTCGCCGGCTGGCGACCGCCTGGCGTACACGGAAGGAAGCACGCTCCGTATTGCGGCACCGAACGGCGCTGAGCCTCTCACCGTCGCGTCCGATGTAAGCACCATGAGCTGGTCCGCCGACGGCCACCTCGTGTATGTGCGCGGTCTTCAGGAGGTGTGGGTTCTTGCGCCGGGTGCCGCCCTGCCCGAGCGGCTGAGCATCAGTGGTATCGGCGGCAGGGCACCGTCCCATGCGCAACTCTCGCACGACGGCACACGGCTGCTGCTGGTCACGGAGGGCGAGCTGATGGTCAGAGAGGCAGATGGCAGCCTCACCGCGATGTCATCGGCACGGACGGTCAACGATGCGCACTGGTTGCCGGACGGCCGTATCGTTTACGACACGGAGTTCGAGACGGACGAGGGTGTCTACAAAACGCTGCACACCACTGACGGCAGCAATGACACCGAGCTCCTTGCCCCGGGACGCGAGGTCTTCGCATACGACGTCAGTGCAGCCGGAATGATTCTCTACTGCGCGGGCGCCGCACCGGTGGGCGCGTACACGCTGGCCCCTGACGGTGACGAGAAGGCGATCTCCGACGGCTACTGCTCGAGTGCTAGCTGGGCCCAGTAGGGACGTTTCGCGTATCAGCGCGCACGTGTCGCGCAGTACTGACAGCTCGGCAGCACCGGCCGTATCAGATCCACTCGGCGTCCGGTGCCGTGCGCTCACTCACGACGTTGCCCGTATTGCGCAGACCGCCGGGCTCGATCAGCACCAGCTCGACTTCCTCGGGTGCGACCGGCCGGTGCTCCACGCCCTTCGGCACGACGAGCAGCTCGCCCGGCTCGAGCCACACGTCGCGATCGCGGAACTGGAGCTGGAGGCGTCCGCGCATGACATAGAACAGCTCGTCGGAATCCTCGTGATGGTGCCAGTCGAACTCCCCCTGCACCTTCACCACCTTCACCTGCGTGTCATTGACCTGCGCGACGATGCGGGGGTGCCAGTGATCATCGAACAGCGTGAACTTCGAATGCAGGCTGACCTTGTCCATGGGGCGTGTTCCCTTGCGTTGTTCGGGTGTCGAAGCGTATCCGCACGCCTCGGCGTACAGCCACGGCCTTCATCCTACTCGAGCGCTTGATAGAAGCAGAGCTCGATGTCGTTCGGGTCGAGTATCGTGAACTCGCGCTGACCGTAGAACGCGGTGTACAGGTCCACCTTGAAGCGCACGTCGGGTCCTGCCGGCCGCTCGCCTGCGAGCTGTGCACGCGCGCACTCCAGAGTCAGACGCTTCAGGGAGGCATGCACCCGATCCAGCTCCGTCGTGTGGATCCACAGTGAAACGCCTCGCGAGCCGGCAGCGCGGCCAGGCGACGCAGGGACGAACATGATCTCCGTTTCGCCGAGCTGCAC
>CAYSGF010000263.1:0-8984 GCA_964430275.1 uncultured Gemmatimonadaceae bacterium
ACACGAATCATCCCCACCCGCCGCTGCACCCGAGTTTTCCCCACCCACCACGCCCACGCCCACCCACACCCGAAGTCCAGGCGCCCACCCCCGCCCGCGGTCCAAGCGCCCACCCTCACCCGCAGTCCATGCGCCCACCCACACCCGCCGTCAATCGCCTTTACAGCACGCCAGCCGCAGGATACAATCACGCCAACGTCGTCTCCTCCAGAGACAGCCCCAGAACCACCACCGGCGGCCTGCAGAATGGTGCTCCTTGCCGGGCCGCCAAGGAGTCGGTCATGCCGGAGAACGCGCGCATTCGCGTCACGCTGCGCTGGGTCCAGATCCTGGATAACAAGGAACCCTTCTACAAGGATCGCGGCGAGTTCTTCTTCCGCGCCGTCGTCCGGGGGGACGGCTCGCCGCAGGAGACGCGCATCCCGCAGGAGGGGCAGTTCGAGATCTCCGACCACCCGTCATGGAACAAAGTGAGCTTCGACCGGGTCATTTTCGACGGCACGGTGTCGGGCAAGCTGGAGGTCGAGCTGATCGGCGAGGAAGTCGACGTGACGTCGAGCAACGACCAGCTCGAGCTGTACAAGCGGGTTTTCACCGGGGATCCGTCGTCGTGGCTGGGCGAGCATTCGCCGCACGATGAGGACGAGGACCCCGAAAACCTCACGGACTGGCGCGTCTGCTACAGCATCGAGCGCGCCTGACGCGCTCCACGGATTCAGGCGACGGACGGCCGCTCCACGGGGCGGCCGTCTGTCTTTCCCCTTCGATCGGAGGCCAGCCATGCGACGACTCCTGACCCTCGCGGCGCTCGCCGCCGCGCTCCCCCTCCCCGCCGCGGCACAGTCGCTCGACATCCGGGAGTGGCCCGTACCCTGGGAGGACACGCGCCCGCGTGACCCGTACGTGGACGCCCAGAACCGCGTCTGGTTCGTCGGTCAGACCGGCGACTACGTCGGGGTGCTCGACCCCGAAAGCGGCCAGTTCGAGCGCTTCGACCTCGAGGATGGCGCCGGGCCGCACAACCTCATCGTCGCCAGCGACGGCGCCGTCTGGTATGCCGGCAACCGCGCCGCACACATCGGCCGGCTCGATCCGGAAACCGGCAGGATCCACAAGATCGCGATGCCGGATGCGGCCGCCCGCGATCCGCACACCCTCGTGTTCGACGGCAACGGCGACATCTGGTTCACGGTCCAGGGCGGCAACTTCATGGGCAAGCTCGACGTGGAGAGCGAGGAGGTCCGCCTCGTCGCGTCGCAGTCGGAGCGCTCGCGCCCCTATGGCATCGTCGTCGACGGCAGCGGCAGGCCGTGGGTGAACCTGCTCGGCACGAACAAGCTCGCCACGATCGATCCCGGGAGCTTCGAGCTGCGCGAGATCCCGCTCCCGCGCGCCGACGCGCGCACGCGCCGCATCGGCCTGACCTCCGATGGCGCCGTGTGGTACGTCGACTACGCCAAGGGCTTCCTCGGCCGCTACGACCCGAAGACGAACGCCGTCGAAGAGTGGGCCATGCCGAGCGGCGAGGCGAGCCGGCCGTATGCCATGGCGATCGATGCGCAGGACCGGATCTGGGCGGTCGAGACCGGCGTCGAGCCGAACCTGTTCGTCGGCTTCGACCCGAAGTCGGAGACGTTCTTCGGCAGCACGGCCGTACCGAGCGGCGGCGGCACCGTCCGCCACATGGTCTTCCACGAGCCGACGAACACGATCTGGTTCGGCGCCGACACCGGCACGATCGGGCGCGTTCAGCTGCCGTGAGCCGCGCGCAGCACCACATCCTCGGCGCGCTCGCCGTCATCCTCACGACGGCGGGCGCGCTCGTGCCGAAGTCCGGGGACCCTGCCGCAGCACAAAGACCGGACCAGGGCGTGACCGCTTCGATCGCGACGCACCCCGAGAACCCGCCCCCCGCCTACACCGGCGGCTTCGGTGAGCCGACCTGCGCCGAATGCCACTTCGACAGTGACGTGAACGCCGGCGGCGGCACGCTCTCCGTGCATGGCCTGCCCGACCGGATCCTGGCCGGGTCCACCCACTCGATCGAGATCCGCCTTGCCCACCCGGACATGGCCGTGGGCGGCTTCATGCTGAGCGTCCGTACGGCCGACGGCGCCCAGGCCGGAACGCTGCACGCCGGCAACGGGCGGACTACGATCACGATGGCGGACGACGTCGCATACGCTCATCACACGCGCACGGGCACCGCCGCGGCCGACGCAGCCGCGACGTGGACGGTGCAGTGGACGGCCGACGGCCTGAGCGCGGGCGACAGCGTCCACTTCCACGTGGTCGCCAACGCCGGCAATGACGACGAGTCGCCCTTCGGTGACTTCATCTATGCGACGAGCCGGCAGGTGCCCGTGGCGTCGGGCGAGAAGAGCGAAGGCGGGTGACGCAGTTGCAGGTGGAGCGCGTGCAGGTGGAGCAGAGGAATGACGACGAGGACGCGCGTAAACGGGTGTCGCCACCAGCGGTGGCTCAGCGCCACTCGCGGTGGCTCAGCGCGGCTCCTGGTAACGCTCCTGGACCAGCAGGCCCGCCGCGAGACCGGCAATGCCGACGAGCGCAACGCGCGGGCCGGTCGGCGGGTCGATGAACGCGAGGCCGAGGCCGGCCAGCACCATGCCGGCGGCAAAGATGAACTGGCCGCGCGCTTCGTCGCGGGTGATGTCGCCGTCGCGAATCTGCGAGACGGCGGAAGCGAAAACGACGAGGCCGGTAATCAGTGCGAACCAGCCCGCAATACTGTGATTCTCCATGGACGATAATCTCGCGCAGGACCGCTTTCAGCGCCAGTTGGCGTTCATCATGGAGCTGGACAAGCTGAAAACCGTGCTGCGCCGCACGATGCTGACGGATCAGTCGAGGCGGGAAAACAGTGCCGAGCACTCCTGGCACCTCACGCTGATGGCGGTCCTGCTGCACGAGCACGCCTGCGAGGACGTCGACCTGCTGCGCATCATGAAGATGCTGCTCGTGCACGACGTCGTCGAGATCGATGCCGGCGACACGTTCGCGTACGACGCCGTCGGCCGCGAGGACAAGGACGAGCGGGAGCGGCGCGCGGCGGACCGGCTCTTCGCCCTCCTCCCTGACGACCTCGCCGGCGACATGCGCGCCCTGTGGGACGAGTTCGAGGCGAACGAGAGCGCCGACGCGCGCTTCGCAAACGCGCTCGACCGGCTCCATCCGCTGCTCCAGAACCTGCACGCGCAAGGTGGCACCTGGCGCTCGCACGGCGTCACGCTCGAGCAGGTGATCGAACGCATGCAGCCCATCCGTATCGCCTGCCCCGCGCTGTGGCCGTGGGTGGAGGATATGCTGGAGAACGTGTGGGTGAACGGGAAACTGCGGGAGCCGTGGTGAACTGCGACTTGGTGAATTTGATTCGCGGCGGGTGGTAGAGTCCGCGGCGGGCGCCAACTCCCTATGGAACAGCATTCACCAATTCACCAATATCGCTCTCCTACTCCGATCGCAGTGCACGCAGCGGGTCGAGGCGGGCAGCGCGCAGGGCGGGGACGAGCATCGCCACGAGTGCTACGGTGAGCACGGCGAGCGCGCCTGCGGCGAAGATGGTCGGGTCGCCGGGGCTGACCTCGAAGAGCAGGATCGCGAGCATGCGGGTGAGGCCGACGGCGAGAACGATGCCGATGATGCCGCCGAGTGCGACCTGTAGAGCGCCGCGTGCGAGGACGTGGCGGATCACGCGGCCCGGTGAGGCGCCGACGGCCATGCGCACCCCGAACTCGCGCGTGCGCTGCCCGACTGCGAACGCGAGCACGCCGTAGAGTCCGATGGTCGCGAGCAGCAGTGCAGCGACGCCGCAGGCGCCGAGGATGCTTGCGACGAGGCCGTAGTGCCATCCGCTGTGTGCGACGACCTCGGTCATGCTGCGCGCGTCGTAGACGGGCACGTCGGGGTCGAGGCGTGTGACGGCGGCGCGCAGTGCCGGCATGAGCGCGAGCCCCTCTCCGCGCTGCGCGCGCAAGGCGATCACGACGTCGCTGATCTCGCTCTGCGCGATCGGCAGGTAGACGCCGCGCGGGTTGCGATCGCCGCTCGCGTCCAGCCCACCGATCCACAGCTCCGGCACCACCCCTACGATCGTGCGCCATTCGGCCTCGTCGCCGATGCGCAGACGGCGGCCGACCGGATCCGCATCGCCGAAATGCCTGAGCGCGAATTTCGGTGTGACGACTGCCACCGGCACGCCGCCCGCCCGGTCGCGCGCATCCAGCAGTCGGCCGCGCACCGGCTCGGCGTCATAGACACCGAAGAACTCCGGCGACACGATGGCGGTGCGCACGCTCGGCCGGTCGTCGGCGCTCTCGTACACTTCGCCTTCGATGCTGTAGCGTCGCCAGCTGCCGTGCGTGGCGGGCACACTGCTCGCGAGTGCGAGGGCCGCGACGCCGGGATCGGCGCGCACGTCGCGCCCGAGGGCTTCGAAGAATGCGGCGCGCTGCACGGGCGAGTAGGACGGCGGCAGCGAGACGCGTGCGACGCCAACCTCGGAACCGGGCAGGCCGAGGTCCTCGTTCTGGAGCCCGCTGACGCTGCGCACCATGGCCGCGGTCGCAACGAGCAGCGCGAGCGAGAGTGCGACCTCGATCACGACGAGCGCCTGCATGACGCGCCCGACGCGCAGGCCGCTCGAGCCGCGGGAGGCGTCGTAGATGCGACGCGCGAGGTCGCCGGTCGTCGCGTGCAGTGCGGGGAGCACACCGGCCAGTAGCGCCGCGAGGAGCGTCGCACCAGCGGCGAAACCGAGTACCCGCGGGTCCACGGACAGCTCGCTCCACCAGGGCATGCGATCCCCTGCGATCGCTTCGAGCCCGCGCATGGCAGCGGCCGCGACGAGCGCACCGAAGAGGCCGCCCAGCACTGCGAGCACGGCCGATTCCGCGAGCAGCCGCCCGACGAGACGACGGCGGCTGGCACCGAGCGCAGCATGGACGGCGATCTCGTTCGCGCGGTGCACGGCCCGCACGAGCAGCAGCCCCGCCACGTTTGTGCATGCAATGATCAGCACGAGCAGCACGGCGCCGAGCACGATCCACATCTGGCGCGTCGCGTTCTCGCCGATGAACCGCTCCGTGAACGACTTGACCGTGATCTCCTCGTCCGCGTGACCGGCCGGATCGAGCTGTGCCATGCGCTGCGCGATCACCGTCATCTCGGCGCGGGCCGCATCCCGACTCACGCCGCCCGCCAGCCGCGCGAACACCGAGATCGTCGGCTCATCACCGCCCGCCGCCGCGAGCGCCGCGACCGGCAGCGGCAGCCACAGGTCCTCACGCGCCGGGAACAGGAACGACGGCGGCATGACACCGACAACCGTGTGGGCTGCACCGTCCACGAACACCGTCCGGCCGACGGCCGCAGGGTCGCTCTCGAAGCGGTCGCGCCAGAGGGTGTGGCTCAGCAGTGCGACGGGCAGCGCGCCGGCCCGCTCGTCCTCCGCCGTGAATACCCGGCCGAGCGCCGCATCCGCCTCGAGCAGAGGGAACGCGCTCGCCGTGAGCTGCGCCGCGGCCCACCGCTCCGAGCCCGCGTCCGTGCGCAGCGTCACGGTGCGCGCGTCGAACGCCGCGATCGCCGCGAGCGAGCGCGCCTCCTGCCACACGACATAGTCCGATGGCAGCGCACCAAAGCCCTCGCCGCTCGCACCCGCCGCGCGCCGCTCCAGGTGCACGATCGTGCCCGGCTCCGGCACCGGCAGCCCGCGCAACACCGCAGCATCGAGCAGCGAGAACATCGCCGTCGGCAGACCAATGCCGAAGCCGAGGGCGAGCACGGCCAGCAGAAGGATCAGCGGCTGGCGCAGCAGCGAGCGGAACGCCTGGCGGAGTATGGTCATGACGAGTACCGGAGAGGGAGGGCTCGAGGATCCACGGTAATCGTCGGACCGGCGATTGCGCCAGTAAAAAATTGGTGAATTGGTGACTTGGTGAATTTGCTCGCGTCGCGATGGTTCGCGGCGCAGCTTGCTTCCAGCACAGCTCACCACAGAGGCCGCAGAGAACACGGAGCGAGCTCGCCCGGATCGATCTGGCGGGTTCTCGGCGTTCTCTGCGGCCTCTGTGGTGAATGCTGTTCTTTGGGAGCCGGCGCCCGCCGCGCGCTCGAACGACCGCCGCGAATAAAATTCACCAACTCACCAATTCGATATCGTGCATCACACCGGCGCGCACGACACGGTCGACGGCGCGCACCGCGCGGATGTCGACCAGCGGGTCCTCGCGCAGGATCAGGAGATCGGCGATCCGGCCGGGCTGGATCGTGCCGAAGTCGTCGTCGCGGCGCATGGCGCGCGCGCCGTTGCGGGTCGCTGCCACGATGACCTCCATCGGTGAGAGGCCGGCCTCCTGGAGCGCTTCCATCTCCAGGTAGACGGACGGGCCGTGCAGGGTGAACGGGTTGCCGGCATCGGTGCCCATGGCGATCGGAATACCGGCGGCATGCACGCGCCGCACGTTGTCGTACTCGATCTCCTGCATACGCTCACTGGCCGCCGTCATCTGCGCGATCTGTTCCGGCGTTGCTCCGCCGGGCAGCGAATCGGTGAGAAATGCCTTTGCGCGGGTGGCCGGATCGACGCAGCGCATGCCGTCGCCGTAGGCGGCGGCGTCGAAGTCGCGCGCGATGAGCTGGCGGTAGCCATCGCGCACGACGAGCGTGGGCGTATAGATCGTGCCGGCGGCCTGCGCTGCCGTGATGAACGTGTCGTCGACCGGCTGATCGCCGACGCCGTGCACGAGGAGGTGCGCGCCGGCCTGGACCGCGTGCGTCGCCTGCCAGAGCCCCGTCGCATGAACGATGAGCGGCACACCCGCTTCCCGCGCGCTCTCGCCGATCGCGCGCAGCCGCGCGGCCATGGCGTCCGCGTCGTCACTGCCCGCGCCGGCGAGGAACCAGACCTTGATGGCGTCGGTGCCGTTCGTGATCAGGTAGCCCGCGCCGCGGACCGTCGCGGAGTCCGTACCGATGTGAATGAACTGCCGCTCCGCAGGCGTGTTCAGCCAGTGGTCGCGCGTGGAGAGGAGCGGGCCCGCCGCCGCGACGTGCGGTGCGTTCGTGTTCGTCTCCGCCGCTGCGCGCAGCCCCCACGTCCACGGGTAGCCGCCGACGTCGTACGTCGCCGTGACGCCGGAGCACAGGTAGGAGCGCCAGAACGGCGTCGGATCGCGCAGCGCTGCGATCGTCGAGTCATAGGGAAAACGCTGCCGCATATCGAGCGCGTCGGGACGCCCGTCCGCCCAGCCCGTCTGCGAGTAGTGCACGTGCGCGTCGACGATGCCCGGCATGATCCAGCGTCCAGTCGCATTCTCGACTCGCAGCCCGCTCGTGGCACAGGTGCCGCGCCCGCCGACGCACGCGATGCGACCATCACGCACGACGATCACACCGTCCGGCACCGGCGGCGCACCCGTTCCGTCGATGATCGTCGCGCCGACCAGCGCGTAGGCGTCGGCCGGTGCCTGCGCGGCTGCGGGTGCGGCGAGCGCGAGGAGGCCAAGTACGGCAGGTGTGGCGAGTCGCATGGCGAGATCTTTCCGGAATGAATGAATGGATGAATGAATGAATGAATGGAATGAGGGCTGGGCGCTATGGTTAAAGCCGGCGCCCGCCTCCGTCAATTCACCAATTCACCAATTCACCAATTCACCAATTCGTGAATTCGCTCGATCCGCCGATCCCACGCCACGGCTGCCTCGACGTCCACGCCGCAGTCCAGCGGCCGGATCGTCCACGCGTCGATCGCCTCGGCGGGGTCGTCGAGGCGGATGAGCGCGTTGCTCACGCCTTCGTCGGGGGTGACGGAGAGGTTGCCGAGGCCGGTGAGGCCGCAACCGAGCGCCTTGAGCATGGCTTCCTTGCGGGCCCAGATGCGGAAGAAGGGGCGTTCGCGCTGGTCGGGCGGCAGGGACCGGATGAGCTCGAGCTCGTCGGCGGCGAAGCTGGTCCGGGCGAGAGAGACGAGGTCGCGCAGCGGGCGGACGGCTTCGACGTCGACACCGAGGCGGCCGTCGGCGGCGAGCGCAATCAGGATGACGTCGCCGGAGTGGGAGATGTTGAAGCTGGGGCCGTGGGCGTGGTACGGCTTGCCGAGCGCGCTCGACTCGAAGCGGAGGTCGGTTGGATCCGTGTCGAGGAGACGGCCGAGTGCGATGCGGACGAGGCCGCGGCCGATGAGGTGGCGGTGCCGGTCGATGTCGTGGAGGTAGCGGTCGGCGCGCGCGCGCTCGTCTGCGGAGACGACCGAGAGCAGGGTCGCGAAGGGGACGGGCGGTGCGGCGACATGCGCCTGCACGATGTGAATCGTGTGCGGAGCGAGTGCTGCCGCCATACCCTGCCCTCCCGTTCGCGACCCTGCCGTCGGGTCGCTTCACTCAGCCCGTTGCGGCGATCGGCACGCGCTCGACGTTCTGCACGCTGCCGCCTTCCCACGGCAGGTGCGGCTTGCCGAAGTGTCCGTAGTTCGTGGTCGTGCGGTAGATCGGACGCAGCAGGTCGAGCCGCTCGATGATCGCGCGCGGGCGGAAGTCGTAGTTCCGCACGAACTGCTCGGCGGCCTGTTCGTCGCCGGTCCCGAACGTATCGACCTTCACGCTGATCGGCTGGGCGACGCCGATTGCGTACGCGACCTGGATCTCGGCACGGGCCGCGACGCCCGCCGCGACCAGTTCACGCGCGACGAAGCGGCAAAAGTACGCACCCGAGCGATCCACCTTCGATGGGTCCTTGCCGCTGAACGCACCACCGCCGTGGCGGCCCATGCCGCCGTACGTGTCGACGATGATCTTGCGGCCGGTCACGCCCGCGTCCGCCGACGGCCCGCCCTGCACGAAGCTGCCCGACGGATTCACGATGATGCGCACGTCGTCGTGCCACCACGCGCCGAGCGCCGCGGGCACGATCTGCTCCTCGATATACGCTCGAATCGCCGCCGGCTGCGCGTCCTTCGTGTGCTGCGT
>CAYSGF010000264.1:0-3039 GCA_964430275.1 uncultured Gemmatimonadaceae bacterium
CGTGCGCAGGCGCGTCGGCGTCGGCGAATCGGTGCGCTATCTCGTACCGGATGCGGTGGTCGAGACGATCTTCCGGGAGCAGCTCTACCGCGACGAGCGCGGGGGCGAATGAGCGTATCCGTCGCTTTCGCTTGCGGTTACGAGCAATTTAGGCCAACTTTCCTTGCGCAGCTTAACCTAAGCCCGTGTCCCGGGCGGCCAGACCAGCAGAAAAGGACGACCGCATGAATGGTTGGATCGGCAAGCGTGTTCTCATCACGGGCGTATGTGGCACAGTCGGAAAGGAGCTGCTGCGTCAGGTCATGGAACGGCAGCCCGCCGAAGTCATCGGGCTGGATAACAACGAGAGCGAGCTGTTCTTCCTGTCCGAGCAGTACGCCGCGTATCCCGGCGTCCGCCTGTACCTCGGCGACGTGCGCGATGCGGGCAGCCTGCGGCGGAACATGGAAGGCATCGACGTCGTCCTGCACACGGCCGCCTTCAAGCACGTCATCCTGTGCGAGCAGGCGCCGCGCGACGCCGTCCAGACGAACATCGTCGGCACGCAGAACGTGATCGATGCCGCGCTCGCCAACAACGTCGAGCGCGTGCTGTTCACCTCGTCGGACAAGGCGGTCAACCCGACGAGTGTCATGGGCACGTCGAAGCTCATGGGCGAGCGGCTGATGACCGCCGCGAATGCGCTCGGCCGCGACAACGGGCCGATCTTCGCCTCCACCCGCTTCGGCAACGTGCTCGGCTCGCGCGGCTCCGTCATCCCGCTGTTCGAGCAGCAGATCCGCCAGGGCGGTCCCGTCACGCTGACGGACGAGGCGATGACCCGCTTCATCATGACGCTCGAGGCCGCCGTCCGGCTGGTCATGGAGTCGGTGTTCCTCGCACAGGGCGGCGAGGTGTTCGTGACGAAGATGCCGGTGGTGCGGATCGCCGACCTGGCGCGCGTCATGATCGAGGAGCTCGCAACCGCCGCCGGCTACGAGCCCGCCGCCATCCCGGTCCGGACGATCGGGGCGAAGGCCGGCGAGAAGCTCTACGAAGAGCTGCTGAGCGGCGAGGAGACGCGCCGCACGATCGAGCTGCCCGACTACTTCGCCGTGATGCCCGCGTTCAAGTCCGTGTACCGCGACCTGCGCTACGAGTACCCGGAGGTGGTCGCAAAGACGGTCACGGATCCGTACCATTCCGCGAACCGGCCCGCCATGTCGGCCGAGCAGCTGCGCACCTACCTGTACACACACGGCCTGATCTCGGGGCCCGGCACGCTCGCCACCCGCATCGCGGAGAACGGCACGCACCCGGCCGGTATCGAGATCACCGAGGAGGTCTGATTCAATGCGTATTCTCATCCTGGGCGGCGACGGCTATCTCGGCTGGCCGACCGCGATGCACTTCGCCGCGCGCGGCCACGACGTCACCGTCATGGACAACTACCTGCGCCGCCGCATCGCGCAGGAGACCAGCTCCGAAGCGCTCATCCCGACGCCGAACCTGCACGACCGTGCCGCACTGTTCGAGGCGGAGACCGGCAAGCGCATCCGTGTCGTCATCGGCGACTGCGCCGACTACCGGATCATGGAGCGGACGTTCAGGGAGACGCAGCCGGAAGCCGTCGTGCACTATGCCGAGCAGCCGTCGGCGCCATACTCGATGATCGGTTACGAGCAGGGCGCGCTCACGCTCCACAACAACCTGACCGCGACCTTCAACACGATCTACGCGGCCCTCGAGCACGCGCCCGACTGCCACATCATCAAGCTCGGCACCATGGGCGAGTACGGCACGCCGAACATCGACATCGAGGAGGGCTGGCTCGACGTCGAGCACAAGGGACGCAAGGACCGGTTCCTGTTCCCCCGCGCCGCGGGCTCGCTCTACCACACGACCAAGGTGCTCGACACCGACCTGCTCTGGTTCTACGTGCGCACCTACGGGCTGCGCGTCACCGACCTCATGCAGGGGCCCGTGTACGGGCTCGCCACGCCCGAGGCCGACCTGGATGAGCGGCTCGCGCCGAACTTCCACTACGATGACATCTTCGGCACCGCCGTGAACCGCTTCCTCGTCCAGGCCGTCGCCGGTGTGCCGCTCACGGTCTACGGCAAGGGCGGCCAGATCCGCGGCTACCTGAACCTGAACGACACGCTCCAGTGCATCGAGCTGGCGGCCAGCAACCCGGTGCCCCGCGGCGAGCTACGCATCCTCAACCAGTTCACCGAGCAGTTCTCGATCAACGAGCTGGCCGACAAGGTCCAGCGCGTCGGCAACGGCATGGGCCTGGACGTCGAGGTCCGCTCCATCGAGAACCCGCGCAAGGAGCGCGAGGAGCACTACTACAACCCGGCACACAGCGGCCTGCTGGAGCTGGGGCTCGAGCCGCACTACATGACGGACGACGTCGTCGCCGCCATGCTCGAGCGCGTCGTCGCGTACCGCGACCGCATCGACCCGCGCCGCATCATGCCGCGCGTCCGCTGGAAGGACGGCTTCAAGAGCAACGGCACGCAGCCGGCAGCCGCGCCGCAGCCGGTCGAGGCGCTGGCTCGCTGAAGCACGCCGCCCCACTGAACCCGCCACCCCGGCGCCGCAGACGCGACGCCGGGGTGGCTTCGCAAAACGGACGAACCACGTACTCATGAACTGGCTCATTACGGGAGGCTGCGGCTTCATCGGCCGCAGCCTCGTGCAGCACCTCGTGCGCGAGGGCGGGCACCGCGTGCGCGTGCTGGACAACCTGGCCGTCGGCACGCGTGAGGATCTGCAGAGCGTCTGCACGTTCACGGAGCGCGGCGTCGGCGAGAGCGACTTCGACGCGCAGACCGACGGCTCCGTCGAGCTGGTCGTCGGCGACATCCTGGACGAGCCGCTCGTCCGGCGCGCGGCCCGCGGCGCACACGTCCTCGTCCACCTCGCCGCGAACACCGGCGTCGGACCGTCCGTCGAAGATCCGCGCAGCGACTGCGTCACGAACGTCATCGGCACGCTCAACTGCCTCGAGGCCGCACGCCACGAGCAGGTACGACGCTTCGTGTTCGCATCCAG
>CAYSGF010000265.1:0-3558 GCA_964430275.1 uncultured Gemmatimonadaceae bacterium
GCACCGACCGTCCCGAGCAGGTGATGTGGCTGACGTTCGGCCGCGGTGCGGGCTCCGTGTCACCGCTGCCACCACCCGCAGACGATCGACGCTGGCGTTCCATCACGACGCTGCTGTCGACCACCGGCCGTGACATGTCGCGCTCGGAGTATCTCGAGTTCTACGTCAGTGCCGGCGCACAGGAGCCGCTCTCGCTCATCTTCGATATCGGCACGGTCGGTGAGGACGCGTTCTACGTGGACTCGCTGGGGGCGGTCAACGGGCAGTACCCGGATGGCCGGCTGTGGGGCCGCGGCTTCCTCGATGCCGAAGCACGCCTCGCCCAGAACGAGGTGTGGGGACGCGACAAGGACGCGCTCGGTCTCTGGGACCAGCCGTGCGAGGCAGAGCCGCTGACGCCTTACCCGCTCGGCGACCCACGCGCGAACTGCACACGCGGCAACGGCGTGAACGACAGCGAGGATCTGGACGGCAGCGGCGTGCTCTCGCCGAACGACGGCGCATTCTTCCGCTACGTGGTCCGCCTCGACGAGCTGTCGCCCTATCTCGTCAAGGACACCGCCGCGACGCGTACGGGCTACCGCCTCTATCGCATTCCGCTGCGCGACGGGATGCCGATGAACAGCGCGTCGGAAGCGACGTGGCGCTTCATCGAGCACCTGCGTCTGACCGTGGTCGGCCAGCCGGGCAGCGGGCCGGCCGACCAGCGCAGCATCTCGCTCGCGCGCATGAAGCTGGTCGGCTCGCGCTGGACGAAGCGGGACGTGTACGGCATCCGCGCGGGCATGCTCGACGACGAGCCCGGCATCGGCGAGACGACGACGGAGCTGCGGGTGGGTCCCGTCAGCCGGCTCACCGACGGCGCGGCATACTCGTCGCCACCGGGCGTCAGCGATCAGCTCGCCGATCCGTCGCAGCAGTTCGGCGGCGGCGCCATCGAGTTCAACGAGAAGTCACTGCGGCTGGACTACGACGGCCTGCTCCCGGGCGAGCGCGCGGAGGTCTACTACCGGTACCCGCAGCAGCCCCGCAACTTCCTGACGTACCGGCAGGTGCGGTTGTGGGCGGTCGCACCGCACGGCGAGTGGGGCACGCCTGATGGCGAGCGGCTCGTCGTCCGCGTCGGTACCGACCCGCGCAACTTCTACCTCTACCAGTCACCGCTCCGGCCAACGACAGGGACGGGCACCGTCGCGCCGTCCGACTGGATCGATCTCGCGATCGACTTCGACCAGTGGCTCGCTCTGCGCGCCGCCGCCGAGCAGCTGCCGCCGCGCACGGACGGCCTCACGCAGGACACGCTGTGGAGCGCGGACAGCACGTACGCCCTCGTCTACGAGGACCGCGCCCGCGCACCCAACCTCGCCGCGGTCCGCGAGATCACGTTCTCCGTGTACAATGCGGGCGCCGCACCGGCCACGGGCGAGGTGTGGCTGGACGAGCTGCGGGTGGGCGCAGCACTGCGCGATCCCGGCATCGCCGGCAACCTCCGGCTCGACGTCAGCGGCGACTTCCTGCGCGGCTCCGTCGCCTACACGTCGCGCGGACCGGTCTTCCGCCAGCTCAATGAGGACGCGCGCTACTACGGGAGTGGCGACGTGAATGCCAGCGTCACCGCGAACCTGGAGCGGATGATGCCCGCCGGCTGGGGCATCGTCGCACCGCTGACCGTGACGCACTCGAACGTCGTACAGGACCCGCAGTTCCTGACCGGCACCGACCTGCGTGCGGAGGAGCTGCCGAACCTGCGTACGCCCGACGCGAAACAGACGCAGGTGTCCGTGAGCATGCGCAAGCAGACACCATCCGCGAACCCGTGGATCGGCCTGCTCGTCGATGGTCTCCAGCTCGGCATGCGCTACAACACGCTGTCGAACGTGACGTCGACGACCCGCAACGAGGCCGAGGGTTACGACGCCTCACTCGCGTGGCGTCACGAGCTCACACGCCGCGAAGTTCCCATCATGCCCGGCTTCCTGGTGAGTGTGCTGCGTGCGCTCGTGCCGCAGGCAGTCGAGCGCTCCGAAGGCTTCCAGCGGCTCGCGGATCTGCGGCTGCGCTACGTCCCCGCGTCCCTCGGGTTCGGTGCGCGTTACTTCGACCAGGAAGGCTCCGCCTGGCGCTACAACGGCATCCTCGAGACACCCGAGGACGCGCTCATCGCGCCGATCCTCTCACCGCGCCGCGGCCTCGGCAGCAACGTGCGCCTCGGCCTGCGTCCCTTCGAGTCGCTCACCGCAGACTTCACGGTGGAGACGGATCGCGACCTGCTCGACGCGGAGCTGGCGAGCACGAACAGCACCGAGCGGCGCGCGCTCGAGGAGGCGCGCCGGCGCGTCGCAGGCCTCGACGTCGGCTGGGAAACCGGACGCACGATCAGCAGCAGCATCGCCTGGCGGCCGACCGTCGCGAGGTGGATCTCGCCGACCGTCAGCATGAACACGCGCTACCGCCTCGACCGCGACCCGAGCTTCATGGAGATCGATGTCGAGGGCGGCGACAGCACCGGCGTGCTGCGCCAGAAGTTCCAGAACGACCGCACGATCAACACCGCATTGCGCATGCGGCCGGGTGCGCTGCTGCGCGCCGACAGTACCGCCCATCCGCTGCGACGCGCGTTCGGCGCCGTCGGCGAGCGCATCGAGTCGCTCGACATTGCCTGGAACCGAGGGGTCGGCTCCAGCTATGACCGCGAGCGATTCGTGCCGGGACTCGGCTACCAGTTCGGCTGGTCCGCCTTCGACCGGCTCCGCTTCCTGAGCGGCGACACCGCATCGAGCGCCCGCTCGCGCGACGAGCTGCGCATCGGTTCCGGCCTGCGCCTCCCCTACGACGCACGCCTCGACTTCACGTACCGCGACGTCGCCAGCATCGGTTTCGACCAGTTCGGCGGCGAGCGCACCCAGAACGAACGGACCTGGCCCGGCGTGCGCCTGTCCATCAACCAGATCCCGATGCCGCTCTGGCTGCGCCGTTACGTGCCCGGCACCACGCTCAGTGCCGGCTACGAAAAGATCGAGCGCGAGTCCGACTTCGGTACGACCCGACGCATCACGCACGAGGACCGCATCCCGCTCCAGGTCGGCATCACCCTGTTCGGCCGCCTCAATGCGAGCTACACGGGTAACTTCGGCAGCGGCGAGACCATCGACCCGACCGGCACCGCCGAGAACAGCGCGACGAGCCACGTCGTGCAGCTCTCCGGATCCTTCATGGCACCCCGCTCATGGCGCGAGAAGCTGCGTCGGCCGATCACCACGACACTCAGCTACAACGGCCAGAACACGTCGCAGTGCCGCTACCGCCAGCAGGAGCTCGACGCCGGCTGCGTCCCCTACGTCGACCTCGCCACCCGCACGCTCAACCTCAACCTCGAAACCGCCCTGTCGGACCTGACACTCGGCGTGCTCATGAGCTACACCGCCCGCGACAATGCCGTCGGCCTCAGGAACGGCACCGACCAGTTCCAGTTCGGCGTGTACGCCGGGTTCAACTTCAATGCAGGCAATCTGCCGCTGGTGCCGGGGCAGGGCGGCGGGATTCCGGGGATGCGGTAGG
>CAYSGF010000266.1:0-3934 GCA_964430275.1 uncultured Gemmatimonadaceae bacterium
CGTACCCGCGGTTGATGTCGTCCTCGTCGATGATGTCGGCGTACACCGATCCCGTCGCCGATGGCCAGCAGGTCAGCGGCGGCCACTGGATGAATCCGACGAAGTCATCCTTGTGAACGGATTGCAGGATGTCATAGATGACCGTTCCCTGCGAGATCGTGCTGGTAATATTCTTCACCCAGGCAAACGTCCCGCCCGGCAGTGCTGTCCACAGCGCGGCGATGCCCACGACCTTTGCGCTGTACGTCGCGATGTCGGTGAAGGTGGCCGAGGTCGTCTTGGGTGGGCGTCCACCGCTCGAGGTACATGCGCCGGAGTCGTCCTCCCACATCTGGAACACTGCGTCGTTCTCGCCGAGTGTGGCCTCCGAAGCGAGGAGTACGCTTCCGCTCCAGTTGACCCCGTCCTGGTCCCAGTGGAAGGGCGAGCTTCGCTCCGAGCCGGAGCACGTCACGTCCGTCATCTCGCCGCTGCCCTGGTCGAGGAATACATGCACCTCGAACTCCGGGTCACCCATCATGAACCCTTCCCAGTCGCCGGGGATCTTCGACTGGTGCATGTAGACGCCGGGCGTGGTCGTGATGCTGAATGCCGCCGGTGCGAGGCGCGGGGGACGGGTGAAGTCGGTCTCGACGGGTACGAGCGCGAGCATGGGCGTCGCCGGCGGCTCCTCCGCAGACATTGGAATACTCACACCGTCCAGCTGGAATCCTTGAGGCACCGAGCCGTCGTCGTCGAGCACCGAGGCGACTACCAGCGCCGCGTCGCCGCGCCAGGCTGCGCGGTGTTCGTCGACCGGAAGGTAGATTTCGAGATCAACGATGCTGTCGAGTCGGCTTTCGACGTGCCACTCCACGCGCCGCTGCACCGCATCTCCTAGGCCGATCGCATCGTCGAACAACATGGTACGCAGGTGACGTTTGCCTTCGGGGTAATCCGAGGCGTCCAGGTGACGATAGACACGCTGTCGCACATTGTCATCTTCGAGCGCGAGTGCGACCGCCCGCGTGAGCTCGCCCAGCAGCTGGTACATTACGCCGTGAGGAACATCGATCCCCGCGGAGGATCGCACCAGATCACGCGCCTGCGGAGGTGACGGCTGGAACGGCGTCGGCTCGTCTGTACAGGACGCTAACAGGAGTGCGCCAAGCAGTATGAGCGGACCGGTGTGACGGGTGGTGCGGAACGCGGATCGGATCATGGCAACCTACCTGTAGAGAGGTGATCGTTGGAGCGATCAGACCGGCAGGCGCCTCGCGGCGGATCTGCACGCTCTACCTGGCAGGGGACGACAGTATTGTACGGTGTAGCCTGGTTGCGCAACGCCCTGCGGCCGCGACCGTGCAGGCGCAACATTCAATTCAGTGTCAGCGCTCCCCGCAGCCACGTTCAAGAAGCGCCGCAACCGTTTCTCGCTTGGAGAGATCCACTTACGCTACCGCGGCCACTTCACCCCGCGTGCGTGCCGCATCGGATTCTCGAACAGGTGCGTGGGCAGGAAGAGCACGATCAGGAACATGAAGAAGGCAACCACGAGTCCGCCTCCCAGCAGCCATACGCTGCCGACGGCAATGAACAGGATTGCCGTGATCATCGCGACCGTGAACGCGAACACGCTGAGCAGCACGCGCCGGACCTGGAGCGCGACGAAGCGCTCGGCCTGCATGAGGTCGCGCGGATGGACGCGCACCCGGAACTCCTCGCGCTCGGCGCGCCCGAGTACCTCGCGCAGCGCGACGACGCTGCCGCGCAGCTCGTCGAGCGCGCTCATGGCGACGTCCTTGGGCTCGCGCATGAGCGTGGCCGCGAGTTCGTCCTTCATGCTGCGCACAACGGGGCGCACGACTTCCAGGCCGTTGAAGCTGGCGTCGTAGCGGAAGCCGATGCCCTCGAGCAGTGCGGTCGCGCGGAAGAAGTAGACGAGCTCGCGCGGCAGCATGAGCGGCCACGTGTAGAACGTGTCCATGATGTCGCGCAGCATCTCCTGCACACGCTTGACGCCGAGCTCCTTCACGCGCTCGACGGTGGCCATGATCTCGGCGGCGGCCTCGCGGATCTCCGAGCGGCTGATCGTGGGATCGATCATGCCCAGCTCGTACATGCCGTTGATCATGCTGTCGAGGTTGCCGCGCGCCGCCGCCATGGCGAGTCGCAGCAACGTCTCGCGGTGCCCGCGGCTGAGCTGCACGACCATGCCCCAGTCGAGGAAGACGATCGTGCCGTCCTGCTGGACCAGGATGTTGCCGGCATGCGGATCGGCGTGCAGAAAGCCGTCGACGAGCATCATGCGGAAGTAGATCTCGGTGAGCGTCTCCATGAGCCGGTTGAAATCGAGATCACCGGACGCGAAGCGCTCGCCCAGCCGGTCCACCTTGTCCCCGTCGATCCACTCCATGACGAGCACGCGCTGGCGCGTGAGCGCGTCGTGCGTGCGCGGCGCGCGCACCCGACGGTCGTCGGCGAAGTGGCTGTGGAAGAGGGCGATGTGGCCGGCTTCCTGGCGGAAATCCATCTCCTCGCGCACGCGCACACTGAACTCGCGGAACACGTTCGTGAGCGCGCGCACGTGATGGTTCGGGAAGAAGACGTTCAGCAGGTAGAGGATGCGGAACGAGATGTCGAGGTCGACGGCAACGAGGCGCTCGACGTCGGGACGGAGCACCTTCACGGCGACGCGCTCGCCGTTCAGCGTCGCCTGGTGCACCTGTCCGAGCGACGCGGCCGCGACGGGCTCGCGGTTGAACTGCTCGAAGATCTCGTCCACGCCGTGTCCGAGCTCCGCGAGCAGCACGGCCTCGATGCGCTCGAATGGATCGGGTGGGACGCGGTCCTGGAGTGTACCGACCGCGGACAGGTACGGCTCCGGCAGGATGTCGGCGCGCGCGGCGAAGACCTGTGCGAGCTTGATGAACGTGGGGCCCAGCACGGCGATCGTGCGGGTCAGGCGCTCCGCGCGGCGGGTGTGGTGCTCCTTCGTGCGCCGCGCGGGGCGGCCGAACACGACGAAGCGGCGGCGGTCGCGCAGGAACGCGATGACGAACGGGGTCAGCCGGAACAGGATCGTCCAGCCGCGCCGCCAGCGGCTCACGGCACGTCCGGTGGTGCGGCGGCCGACGCCGGCCGGTAGCGCGCGGCAGGCAGCGGCCGCGGGGCGGGCACGGCACCGTCCGGCGTCGCGGCGCCCGCCGACAGGATGAACGTGAACGCCTGGTCCACGCTCATGTCGAGCACCACGATGGACGCGCGCGGCACGATCGTGAGGAAGCCGGTCGTCGGGTTCGGCGTCGTCGGGATGAAAATGCTGACCGCGTCCGGCACGGACTCGCGCATCTGCTTCGGCGCATTGCCGGCAAGAAAACCGATGGACCAGCGGCCGGGGGACGGATACTCGACGAGCACGACCGACTTGAACGGTCGCGACCCCTCACCGAACACCGTGCGCGTGATGCGGTTCGCTGCACCATAGATCCGCCGCGCGAGGGGGATGCGCTCGAGCAGCGTCTCCCAGGACGCGACCAGGCGCGAGCCGATCGCGCGCTCGGCGCCCCAGCCGACGAGGACCAGGATCAGCAGCAGGAGGATCAGGCCGAGCCCCGGGATCGGGAATGGCAGCCTCGGATAGAGGAACTGCCCCACGAGTCCGTCCACCAGGTCGAAGAGCCAGAACAGCACGGCCGCCGTGACCGTGACGGGCGCGATCACGATCAGCCCTGCGATGAGGCGCCGGCGGATGTGCGCCGACTGCAGTGTGGAGCGTTCGACGACGGGCGTCTCGCTCATTGCAGGACTCCGGCGACGATGCTCTCCTGCAGCCGCCACATGGCGGAGCGCAGCCGCTCGCGCCCGTCCGGATGATCGTGCCCGAGCACGTGCAGCGTGCCGTGCACGGCCAGGCGCACCAGCTCCTCCTCGATCTCCAGCCCCAGCTCCGCCG
>CAYSGF010000267.1:0-9050 GCA_964430275.1 uncultured Gemmatimonadaceae bacterium
GCTCGCCGTCACCATCGGCGCTGCCGGCAGCCGCGAGGCGCTCCGCAATACGCCACTCGAAGCGTTGCGGCAGGCACAGTAGCGGCCCCGGGCAGCTTTCCCTTGGCTTGACGGGAACGTCCGCACTATACTGCGGGACGGCAAGCAGCAGCGCGGCGCTCCACCGCGCACGGGGCCACGGGCCCGCGTCCGGGCCACGCGTCCGATACGTCCTCGCGCTTCCGGAAACCTCATGTCGCACGTTCTCTCCCGCCGCCTCTGCGCGGTCTGGTTCGCCGACCTCGAAGGCTACGTCCGCCTCTCCTCCGTCGATGAAGGCGAAGCGCTCGCGGTCGTCGGACTCCTGCAGGACCACGCCCGCGCATCCATCGAGCAGCATGGCGGCGAGATCGTCAAGTTCGTCGGGGACGGTGTGCTCGCATCCTTTGGCAGCACGGAAGCAGCGGTCCGGTCTGCACTCGAGCTGGCCGCCGGCTTCCGCAGGGCGACTGCCGAGCGCGGCGCCGAGCGGCTGCTCAGGATCGGCGTACACGTCGGTGACGTGGCGACGTCCGCGGACGGCGACGTGTATGGTGATGGCGTCAACGTCGCGTCCCGGATCGAAGGTGCGGCCGAGCCGGGTCACGTCGTGGTGAGTGAGGACGTCTGGCGCCAGCTGCGCAGCCGCAGGGAGTTCCGCTTCCTGCCGCTCGGCGAGCGCGGCCTCAAGGGCGTGGACGAGCCGCTCGAGATCTTCGGTGTGGAGCTGCAGGACCCGGCTACTGCGGCGCCCGCCGTGCGCTGGCGGAAACGGCGCTCGCGAACGTCGTTTCTGGATCGGGGCAACCGCCGGTACGCGTTCGCTGCGCTCATCTTCGTCGCGCTGATTGCGGCTGCCTGGTGGCTGGCGCAGAGCGCGAGCAATGCGGAGCTGCGCGGAGCGTCGATTGCGGTGCTGCCGTTCCAGAATCTCTCGGGCGATCCGGAGCAGGAGTACCTGGTCGCGGGCATGCACGACGCACTTATCGGCCAGCTCGCGCAGATCGGCGCACTGCGTGTCATCTCGCGCACCTCTGCCATGCACTACAGCGGCTCGGACAAACCGATCCCGCAGATTGCCGAGGAGCTGAACGTCGATCAGGTCGTCGAAGCGACGGTGACCCGCGTGGACGACACCGTGAGTGTCAGCGTGCGGCTGATCCAGGCGCGGCCCCAGGAGCGTCCGGTCTGGTCGCAGTCCTACGAGCGCGGGATGCCCGACATCTTCGGGCTGTACGGCGACGTGGCCATGGCGATCGCGAACGAGGTGGATTCAGGGATGATGACCGACGAGGAAGAGGACCGCCTCGCCGAGGCGCACATCGTCGAGCCCGAGATCTACAGGGAGTACCTGCGCGGCATGTTCCACCTCAACAGCCAGGACCCCGCCCGTTTCCAGCTCGGTCTCAGGCACCTGCAGCAGGCTGTCGAGATGGATCCCGGCAACGCCGCTGCCCACGCCGGTCTCGCGCTCGGCTACAACCTCGTGGGTCACGCGACAATTCCGGACGCATTCGATCGCGGGAAGGTGGCGGCCGAGCGTGCGCTCCAGCTCGAGCCGGATCTGCCCGAGGGGCATCTCGCGCTCGCCGAGATCGAGCTCTACCGGCACTTCAACTGGCGCCGTGCTGGTGAGGCCCTCGAGCACGCCATCGCAATCACGCCGAGCCTCGCCCGTGCACACGCCCATTACGCCTGGTACCTCAGCATCCTGGGCCGCGACGACGAGGCGATCGCGTCCATGCAGCGGGCCCGCGAGCTGGACCCGCTCGATCCGGTCTGGGCCGCCTGGGAGGGCTGGATCCACCTCGATGCCGGCGCGTTCGCCGAGGCGGCAGCGGACGCTGCCGAGGGCACCGTGATCGACCCGAACCACCCTCACGCCATCTATGTCCTGGCGGCGGCATACGCCCGCGCCGGCCGGATCGAGGAGGCAATCGCGACGGCGGAACGGTTGCGGGGTGGCGGCTTCCAGTGGGGTCTCGCCCACGTCTATGCCATGACTGGCCGGCGCGACGAGGCACTCGCGCTCGCGCAGGCGGTCGCGGCCAACCCGAACCCCCTCGTCAACTACGGACTGGCCGCGATTCATGGCGAGCTGGGTAACGTCGAGGAGGGCCTCGACTGGCTCGAGCGGGCGCACGAGACCGGCTTCAGCTGGATGCCCTGGATCCACCGGTGGCTTGCGTTCGACGCGTTCCACGGGGAGCCGCGCTTCGAGCAGCTGCTCGAAACGATCGATCTTCCCACGCCCAGCGAGATCGAGGCGCTGACCGCGGCGTAAGCGACGTCCTCGCCCGAGGACGGCAGCCTGCCGAGCGCCAGGGACGCCCACGTACAGCTCGCCGGATGGAGCGCAGCCCTTCAGGATCCCGTCCCGTGCACTTTTTTCCTGTGCGACAGCGCCGTTGGCCGCCGCGAGCGGCCGTCTGCCACGATTTTTCCACGTGGCACCGGGTTTGCCACTCTCAACGGCTCGAACCAACCAGAGTTCTCACACGGGATGGACCGAAAATGCAGACGATGCTTCGGAAGAGCGCCGGGACGCTCATGACGGTCGCGCTTCTCGTGCCTTTCATGGCGGGCTGCAGCAGCATGTCGCAGACGCAGCGGGGCGCCGTGATCGGTGCCGCGGGCGGAGGCGCAGTGGGCGCAGTGATCGGCAACGCGACGGGCTCAACGGCCAGGGGCGCGATCATCGGTGCCGCGGTCGGTGGCGCGGCGGGCGCGATCATCGGGCGCCAGATGGAGAAGCAGGCGGAGGAGCTCGCGGCGGATCTCGAGAACGCAGAGGTCGAGCAGGTCGGCGAGGGCGTACTGGTGACGTTCGACTCGGGTCTGCTCTTTGACTTCGACTCCGACGTCGTGAAGGGCGCCGCGGCGGAGAACCTGAGCTCGCTCGCGAACAGCCTCAAGCGCTACCCCGAGAGCGAGGTCCTGATCGTCGGTCACACCGACGCCCGCGGCACGGACTCGTACAACATGAACCTGTCCGACCGTCGTGCCGCATCGGCCCGCGCCTACCTCTCGTCCCAGGGCGTCGACCCCTCACGCATCCGCACGGTCGGGCGCGGCGAGGCCGAGCCGGTCGCGTCGAACGAGTCGGACGCGGGCCGGGAGCAGAACCGCCGCGTCGAGGTCGCAATCTTCGCCAGCGAGGAGTACCGCGAGCGCCTGCTGTCGCAGAATCCGTCGCGATAGCGGTGAACTGGTGAACTGGTGAACTGGTGAACTGGTGAATTCGGCTTTCGCCGGTTCACCGGTTCACGTTCATCAGGTCACATTCATGAGCTCGCGTCACCGTCAGGGCGTCGCATGTGGTCGCCCTGTCCTGCGTCTCGCTCCTGCCTGTTCAGTCTCCTCCTGTCGTTCCTTCCACAGATACAGCACACCGGCGAGTGCGACGTGTGCCGGGACGGTTGCGGCAAGGATCTCGCCGTTCTGCTGGTCGAGCCCGGGCAGTACCTGTAGCAGCGTTCCGAGGACGGCGAGGCCCGCTATGGCGGCGGCGAGCAGGAAGGCCGGGCGTCGTGCGTGCCTGCCGAGGAACGCGGGCAGCACCAGGAGTGCGAGCACGATCAGGAGCGGATGCAACACGAACAGGTTTTCGTTGCGGTAGGTCGAGGTGTGATCGGTGAACGCCCAGAGACCGGCGATGATGCTTCCGAGCACGCCCGTCGAGGTGGCCCAGAGGAATGCGAGCAGCGCAAGCGCGATGCGTGCTGCGCGGCTGCGCCCGGCCGCGTGCCCGAGGCCGAGGAAGATGGCGCCGACGAGGAGGCCGATCAGCAGGAACGCGAAAAGGCGTGAGCTCGCCTCCTCGCTCGCCGGTTCGCGGTCCGCGCGGACCCACGTTTCCTCCCGCAGCACGAGCGGTCTGCTGCTTCCGTCCGGGCTTGTGATGATCGCGCTGGCGACTCCGTCGCGCAGCTCCATCGGAATGAACGCCGCGCCCCAGCGCGTGAGCGGCTCGTCCATCGGCTGCCCCAGCGCGACGAGCAGTCCGGCGTGCGCGGCGGGCGCGCCTTCCAGCAATCGCAGGGAATGTGAGCGGAACGTCTCATCCGTCATGCCTGCATCGAGCTGATCGCGCAGCTCCCCGCCGAGCACGCGGTCCAGTACGTCACGTACGCGCGTCGAGCAGTTGTCCCGGAACGGCTCGTACAGGTACTGGGCATTCTCCGGCTGCGCATTCCAGTCGAGGAACCTCGCCATCTCGTATTTCTGCGACGGCGCGAGTGCCAGCTCCTGCGCCCACACGCTGCGGTTCCGCAGGCGATACGCCAGCAGCATGCTTGCTCCATCCATAGGCTGCATCCAGTAGAGCATGCGTCCCTGGATCAGCCGGCCGACAAAGCCGGGCTCGTCGAACGAGAACATGCCGTAGTTGTATGCGACGTCGATGCCGCGCGCTGTGTCGCGCAGCAGGATGGCATTGTGTCCGAACCGCTCCCACACGGCGTCGCCCGGCCCGATGGTCACCAGATAGACCTGCAGGGACGCGTACGTTGCGAACCGGTCGAGGGCTGCCAGCGCACTCGTGTCCGGCGCAGGCACACCTGCTTCGGCGGCCTCACCAGTGTCGCGCACCTGTGCGCCGGCACACACCGGCAGGAGCAGCGCCGCGCACAGCGCGCGCACCACGCATCGCATCAGCCGTGTCATATCCTGCTTGCCACGAGAATTGAACTGCACGACCGGGGCGGCAAATTCGCTACTGCGCCGCGGCGCGTGGCAGCGGCTCCGGCAGCTCCGCCGCGGCATAGGCCATCACCGCGAGGGCGGCGACGCATTCCAGGAAAGCGCGCGCGTCGAGCTTGTCGATCGTATCCGCGTCGGTGTGATGGTACCAGAAGTAGCGGCTGCCATCCACGTTCAGGCCCATGCCCGGCACGCCGAGCTGCATGATCGGACCGATGTCTGCGCCGCCGCCGCCACGCCGGATCGTGCCGGCGTCGATCCGCTCGAGCAGGGCGCCGATGGCACCCACCGTCGCGAACGCCTCGTCACTCCCGGTGAACCCGAAGCCGAGCGGCTTGAAAACACCGGCATCCGACTCGATGGCGAGAACGTGGTCATCGAGCTCGTCGCGGTGCGCGTCGCGGTAGGCGGCCGCACCACGCAGCCCGTTTTCCTCGTTCGTCCAGCCGACCACGCGCACGGTGCGACGCGGCCGTAGCCCCAGCTCCTTCATCAGCCGGACCGCTTCCCATGCCGCAACTACGCCGCCCGCATCATCCATGGCCCCCTGGCCCACGTCCCAGGAATCGATGTGCCCACCGAGCACGACGACCTCGTCCGGCAGCTCGCGGCCGCGCAGCTCGGCGACGATGTTGCGCGACTGTGCGTCGGGTAGTGTGCGCGCGTTCATGGTGAGTGTGATGACGATCCGCTCGCCGCGCTCCTGCATGCGCCGCAGCAGCATCGCGTCCTCGACCGTCAGGGCGGCGTGCGGGATCCTGGGCACGCTATCGTTGTAGCTCATCGTGCCGGTGTGCGGCGTCTTCATCGAGAAGGGCGTGACGGAGCGGATCAGCGACGCAACGGCGCCTGCGCGAGCCGCGGCGATCGCGCCCTGCGTGCGGTAGCGCACCGTCTCGCCGTATGTGGTGAACGGCGCGTCGAAGAGGACGATTCTGCCGCGCGCCTCGGCTGCACGTTGAGTCAGTTCGTCGAAGCTGCCTACGACGAGCACGTCCGCGGTGATTCCCGCGGGTGGCGTGGCGACGCTGCCGCCGAGCCCGAGCATAGGCAATGCCTGCCGCCGCGGCTCGACGAGGACGGCCGACTCCTCGCCGCGTACCCAGTGCGGCACCATGACCGGCTCGCCGCGTACGTTCTCGAGACCGTCGTCCTCCATTTCCGCGAGGATCCAGTCGATCGCCTGCTCCAGTGACTCGCTGCCGCTGAACCGGTGGCCGAACCGGTCGACCAGGTACGTCAGGCGATCCCACCCAGCCGTATCGGCCAGCGCCGCGTCGATCAGTCGATCGGCAGCAGGACCGAGCGCGGCGACGGCAGATTCCTGCGCCGCGGCGGGTGCGGCCGCGAACGTGGCGGCGCAGGCGTACGCGATGAATAGGCTGCGCATGATGGTTCGACCGACCTCAGTTAAGGTGCTCGCGGAAGAACGCGACAGTCAGCGGCCAAGCGCGCCGTGTCGCTTCCATGTTCGCTCCCTCCTGACCGCTCTGCTGCCGGAGGAAGCCGTGACCGGCGCCCTCGAAGATGTTCACGTCGTAGGTCTTGCCGAGCGCGCTCATGGCCGAGTCTGCTGCGGGAATCGTCGCATTCACCCGCTCGTCGTTGCCGCCGTACAGGCCGAGCACGGGCGCTTCGATGCGAGCCAGCAGCGCCGTATCCGGTGAACCGCCATAGTAAACCACGGCCGCACCGAGATCGGGCGCTTCGACTGCGTGCATGAAGGAGGTCGATCCACCCCAGCAGTAGCCCACGATGCCATAGCTGTCGGTTGCCGCGGGCAGCGCCATGCCCCAGTCCGCGACGGCCTTCAGTTGCCGGTGCACGTCCGCGCGATCGAGGGTCCGGATCCGCGACGTCGCCTGCTGCCTGTCCGGCTCGCCGTTCCCGTCCGCCGGGATGTTCTCCATCGTCAGGAGATCGGGCGCGATCGCAATGAACCCGTCGGCTGCAAGCTGGTCCGCAACCGCGCGCACCCAGTTCGTCAGCCCGAAGATCTCGTGGACAACGAGCACGACCGGCGCCGGCCCGTCCGCCTCCGGGTAGACGACGAATGCACGCACCGAGTCGGCCGGTCCCGTCCGCACGACCTGCCACTCCGCATGCCGCGGCGAGCTGTTCAGTCGATCCAGAGCTCCATCCGCATCGGCGGGAAGGCCGGCCTGCGCCGCCACCGGCGCGGCCGGAACCACGGCAGCGATGATCGCCACCATCAGAGCGGACATACCGGTCAGTGGACGTCGCAGCAGACGCATGATCGCCTCCGGCTTGCAGTGAACCCGCGGGCAGCCTACAGGAGGACGCTACCGTACGCGCTGCAACGGCGCCGCGCAATCGAGGAGCCCCTGGTGGCGGGCGACGGCACAGTGCCAACCGGATCGCGAGTTGCGGGGCGGCCGCCGGTGCGGCAATTTGCGGCTCCGCTGCTCGCAACTTCAACGTCGGACCGGTGCCATGCGCAAGCTCTCGATTTCTCCCGCCCTGCTCCTCTTCGCTGCGTGCGCGTCTGCACAGCAGCCCGGCGATGCCGCCACGGACCCGCACATGCGGACTGCGCTGCGCGTGCTCGAGCAGACGCCGCTCTTCGATGGGCACAACGACCTGCCATGGGCGATCCGCAACTTCGAGCAGGCGCCGTTCGACGTCGCCGCCTACGATCTGCGCAGCCGCACCACCGGGCACACCGATTTGGAACGCCTTCGTGCGGGCCGCCTCGGCGCCCAGTTCTGGTCCGTCTACATCCCGGCCGGCAGTGTGGAATGGGGTGCGGCGAAGACGCAGCTCGAGCAGATCGACATCGCGCAGCAGATCTTCGAGCGCTACCCGGACGCGTTCACGGAAACCCTGACCCCGCAGGAGGTCATGCCGGCGTTCCGCAGCGGCCGCATCGCGTCCGTGATGGGCATGGAAGGGGGGCACGCGATCGAGAACTCGCTCGGCGCCCTGCGCGCGTTCCACGACCTGGGCGCCCGCTACATGACGCTGACCCACTCCGCGAACATCGACTGGGCGGATTCCTGCTGCGAGCCGCCCGAGCACGGCGGGCTCACGGAGTTCGGCAAGGAAGTCGTGCGCGAGATGAACCGGCTCGGCATGCTTATCGACCTTTCGCACACCTCGCCGGAGACCATGAACGACGCGCTCGACGTCACCGAGGCGCCCGTCATCTTCTCGCACTCCTCCGCGCGCGGCGTGACCGACCACCCGCGCAACGTGCCCGACGACGTGCTCCGGCGGCTGCCGGAGAATGGCGGAGTGGTGATGGTGACGTTCGTGCCGAGCTTCGTGAACGACGAGGTCATGGCCTGGGCCAACCAGTCGCGCGAGTATCGCCAGGCGAACCGCGAGCCCGCGGCGACGATCGATGACGTCATCGCGCACATCGAGCACGTGCGCGACGTGGCCGGCATCGATCACGTCGGCATCGGCGCCGACTACGACGGCATCGACTCGACCCCGGTCGGGCTGCCGGACGTCTCCGCCTACCCGACGCTCTTCGCCGAGCTATCCCGCCGCGGCTGGTCCGAGACGGACCTGCAGAAGCTGGCAGGCGAGAACGCGCTCCGTGCCTGGACGAGGGCCTGGGAAGTCGCCCAGCGCCTCCAGCGCGCTCGCGGACCGTCGGTGAGGACGATCGAGGAGCTGGATGGTCGGTAGAAATTGGTGAATTGGTGAATTGGTGAATTGCGCGGCGGTCTTCACGGTCGCGGTGATGCAGGCTTCCGAAACAGCATTCACCGCAGAGGCCGCGGAGGACGCAGAGTCTTCATCGGCGCGGCCAGGCTCCGTGTTCTCTGCGGCCTCTGCGGTTGAGATGTTGTCGGAAGCAAGCTGCGCCACGAATGACCGCGGCCACCGCAATTCACCAATTCACCAGTTCACCAATTCAGACTTCCACCGCGCGTGACCCTCGACGATGCGTTCCCACCGGGGGCGCACCACCCGCCACCTCCGCAGTCGCCGCCGTCAACGCCGTGATGTTCACGATCTCCGCGACGGACGAGTAGTAGTTCAGGACGTTGACCGGGCGGTTGAGGCCCATGAGAATGGGGCCGATGACGTCGGCGCCGGCCAGTCGCTGGACGAGCTTGAGCGAGATGTTGCCGGACTGGACGTTCGGGAAGATCAGTACGTTCGCGTCGCCCTTGATACGTGAGTGCGGGAAGTTCGTGCGCGCGATCTCGGGCACCAGTGCCGTATCCGGTGCCATCTCGCCGTCTACCACGAGGCCGGGCATCCACTCGCGCGCGATCTCGGCGGCCGTACGCATCCGCTCTGCAAATTCGTGATGCACCGATCCGAAGTTGCTGAATGACAGCATCGCGACGCGG
>CAYSGF010000268.1:0-1943 GCA_964430275.1 uncultured Gemmatimonadaceae bacterium
GCCGCTGTACGGAGAGCGCGATCTCGTGGACCTCGGAGTGATGCGCGACCTCGGCTTGCCCTTCTGGCTCGCCGGCGGCACCGGCTCTCCCGCTGGACTCCGATCCGCGCTCGAAGAAGGCGCTGCCGGCATCCAGGTCGGAACGCTGTTCGGCTGTGCAATCGAGAGCGGCATCGCGCCGGATCTCAAGCAGCAGATGCTGGCGCAGGTCCGTGGCGGCACAGCGGACGTCGTCACGGATCCGCGCGCCTCGCCCACTGGCTTCCCGTTCAAGGTGGTCAGCCTGCCTGGCACGAACTCGGAGGAAGCCCGGTACGCCGAGCGGGAGCGGGTGTGCGACCTCGGCTACCTCCGCAATCCGTATCGGCGTCCGGACGGACGCATCGGTTACCGCTGCGCCGCGGAACCGGTGGACGCATACGTCGGCAAGGGCGGCACCGCCGCGGACGCCGCGGGGCGCAAATGCCTGTGCAACGGACTGATGGCGAACATCGGCCACGCACAGCTGCGCAATCGAACCCGCGAGCGCGCCCTCATCACCAGCGGCGACGATCTCCTGCGCATGAGAGCGTTCCTGGGCGCGCGCTCGTCGTTTGCGGCGTCGGAGGTGATCGACTACCTGCTCGGTGACATGCGAAATCCGACTCGTGGCGGGCCTGCTGTAGCGGGAATTCCCCTACACCCGGTGCTGTAGGTCGGACTGGCGGGGGCGTTTCGTACTCCGCACGTTGGTATGGACCACGCCTCGGTTTGCGCACGGCGGGGCGTGCGCGAGTACGGGACGAGCATACCAGAGCATTCGAGAGGGCAGGATGGTGCGCGCGCTGAGCTCGGCGCTCCTGGCATCCGTGATCGCCGCGAATCCCGGCCTGGCGCAGACGCCGGTGGCCCGCGAACTGGAGAGCCACATCGATGCTCTGCGCGCGGACGGGCGCATCCGTGTGGAAGGCGTGGACCTGACAGATGCTTCCGCGATCGTGGAGCTGTACGAGCAGAACGCGCTTCAGCCGCTCTGGACGAACCCGGGCACCGCCGCGGAACTGGATTCCGTGGTTCGTGCGAGCGAGGCAGACGGGCTGCACCCGACAGCCTACCACGAGGCCGAGATCGCGGCGCTCGCCGCTGCTCCGCCAACACCACGAACCGCAGCGCGCCTCGACCTCCTTCGCACGCACGCGCTCATCCGCTTGACGCACGACCTGCGCTACGGCAGGTCGAGTTCATCGCGCCCATCGGCGAGCAGTGAACCGCGGGCGAATCCCGAGCCCGGCACGAGTGCGCTCCGGAACATGATCCGCTCGGGACGCGTTGCGACTGGCGTGGATGCGCTGCGGCCCGATCATTTCGTCTACCGCGGTCTCGCTGCAGCCCTGTCCGGCCTGCGCGGAATCGAACGCGCGGGCGGCTGGGTCACACTCCCGGCCGGCGCTTCGTTGCGGCGCGACAGCGTCGACCAGCGCGTTGCCTTGCTGCGCCGGCGCCTCACGGCGGAGGGATACGCTGACATTGCGGGTGGAGGCTCGGCAGTGCGCTTCGACGCGGCGCTCGAGGCGGCCGTGCGTACGTTTCAACACCGTCACGGCCTGAACGAGGACGGCATCGTCGGGCCTGCCACGCTGGCCGAACTGAACGTGCCGGTCGAACGTCGCATCGAGCAGGTGCGAGCGAACCTCGAGCGTGCACGGTGGATCGCGCACGACCTGCCGGACTCCTTCCTTGCCGTGAACATTGCCGGCGCCAAAGTCTACCTGGTTCGGGAGGGCTCGGTCATTTTCGAGTCGCGGGCGGTGGTTGGTGCCACGAGCACAACGACCCCGGTCTTTCGCGCTGCCGTGCGCTACCTGGATCTGAATCCGACCTGGACCGTGCCACCCGGTATTGTCGGTGAGGTTCTCGCGGCCGTTCGACGGGATCCCGGCCATCTCGCGCGGAACGACTTCACG